>NZ_JAGE01000001.1:3472500-3585000 GCF_000526495.1 Ruminiclostridium josui JCM 17888 | reverse complement strand
TCAAGCCATCTACAAAAGTTTTTTGCCATAAAAATGTAATTGAATGTATAAATGGTGACCAGCTTATAAATATGTGTAAAGCTGTTCAGAATACAAAAGCTATTTTGCAGCCTGCAAAATAGCTTTTTAAAACTAAACTCTCTTTAATAAACTAAATCATTCAGTAAGTTATAATCATCTGAATTAATTTCCCCATCACGGTTCATATCTGCCATCACGTTATAATAGCCATCTTGCCAATACATAGCATAGGCCCGGATTTCATTCTGCATGGAATATAAATCCTGCTGATTAAGTATCTTGTCCTTATTAATATCTCCTATAGTTGCATCACACTTCGGTAAATTTTTGGAATATACGCTCTTATCCGTGCCAAAGCTATAATCAGTAAAATTTGAGTTACATAAGGATTTATAACTTGGATGGCCCAACTCTTTATACTCATCAGTTGTTCTTAAGAAATAGGTGGTACCAGCCATATCGCCCTCATCATCCCACGTAGCATCAATTTGTAACCATGTATCATTTAGATATACAAGATTCCATGCATGATTTCCTCCTGAAACAGGACAATTTGTTATTCCTACCTTGTCTAATAGTAAAGCCATGCCTAAAGTATAGCCCTCACATACTGTGGAATCACCAAGAAATATTGAGCTTATGCAATGATTTTTTAAGTCTGATGTGCTACCACTTGTAATATAAGATACTTTATTAGTAGCATAATTATATAATGCCTTGATTTTTTGGTAATCATTCATGCCTTCTTGAATATAGTTATCCACAGCATATTGGACTTCCTGCTCAACCAGAGATTTTAAAAATGGTTGTTGTTCAAAAATATTCAAATTATTTTGAAATACGGATTTGATTGAAGTATCCCAATTAATATATTCTTCCCTTGTTGTAATATGATTAATAGATGTTAATTCACATCCTGAAAAACAAGATTGTATTGTATTAATATTAGAGGTCAGGTTTACATTTTTTAAATTTGTGGCGTTCGCAAATGCATTATAAATTATCATATTAACACTATCGGGAATTGAAAAATCAGTGGCAGGCCTTTTAGCAGGGTACCATATAAGCTTTGATTTATCATAATTGTAAAGAACACCATCTTGGCTTGTGTAATTGGTGTTCCCTTGCGAAACCTCAATTTCCTCTAAATTCGAGTGTGTGAAATAATCTCTGTAAATAGCTTTCTATGATAATTTTATTAGAGTTGTGAAGGCCAGATGCTGGCTTTCATAACTTGTCTACAATATAATAGTAAATTAATGGCATGTCAATAGCACCCTTCCAAAAGGGTGTTTTTGATTGTCCTGATTTTATTGCTGAAGCCTGCCCTCATACATGATGGACAACTCACCGTAGACTTTACCCCAGTTACGGAGAGTCATAGTCCACTTCTTGGTTGCCTCAAAGGTTGCTAGATATAGGGCCTTTAAGAGGGCTGTGTCACTTGGAAATACGCTTCTTTGACGATTCAGACGACGATATGTGCTGTTCAGGCTTTCTATAGCATTGGTTGTGTAGATTACCTTGCGAACATCCGTAGAAAACTTGAAAATCGGGCTTAGGATATCCCAGTTCGTAGACCAACTCTTCATGGCGTTAGGATAACGGTCCTGCCACTTGTCCGTAATTTGCATCATACGCTCATATCCGGTCTCCTCTGTAGGGGCATGGTAGATTGTCTTCAGGTCATTAGCAAACTCCTTCTTATCTTTGTCTGCAACATATTTTAGTGTGTTTCTTACCTGATGGACTATGCAGCGTTGATACTCTGTTTCCGGAAAAGCTACAGCAATGGATTCCTTGATGCCACTCAGGCCATCTGCACAAAGTATAAGAATATCCTTGACTCCACGGTTCTTCAGTTCATTTAGGACACTAAGCCAATATTTACTGCTTTCATTTTGGCCTATCTGAATGCTTAACACTTCCTTTTGGCCTTCTTCATTGATTCCAAGAATGATGTATGCAGCCAGCTTCTTGATGACATTGTTGTCCCTAACAGAAAAGTGCACAGCATCTATGAATACAATTGGGTAAACGCTGGATAGTGGACGTTGTTGCCATTCCTCAATTTCTGGAAGCAGTTTGTTTGTGATATCGGATACCATGCCTTCACTAACTTCAAATCCGTAGATTTCTTCGATCTGGTCAGAGATCTGGCGAGTTGTCAAACCTCTTGCATACATAGCAATGATCTTTTGGTCAATGCTTGAGATATCCTTTTGACGCTTCTTCACGATTTGAGGCTCAAAGGAACATTCTCGATCTTGTGGAACGTCAATTTCCATCTTACCATATGTACTTTGTATTGATTTGGATTTTTTTCCGTTCCTGTAATTGGTGTTATTGGAACGTTCGTATGGTTCATAGCCTAAATGCTGATCCATCTCGGCTTCCAACATGCTCTGAATGGTACCCCCTAACAAGTCTTTAAGTGCTTCCTGGATGTCTTCTGCAGTCTTGATGTCATACTCTTGAAGTAGGGATGCAATAATGTTCTTTTTTCCTTCGCTCATCGAATTCTTTCTTCTTGCCATAAAAAATAGCCTCCTATGATAATTTGATTTTATCATAGAAAGCTGATTTTACAGACTTTTCTTCACAGGCTCCTAAATTCGGAAAAGATTTATAGCTTAATGCTTCCCCCACATTGCTTGCTTTCCCCGTGTAGCTTGCAGGTATTATTAGCTTGTATACATTTGAACATTTTTCCAAAGCATTGATATTACTCTCTACATATGTATCCGGTAATTCCAAAACCTCAGTGGAATTCATCTGAGGAAATCTCATCAATTTTGTTTTTGCCTTGTTATATAAAATGCCGTTTATGTCACAGTAATCTGCATTTTCAGAACTTACCTTTATATCTTTTAGGCTTGTCATATCTACAAATGGAGCATTAGCTATAGATGTAATATTTTTGCCTATGTTAATCTGAGTAATATTTTGATTCCAGCTTAATGCATTCCAAGGTATCTTTGTGATATTATATGTGACGCCATTTGATGTAAGCTGCTCAGGTATTGTTACTACACTCTCACTACCCAAATAGTTACCTATTTCGCCAGCCTCAGTAAAATTCCATAACCCGTCATCAGAGGTCAATGTGCTCCCTGCATATACGGTATTTGACATGAATAGTAATCCTGCTACAACAAATAAAGCTAATGCTGCAAATTTGACTTTCTTAATTACTTCTATCATTTTACCCTCCTGTTAACTAAATCCTTAATGTATATAATTGCAATTAAAACATTATTTTACATTATAAGTAATAATTATACTTAAATCAACAAAAAGGTATAAAAATAATTATTATCAAAAATAACATTATTGAATTAGTAACAGAAGAAATTCAATATCCGTCTTAAAATTAGCACTAAATCTGAAAAGTTCTCTTCTTATGTAACGATTACTTATTCTTATGCTGTCTACCCTGTTCATCTATGTAATAATTCTCTTTCATTATTAGCTGGGATACAGGTAAGAATTCTAGTCCCTGAGATTTAAGCCCTTTTATAATCTCAGGGAGAAGCTGCGCAGTATACTTGGTATCGTTATGGAAAAGCAGTATTGCTCCAGGTTTGGTTCTCTTGAGAATTCTGTCCAATATATCCTGCCTGCTCATTTCCTTACGCCAATCAAGACTGTCAACATTCCATTGAATGGGGTAACATCCCATTTCATTACAAGTATCAATAACCGTATTATTGTAATCTCCGTATGGAGGCCTGAAAAGATTTATTTTTTCTCCTGATATTTCTTCAAGCTTTTTATTGCATAGCTCTATTTCGCTTTTGCACTTCTCCTTACTGATTGTACTCATACGCAAGTGCGAATACCCGTGGTTGGCAATATCATGACCGTCATTTGCTATAAGTTTAACTGCATCAGGAAACTTTTCAGCCCACTGACCAACCATAAAAAATGTTGCTTTTACATTCTCGCTTTTAAGGGTATCAAGTATTTGAGATATGTCATCTGCACCCCATGCACAATCAAATGTAATTGATACAGCATTTTTATCTGTTTCAACACTGTAAATTGGAAGGTGCTTTGCTGAGTTAAAAACTCCAATCGAATCAGTCGTATAACCTATTGTAACAAATATTGTACATATCAGTATAAACATTATCGCAATTGCAACTTTTTTGGGTATTTTTTTTGCCTTTACCAATAACAATCTTATTTTCATCATCAAACACTCCCATATATAGATTTTCTCTTTAAAAAGTGCTTTCAAGCTCTATACTCTATATATGTTTATTTTTGAAAATTAAAAATATGATAACCTGTCTTTCTTGATTAGGCAATAAAGCTATAATCTATCCATTCCTATACTGATATAATATCCCTTTCTCCTCCTGTAATGCTCTCACTTCCATCAGGCGTAACGATATATGTGTCCTCGCCGCCTACCATTCCAACTTGTGGTACACCTTTTTTGGGTTCAATGGCAAAAACCATATTCTCTTTTATTGGATTGTCAAAGCCTTTTGCTATTACAGGAAGTTCATCTACATGAAGACCAACTCCATGACCCAAAAATCTAGCAACTCTATCTCCAAAACCCATAAAGTTTTCTAAAAACGAAGAGTCAAGACCACCTATTATACTGCTGTATATTTCAGATGGTATATTGCCGGGTTTTAGAAGAGCCGCAGTCTTCTTTTGTATCTCAACACATTGCCTGTGTATTTTTTGTACTTCATCTGAAGGCTTCCCACCAAACATATAAACCTGTGTTTTGTCACTATGATATCCTTCAATACAGAAACCTACATCAATAAAAACCAAATCACCTTTTTTTAGAAGAGTTTTGCTACTTCCAAACAATGGTACTGCTGGGCTTAAACCTTTCATGCCTCCGGGACCGTCAAAATTAGTAGGATACAGAGAATTTACTCCAAAAGCAATTTGTCCTATTATCATTTCAGTCTGATAGCTATTGAACCGCGAAACACCCTGATGTCCAAGTTTTAGCATTTTTTCAAACAACTCTGCCGATAATTCTACCTCGCTCATTCCTTCTCTTAAAATACTTGGTACAACTTCCTCAAGCAGGTGTTTGTGTCGTTTTCCAGCCTCTCTTATAGCATCAAGTTCATACTGACTTTTAATTGCTCTTACCTCAGACAATATCTTTTTTATAGGGTAAATCCTATCTATCTCAAATTGATTCTTAAGTCTTTCAAGTACTTCAATAGTTGCAATATCAGTTTCTAAAAGTGTATTTCCGAACAACTTACCACAAACCTCTGCAGCATCAGAGTATTTTCCCATAGGATATATGCAATCGGATAAAGGTGACTCTATTTTTGCACGTTCATAGCTTCTTCTGGCAAAATACATTAATTTCCCGCCATTTTTAATTATAAGTATTCCGTCTTGCATAGTTCCCGTAAAATAATACTGATTAACACGCCCTAATATTATTATTGTATCCCAGTCCGGATATTTTTCTGTAGCTTTGACACACAGCCGCTTAACTCTATTCTCAAGTTCTCTTTTAGTTAAAATCTCTTTCATACTATGTAAACTCCGTTTATTAATTGTTTTGATTTATTCTTATGCAAAAATGCCTATTATCCATTTTATTATTAAAAATTCAATTACAACAACAGCAACACAGCAAAATACAAATGCTGAAATTTTGGCTTCGCCCATCTTGTCTTTCCAATAATTCCCTTTAAAAAGTGAAAATAAATCTGGGGTAAATGAATATTTTATTGCATCATTAATATCCTCTCTATCACGAAATATACATCGCAATATTTTCTTATAAACAGGTATGTTAGCTATAAGTAATATAATGGCAACTATTGATTCCATCATTTAATTTAATCCTTCCTTATTAGGTTTACCAATTTACTAACTAAAAGTATTATAACATATATGGTAAACTGCTTTATTAATTCCATTATTTTTTATAATAAATTATTATACACTAATGCACAATAATAAAGGGAATAATAGCTAAAGGGAGAAAGCTTATGGTTAATCACTATCATTTTTACAAATTTAATAGTTTAACTAGTGAAAAGCACTCTCACAGACTTACGGGACATACTGAATATATGTTTGGTATAGGGCTATTCCATTTCCATATATATTTTGGAACATCTTCCTTTAACGGGCATTGCCATATATATTCAGGAATAACAGGGTTACCGATAAAAACTACCCACGGACACAAACATAAAATTGGTGGAAGACTCAGCATGGCAAACTCACATAGTCACTACTATGAAAATTATACCCATGAAAACATAGAATATAAGGGAGGAAAAATTCTAAAAAAGGTGTTATCTTGATTATTTACCACTCTTCTTGTACTCGATCTCCTTTGTGATCCAAATTGAATTTTGGAGAGTTAAAGTAGTTTCCGGTAACACCAAAGGTACAATCTACATTTATCCATTTTTTCTCATTGCTATCGTAGAACTGATTCCATGCATGATCTCCCCAAGCTAGTCCACTATAGCCGAGTCCCGTAACCAGCCTTACCTTTATACCGTTTGCTCTGCACATTGAAATAAAGAGGCTTGAGTAGTCAAAGCAAATTCCTTTCCTTGTTTCATAACATATTATAGAGCCTGATTTAGTTCCTTCTGTCTTAATAGCAATCTGTTTTGCTTTTGGGTAATCATATTTTATATTTTTAGTTATCCATTTGTAGATAGCCTTTGCTTTCTCATACTCCCCGGTCTTTCCCTTTGTTAATTCAAGAGCCAGTTTATCTATTTCATCATTTGATTTTACCGCATCATCAAGGGTTACTCCGTTAAAGTATTGAATAACTTTTATATTATAATTATCAAGAGTATCTCTGATATTTTCGGCTAATTTAACTTCCTGCCCATTCATTGTAGGGCTTACAAAACGATCATTAATTATTACCGGTATTTTCTTAGCAATTTCAGATTCAACTACCGGCTTCAGAGCCGTTTTATAAACTCCCTGAAGCACTACCGAATCATCTATCCACAGCGATAAACCGGGTACTGTAAAATAGTACGAAAAAAAATACAGTACAAAGCAGATACATATTAATGAAACCGCTGCCTTTGGTATACTGCAGACAAATGAAATTATTCTTCGCGTCACAGAACTCATTGAGCTCATAACCTTGTATATTCCTTGAGCCATAGCTCCAAATACATGCTTATACAAAGGATACATAATCAGCTTAATTATCAGCACAACAATCAATAGCACAACAAAAGCGACACATAAATATGTATATATATTATTTGCTTCCAAACTTGCTTTGATATTTTCAGGCATATGGTTACGGATAAATACAAAAAACTTATTGCCATTGTCAAATAGAATTCCCCTTGTTAATAACAAGGCAATTAATAAGCCTGAAATTAGCTCTACACTGTTTATTATTGAATAAAAACTTTTAATAACTCTTTCGCGATTATATCTAGTTACAAGAGAACTTATCAGAGTTATTAAAACAGGTAGAATTATTATAATATTAATTGGATTTGTCAGTATATCTATCAAATGTGCCACCTACCTATGCCCGTTATAAATATTATGTCTACAATAAGCCCATAAAACAGTGTGTTAATTGTATTATATCATAGCAACAGCTTTCTTTTTCAATTTCCCTAAATTACCTCTAAAATTCACGAATAAATATTCATTTTTTTGAAATAGAATTTTAAGGATATTGCAATTTTTACCTTTGTAAGGAGAAAATATAGTGGTTTTTAAAGAATTTTATAAATATTTAGCTTCAGAAAAGACGCCAGTCCATTTTATGCTTGCAATTAGTACTGAAAAATTGTATCTTTATTAGGTAATATTAATAATTATTGGTATCCAGAATACAGCCGGATGCCTTAAAAATATTTTATGAGGTGATTTATGAGTCTGATAAGCCAAATATTCGGTTCAAATGTATACAATGATACCGTAATGAGAGAACGGTTGCCTAAAGCTACATACAAGGCATTGAAAAAAACTATTGATGAAGGTCTTCCGTTAGATTTTGAAATAGCTGAAGTAGTTGCCAGTTCAATGAAGGATTGGGCAATCGAAAAAGGTGCTACCCACTATACACACTGGTTTCAGCCAATGACTGGCATTACAGCGGAAAAACATGATTCCTTCATTAATCCTACTGATGATGGAAAAGTAATATTGGAATTCTCCGGCAAAGAGTTGATTAAAGGTGAAGCAGATGGCTCATCTTTCCCTTCTGGAGGTTTAAGAGCCACTTTTGAGGCACGAGGCTACACCGCTTGGGACTGTACTTCACCTGCATTTATTAAGAACAATACGTTGTATATCCCAACAGCATTCTGCTCATATACAGGTGAAACACTTGATAAAAAAACGCCTCTCTTAAGATCTATGGAATGCCTTTCAAAAAATGCAGTAAGGCTGCTCAAGCTTTTCGGTAATGAAAATGTTACTAGGGTTACTCCAACCGTTGGCCCTGAGCAGGAATATTTCCTTATTGATAAGAAAATGTACGATAAAAGGAAAGATTTGATTTTCACAGGACGTACTCTTTTTGGCTCCAAAGCTCCAAAGGGACAGGAAATGGATGATCATTACTACGGCAGTATAAAGCCAAGAGTTTCAGCTTTTATGAAAGATCTTGACCATGAATTATGGAAGCTTGGTATTTCAGCAAAAACAGAGCATAATGAAGTTGCTCCTGCGCAGCATGAGCTTGCTCCTATTTTTACAACTGCTAATATTGCCACTGACCATAATCAGCTTGTTATGGAACTTTTGAAAACAGTTGCCCTAAGACATGGTTTGGTATGTCTGTTGCATGAAAAGCCCTTTGCAGGAGTTAACGGTTCCGGTAAACATAATAACTGGTCACTTACAACAAACGATGGTCAGAACCTTTTTGACCCGGGTAAAACCCCACATGAAAATGCACAATTCCTGATTTTCTTATGTGCCGTTATAAAAGCTGTAGACGAATATGCCGATCTTTTAAGGTTATCTGCTTCCAACCCAGGAAATGACCACAGGCTAGGTGCAAACGAAGCCCCACCTGCTATAATTTCCATTTTCCTTGGTGATGATCTTACAAAAATACTTGATCAGATTGTATCTGGAGAAGATATTGAAACAAATGGCATTGAAAAGCTCAAGGTTGGTGTTAAGACACTTCCAGCACTTAGAAAAGACACTACTGACAGAAACAGAACATCACCTTTTGCCTTTACCGGCAATAAATTTGAATTCAGAATGGTTGGTTCTTCTGCATCCATTGCATCACCTAACTTTTTCTTGAATACAATAGTTGCACACGTTCTTGAAGAGTTTGCTGACAGACTTGAAAAGGCAAAGGATTTCTCAAAAGAAGTAAACAATATTATTAAAGATGTAGTAAAAGAAAATGGAAGAGTAATATTTAATGGTAACGGCTATTCCGATGAATGGGTAAAAGAAGCTGAAAAAAGAGGCCTTCCAAACATTAAAAGTTATGTGGAAGCAATTGCTTGCCTGTTGAAGGAAAAGAATATGGCTGTTATGGAAAAGCACAATGTCTTCTCCAGAGTTGAAATGCATTCAAGATATGAAATCTCACTTGAGAAATATATCAAAACAATTAATATAGAAGCTATGACCATGCTTGAAATGGCAAAAAGACAGCTTCTTCCAGCTTGCATCAAATTTGAAACTGAAATTGCAAAATCTATAAATGAAATTAAGAACTGCGGAATTGAAGCAGATTTAAGTGCTAATACAGAATTGCTCAATGAAACAGCTTCCTTTGTTTCACAATTTAAAAAGGAAATTTCTCTATTAGAAAATAGTCTAAGCAAGGCTCAGCATTCTTTTGAAGATACTTTTGAGCAAGCTATGTTCTATAGAAATGACGTTTTTGCAAGAATGGAAGCCTTAAGAAAGGTTGCTGATGAGCTGGAGCGTATAGTAGATTCAAATATATGGCCTATACCAACCTACGCTGATATCCTATTCAATATTTAATTCAGCCAGACACTATTATGCACCCGAGGATACTAATTTTAAGATTGGTATCCCCGGGTGCATAATTTTAATAGCTTTGAAGAGGTAAAAAAACCGAAAACATACTTCCCTTTCCTGATACGGACTTTGCTTTTATATATCCGTCCTGCATTGAGATTATTTCTCTTGATAGATAAAGGCCTATTCCAACACCATCTATCCCATTGGAGTTTTTTCCTCGGTAAAAACGCTTGAATATATCATTAACTTCATTTTCATTAAACCCTACACCATTATCTTCTATATCAATTCTGATAAACAGCTCGTATTTATGTACCTGAATTTTTATTTTTCCCGATTCCTGTGTATATTTGACTGAATTGTCCAAAATATTGGTTATAGCCTCAGCCGTCCATCTTTGGTCAATCGACAACCTAGTATCTCTTTCTAAAGGAATGAACACTATTTCTATATTCTTCTTTATTGCTTTTTGGTATATCTGCTTTAAGGATGTCATCAGCATATCATTCAAACTACTTTCTTCACGATTCAACTGAATAATACCACTTTCAAGCCTGGTCATTTTTATCATGCTTTCCATCAGCCAATTGAGCTTATCTAATTGATTATCAATATTTTTCAGGTATTCCGTTCTCATTAATGGATCAATATCTTCGTCCATTATGAATGATACATATATTTTAAGATTTGCAAGGGAGGTCTTTAACTGATGAGATATGTCTGAAATCAAGGATTTTATTTCATTCTTTTCATTCCTAAGCTTTATGTTTTGTGATTTTAGTATTCTTAAAAGCTTAAGCACCTGTGATTGTAACTTTGACAATAAATCATCGTTAAGCACCGAAACTACTTCTGCTTCCCTCATGTCTATAAGTGATGCTACCATCTCGGAAAGCTGTACCAATACACTTTGCATGTATCTGTGAATCAATAATATAAGTGCTGTAATCAAGGCAGTTAACAGTACCGTAAACATAATACAGAATATCACTGCTTGATTATTTTTTGCAACCAATAGTTGGTATGTCATAAAAGCAATACAAATACAATAAATTGCTGCGATCAAAACGGCTTCTCTTTTTTTTATACCATTCATCACCTACAGGACTCCTCTCCCCAGGTATAGCCTATGCCGAAAACGGTTTTTATATATTTCGGATTTTTAGGGTCATCCTCAATTTTTTGACGAAGCCTTCTCATGTTAACACTTACAGCATTTTCATCAACAAAAGCTTCATCTGTGTCCCAAAGTCTCTGGAGAATAATATCTCTGGTAAGTACCTGCCCGCTGTTTTGAGTAAGAAGTGTCAGCAACTTGTATTCTGTCGCAGTCAGTTTAATTGATACTTCGCCTTTTGTAACCATCATTTTTTCATAGTTTATTGATATTTCACCTGAATGAAAAATGCTTTTATTTTCAGTTCTGGTCCGCCTGAGTACTGCATTAATACGCCGATTCATAACTTCAAGAGAAAATGGCTTTGCTATATAGTCGTCACAGCCGTTCACAAAGCCATTAACAATATCCTGCTCCGTGTCATTAGCAGTGATGAATATGATGGGAATATCAGATTTTTTTCGTATTTCATTACAAAGCTCAAGACCACTTCTGTCAGGAAGATTTATATCCAGCAGTATTAATTCAAAGCTGTTATTGAGAAATAAGCAAAAAGCTTCATGGTAGCAATAACCTGACAGAACCGTATGTCCATACTTTTTTAGTGCAATTGATATCCCTTCATTGAGAAGCTTATCATCTTCAACAATAAGTATTCTAGCCATATTACCTCTCCAAAAGAAAATTATGTTAATACATAATTATTTTATCCTAACCTTCAACGCTTCTCAACCTCTCCGTAACTGTATCTTTTGTAGTTGTAACGTATGCAGCTACCGGTACTAAAATACACACCGCAAAAATAATAACAACTGATAAACCTAATGGAATTGCAGGGAAGGTAAAAATGGCGTAGTCAGCCTGCTTCTTGAATAAGCTGAATATCCATATATCTATTGCAACTCCTAAAGTAACCACAAGTCCACAGGAAATAATTGCATAAGTGAGTCCCTCTAAAGCTAGCATACGTTTCATCTGTTTCGGAGTCATACCAATACTCTCTAAAACTGCAAACTCACGCCGTCTTGTGTTTACTCCAGTCACCATAACATTTACAAAATTGAGAATACCTATAAGTGCCAATATTAAGGACAGTCCACCACCTAGAATGTATAGCATTGTTTTTGAACTTCTAAATTGCTCAAGGGTCTCTAGCCTTGAATCCATTGATATTTCATTATCATTTGCTGTCATTTCCTTTAACTGTTTTAATACATCTGCTTCTTTGTCCTTTTGAGAATTAATTGTTATAGAACACAAAACAGGGTCGTTAAATAACTTTTTCATATAGTCATTGCTTATGTAAACAACAGGTGCCAGCCCAAAGCCTCCGCTAAATGCAGTTCTTTCAGGTAAAAATCCTCCCAACTTGATAGAATAATTTTTTTCATCTGCCGTAAAATCAATACGGGAACTCACCTTGAAAAGTTTTGGATTATTTGTTGAAATTAAAGCTATCTGACCTGTTTTAAAAGCTTCCAAATCAACAGGTTCTGTAAGTGTTTTATTACGGTTGCTTAGGAATTCCGTGTCAAGTCCCACCAAGTTTGACCAGAAAATCCTTGGGTTTTTCTTTATTTCCTCACTTGTTGGTATCTGTGCATTAAACCTTTTTGCGAATTCTTCAATATGTTTCTTATATAGGTCTTCGTCGTATTTGAGAGTAACTATCTTTTGATATACCTTTCTTATTTCTGTTACTCCTTCTATGCTTTCAAGTTTTGATATAAAATCATTATCAAACTTCTGCTTTATTCCTGTACCATTTTGAAAAAATGTATTATTTGTTAACGTAAAATCATTATCCATATAGCTATTTACATAATTTTCCGTATCCATACTTAGCACAAGTGTGTTTACCAACATAAATGTCGTTATTCCCATAAACAATGATAAGAGAACAATTGCTGCCCTTCGTCTGTTTCTGAAAACATTTCTGAAAGCCATTTTTTGCACCTTACCTCCCCTTGACCCTTTTCTGAGTTTTAGGGATACAGTAGCTCCGGTATATCTGACCGCTTCAATCGGTGAAATTGAAGCAGCCATTCCAGCGGGTTTTATACTGCTGATAAGTGTAGTTACAAGAGAAAAAACTGCTGCTCCTATATATATGATAGGATTAAAAGATATTTTTATACCTGTATCTATTGAAGCCCCGCTTAGTGCAAAGGGAACGGCAACAAAGGAAACTGCTGCTCCCAGAACTAGTCCGAGAGGTACTCCCAGGGCTGTCAGCCTAATTGCCTGACCCGTTACTATTCTTCTTATTTGCTTTGGAGTAGTACCAACAGTTTTTAGCAACCCGTAAAAGTGTACGTCCTTTGACACCGATATATATAAAACATTATATATTAGCAGGTAGCTGCTTAGCATTATGAATAGTATAAGTCCTGACAGTCCTATTATTGTTGACAGCCTGTCTCCATTTACAGTTTCATATAACGGAACCATCTTCCACTTCTGATTTGGTGATGCAGTGACCTCCTTGATAAGTTTTTCAAATTGTTGCTCAATATTCTTATTGCTTTTGAAATGTACAGTTGCAGTGCCTGAAATCTCAGGAGTAATTCCATTCTTATCAAGAAAAGCTTTTGATACATACATGGTTCCAATATTTCCCGAACGCAAATTAGAATATTCTGTGTAATATGCTGAAAGTTTAAAGGTTTCACTTGTGGCTCTAGGCTCAGTATCTCCAGCCTTTCTATATTTAATTGGTATATCCATGCCTATTTTAGGATCAGTTATACCCATTCTTTTAAGAATCCATTCCGGTATCATTATCTCATTATATGCCTGAGGATATTTTCCATTAATATTACTCATAGCTGGAACTCTAAGTTTTTCCCATTCCGTATTGTCAAACCAGAACAATGACAAAGACAAGTTTCCCATTTCAGGAGTTTTTACTATATCTCCCGCATGTGCCATAATACCTACATACTTTATATAATCCAATGATTTCAGCTTCTTTATCTGTACATCAGTAGGACAAGTTAAGCCCCCATGCTCTATTGTTCCCATAGTTCTTATTTTCTGTAATTTGACGGACTCTACTCCACTTATTCCTATACTAAAAATGGTTGATAGAAGTAAAGCAGTTAATGCTATGGCAGTAACAACAAATATATTTCTAATTTTGCTTGCTTTTATTGTTCTTACAGTCAATTTTTTTATTACAATCCTGTTATCGGTAGGAAACATCATTTGTCTTCACCCCCGACTATTTTACCGTCCTCAATGCGAATGATCCTATCTGCCAGCTGAGCAATTTCTTCATTATGTGTAATCATGACAATTGTCTGATGGAATCTTTTACTGGTCATTTTAAGCAAACCAACTACCTCTAGTCCAGTTTTGCTATCAAGGTTGCCTGTTGGTTCATCTGCAAGGATTATGGCAGGTTTTGCTGCCAATGCTCTTGCTATGGCTACTCTTTGCTGCTGACCTCCTGAAAGATTGTTTGGAAGGTTTGTAAGCTTACCACCAAGGCCAAGAGTTTTTATAATATCGTCTATAAATGTTTTATCAAGGCTTCCCCCATCCAGTTCTACTGGAAGAGTGATATTTTCATAAACATTCAGTATAGGGACCAGATTGTAATTTTGAAATATAAAGCCAATATTCCTTCTGCGAAAAACAGTCCTCTGCTCATCATTCAAATCAAAAACTTCCTTACCCGCTACCGTAACTTTGCCCTCTGTAGCTTTGTCAAGCCCACCTAGCATATGTAAAAGAGTTGATTTACCGCTTCCTGATGTACCGACAATGGCCACAAATTCACCTTCCATAATTTCCAAATTTATGCCATCAAGAGCTTTTACAAGATTTTCATCCTTGCCATAATATTTTCGTAATCCCTCTGTTTTCAATATAATCATAGAATCATCTCCAATTTAAAAAATTCAAGCTATACACTAATCAATCAGATAGTCTATAGCTTGAATTATAAAACACAGTTCTTACAATCTTGTGACAAAATATATAAAGTTAATTATGTATTTTTCCTTTAATAATCATGTCCCATATCAAGGGCTTTCATTTCATCAGGAATCATATAATGCTTCTTTGGAGGAAGAACCTTTTTCAAAGCAGCCTCAAAGCTTTTCTTTGAAACAATTTCGGTTTTTGCTAGCAATTTACCCAAAATTATAATATTTGCATAAGTAAGATTACCCATATCTGAGGCCATCTGTGTTGCAGGAATACCTACAAAATCAATATCTGTTCTGACGGGTTTTGCTTCTACCAAAGAACTGTCAGATATGATTAGCCCACCGCTTACTACTGATTTCTCAAACTTTTCAAGAGATGGACCATTCATTACAATCAGTACGTTAGCTGTATCCAATATTGGAGAACCCACAGGTTCATCAGAAATAACAACACTGCAGTTTGCAGTACCGCCTCTCATTTCCGGTCCATATGACGGCAACCATGAAACATTTTTTCCTTCAAGCATTCCGGCATATGCTAACAATCTTCCTGCCGATAATATACCTTGTCCTCCAAAACCTGCAATTATCAATTCAAGCTGCTTCATTTCTACACCTCCAAATCCTTTCCTTTGAAATTACCCAAAGGATAGAAGGGCAACATGTTGGTTTCAAGCCATTTCAATGCATCTACAGGATTCAATCCCCAGTTTGTAGGGCATGTTGACAAGACCTCAACTATTGAAAATCCCTTGTTTGCTTCTTGAACTTTAAAAGCCTTCTTTATAGCTTCCTTGGTATTCCTAATATTTTTAACATCATGTACAGATGTTCTTTCAACATATGCAGCACCTTCCAATTGTGAAAGCAGCTCACAAACCTTTATTGGGAATCCATGAATCTCAGGTTTTCTGCCAAATGGTGAAGTAGTTGTAACCTGATTTAATAGTGTTGTTGGAGCCATTTGACCTGATGTCATACCATATATTGCATTATTTACAAAAATAGTTGTTATTTTTTCACCTCTTGTAGCAGCGTGAATTATTTCAGCTGTTCCAATGGCAGCAAGGTCTCCGTCTCCTTGGTAAGTAAATACAAAGTTATCAGGATGAACTCTTTTTATTCCGGTTGCAACAGCCGGAGCTCTACCGTGAGCAGCCTGTACCATATCTACATGAAAATACTCATAATTATTGTATGCACATCCAACAGGTGAAACACCTATTGTAGTACCCTCTATACCTAACTCGTCAATTACTTCAGCTACTATCCTATGAATAATACCATGAGTACAACCTGGACAATAGTGAAGAGATAAGTCCTTTAAAGCATGTGGTTTTTTAAACACAGTTGCCATTTTTTCCCCTCCATCTGAATCTTATTTATTTAAGATTTCCTTTATTTTATCAAGAATTTCTTTTTGGCTTGGAACCATACCACCCATACGTCCATAGAAATGAACAGGTCGTTTTCCGTTAACAGCAAGACGAACATCCTCAACCATTTGTCCTGCACTCAGTTCTACACTTAGGAATGCCTTAGGTGTTTCCGCATACTTTTCAAATTCAGCAGTCGGGAATGGCCACAATGAGATAGGTCTTATCAGTCCTACCTTTATGCCTTCTTTCTCAGCCATTTTTATTACATTCTTAACAATTCTCGCTACAGTTCCGTATGCAGTTACAATTATGTCTGCATTTTCACAGTTATATGATTCAACTCTTGTTTCATTCTCTTCAATCTTCTTATATTTAGCCTGAAGCTTCAGATTATGATTTTCAAGGACTTCTGGTTGGATATATATGGAGGTAATATCATTACTTTCCCTCTCCATTTTTGTTCCTGTACAAGCCCACTTTTTATCATCCTGATAAATTTCTTCCTTATCCTTGAATTCAACTGCTTCCATCATCTGACCAAGCATACCGTCTCCCAAGATTATGGTAAGTATTCTGTACTTGTCAGATATATTGAAAGCTTCTACCGTCAACTCATAAAGTTCTTGAACACTTGATGGAGCAAGAACTACATTTTTGTAGTCTCCGTGTCCTCCGCCCTTAACAGACTGAAAATAATCACACTGTGCAGGAAGTATACCGCCAAGACCGGGGCCACAGCGCACAATATTTACCATTACCGCAGGCAGCTCTGCTCCAGCTATGTATGAAATACCCTCCTGCTTCAAGCTCACTCCAGGACTTGAAGATGATGTCAGAACACGTGCTCCTGCTGCCGCTGCACCATAAACCATATTAATTGCTGCAACCTCGCTCTCAGCCTGAACAAATGTACCGTTTATTTTTGGCATTGCTTTTGCCATGTAATGTGCTACTTCAGTCTGGGGTGTGATAGGATATCCAAAATAATGCCTGCAACCGGCTCTTAAGGCAGCTTCTGCTATTACCTCATTACCCTTCATTAATAATTTTTCTGCCATATTAACCTCCATGAGCCACAAAACGGCTCCAAAATTTTTATTATTCCAAGAAAATTCTTCGGCTACCGAAAAACATTCTTGCCTTAGCTACATTTCAAATAAGGCAAGTGATATGTGTTCACCGCCTATAATCTAAACATTTCCCATCGTATGTTTGGTAGGGAACATTATTATATTTTTATTCTTCCTTTATACTTCTTACTTCTCTACCTCAATAACGCAATCTGGACAAATTGTAGCACAGAATGCACATCCGATACATTTATCCATTTCTTCGACTCCTGCAGGATGAAAACCTTTCTGATTTAATTTATCAGATTTCATTATGACAATTTTTTTAGGACAAACTGTAACGCATAGTTTACAGCCTTTGCATCTTTCCTCGTGGAATATAACTTTTGCCATTATCAAGACCTCACTTTATTTTATTAACTTTATTTACTTTTGATTTTTAGTAATTTAGCGAACTAAAACTATTGTTTTATTATAAAACTCTTTGTATCTATTTGCAAGTTATGCAAATAAAAACTTCAATTATTACACTGTTAACCAATATCCATTTTCGGTAAATTGACAAGCTCTTTTTTCAGCGTTGTCAACTATGCTTTTATCATAACCAAGTATTTTTAATAATTTTATTGCATTACGGGTAGTTGATTTACCAGGATATATTTTATAGTCAAACTTTATATTATCATCCTCAAAGAATTCCTGAAAGTGATAATTGTCAACTTTATCTGCCAATATTTGAGTTAGCTCTATATCGTGGGAAGCACAAAGACATATACAATTATTGCCTGCAATATAGTTCAGTATTTCAGAGGATGCTGCAATTCTTTCAATAGTATTTGTACCTCTCAGCACTTCATCTATGACACAGAGGCATGGAACTTGGTCGTTGAGGCCCTTCAGAATACGTTTAAGAGATTTTATTTCAACAATATAGTAGCTCTCATTCATTTCAAGATTGTCACTCAGAGCCATAGAACTGTAAATATTAAAGTAGCTGGAATAATATGCCTTTGCAAGACATGTGTAAATAGTCTGAGCAAAAACTGCATTTATTGCTATCGATTTAAGAAATGTTGATTTTCCGCTTGCATTTGACCCTGTTATCAATGCCCCTCCTGCTACGGAGAAGGAATTTGTAACAGGGTTTTTTATCAGGGGATGATACATATCTGTAAATTCTATCTTTTTGCTATTTATATTCCCTTTTACCAGTACAGGCGTTACATAGTAATCAAGGCTATCCCTGTAGGATGCCACTGATATCAGACTATCAAGAAGTCCAACATTCTTAAATACAGCCTCGATTTCCTGACTGTGTTTTGTTACAATTTTAAATATACTGTGAAACGCAACTGGTTCACCAAGAAGAAATATTTTTATAAGCTCAAATAAATAGTTCTCACTTGTATAGAACAAAAAATAAAAGGCATTAAGGCTGACTCCCTTTACTTTAGCACTACATTTTCTCAATTCAATTAAATATGTATCCAGTTCTTTTATATTGAGCTTTGATATTTTTCGTGAAATTCCCAGCATGTTCACAATATATCCGAGAGATTGCAAGTGACCGATAATCTGATCCCTTGCCTTGAAATAAACTGTTACATTAACAGCAAGTGATATCATAAAAACAGCTATTGCTCCGGGATAAAATATTGTGGCAACCATTGATGCTATAAAGAATAATGACAAAATCTTATAGTATATTCCCTTTATGCCACCACCGCTTCTTTTACCGTTCATGTATTCTGATATACTTAAAAACCTGAGTTTTCCCAAATCTGATAAGATTAACTGAATCTTTTCACGTTCAAATGGGTTTTTTCTAAAGTACTCTATCAGCCTGTCCCTCTCAGTCAACTCATTCTGATCATAGACTAATTCCCTCAGCATGTTGTATAGATATTCTTCCCCTACATCCGTTCGGGTTATGTTCACCCTGGCAAAAATCCTATTCATATCTAAATCATTCCAAGTTATGTCATCTATAAAAAAGTTCTTTCCTTGATCTTTATGGTTATCAAAATAATTTCTAACGGAGTTGTATATATCCTCTGAATACTTTGTAGCAGGAGTTTTGCCCCATTGGGCTCGAATTTGACTCCTGTTTTTATTTGTACGGGATATTTTCCCAATTACACTTATAATTATACATCCCACAACTATAGCAAGAATTATATAAAAAAATGTCATAACGTCCTAACCTCTATTCCACGGAAGATGTATCTGTTTCCTCATGGATAATATTTCGGTTTTACCAATATCACTTTTTTGTATTCTATTTACAACCTCTTCCATACCTGCTGTTATTGCTATGGGAATCCCTAATTTAGACGAAACTTGTGATAAAATGCGATTTCCTTCAATAATAATTTCGGGAGTAGTTTCCTCCAATAGATTACTATTATTTATCAATTTTGTAACCTTCATACTTGCCCCTTCTTCAATAATAGCAATCATCTCTGCAATTTTTTCAGGTGAATCAGTCATTATCCTTTTTGTATTTACTACAAAATACATTTCGTAGTCATCGCTGACTATTTCTTCCTTAAACCTTGATACTGCTTTAGCACCAAGGTCGTCCCCGCCAACATCCAAAACCACTTTTGCATTTTTGTCTTCAAACAATGAGTATATTTCTGGCGGTATGGCAGGTATATCAACGTTAGTGTTTGCATACATAGGAAGAACTACTTTAATATTTTGTTCTTCCAGTGCATCTTTTGCATCTGCTGTTCTGAAGTAGGGGTTTATTATATCAAAATCTACTATAGCTGTTCTATGCCCGGCTTCTGCCATTTTCATGGCATAATTGACGGCAACCTCTGTTTTTCCGCTTCCAAAATGACCGGTAAATATGTTGATACGTCTATCAAACATTTGTAAAATCTCCTCTTAATTAATTACTACTTGTATCTTTTTTATATCCAATCAAATCTTTTATTACTTCTCCTCCAATAATTAAGCCCATAACAGAAGGAACAAATGAAAGGCTTCCCGGTATCTGATGCTTAACTGTACACTTTCTGGCTGTTCCTTTAGGACATATACAACCTGCACTACAGCTGGAAGTCTCGGTTTCAACAGGTTTTATAGGTTCTTCTGTAGAGTATACTACCTTTAGTTTTTTTATTCCCCTGTTTCTAAGTTCCTTTCTTACTACCTTTGCCAGAGGGTCAACTGTAGTCTTAAATATGTCCGAAACCTGAAACCGGGTGGGGTCAGTCTTATTGCCTGCTCCCATTGCACTAATTATTGGTATCCCCAATTGATTAGCCCTTACTACCAAATCAATTTTTGCAGTTACTGTGTCAATTGCATCTACAATATAGTCAAAGCTGCTATCTAGTATCTCATCAGCTACATCAGGCATATAAAACTTCTGAATGATAGTAACATCACATTTTGGGTTTATTTCAAGAACTCTGTCTCGCATAACTTCAACCTTTGGCCTACCTACTGTTTTTCTGGTAGCATGAAGCTGTCTGTTTAAGTTGGTAAGACATACACAGTCGTCATCTATAAGTACAAGATGACCTACCCCTGTTCTGGTAAGTGCCTCTACCGTAAATGAACCTACTCCTCCAACACCAAATACTGCTACCTTGCTGTTTTTTAATTTTTCTAGTCCTTCTACTCCAATAATTAATTCACTTCTGGAAAACTCGTGCAACATATTATTGTCATATCCTCCGTAATCCGCACCTGCGGTAAAATTTTAAATTATATCAGCTTTGTCTTATGCTTTCAGTTGCATTACATACTTCTATAAGCCTTTTTGCAGACATTATTGCTCTTTTTATTGCCTCTTCATCATTTTGAGCAGGTCTGGTAGCACACACACCCTGATGTCCGCAATTGTCGTCAATATATCCGTCACCTACTATTATCATTCCATTAACAAGCATCATATCATGCATGGCTTTTATTGTTGTTTCTTCGCCTCCATACTGAGAAGCTCCCACTGCCATACACAATCCTACTTTATTATATAAACCTTTGTTTGCCCTAACCTTCCTTGTTTTATCAAACATGGCCTTTAGCTGTGCGGAAACACTTCCAAAGTAAACAGGACTGGCAATAACTACCCCATCTGCATTTCTTAATATTTCAAAAGCTTCTTCAAGCTTTGTACCCTTATAGCAATTTCCAGTACATGGATTTGAACATACTGTACAGAAGCCGCATTTTTGCTCCTGCATTATCTTTCCCACATTCAGAAGAATTGTTTTGGCGCCTCTTGCTTCACATTCCTCCAGAACCTTTTTAACCAGGAAACTTGTGTTTCCATCCACGTTGGGACTTCCATTCAAACCTACTATATACATACTCATCACTCCAAACTAAAATAACATTACTAAAAGAATACACTAAATGGATTATTAAAACAAGACGAGAAAGAACATCAAATAAAAGACGGTAAGCATCTTGATATGCCTACCGCCTTAAATCAAATCAATAATCTACTTAACTTTTACTTTATTATCTACCACATTATAATATACATTTTGCTCATGAATTTTACGAGAACCATCCTTTATTTCTGAAATTTGCTTTAGTAAGCAATTCTCAGAATTTACCCATTTTATAAAATCGTACTTGTAAATGTACAAGCCGCTGTCCTGACCAATGGTTTTGCCGTTTATATCCTTGTCTCCATTGAAAATAATCTTATTATCTTCACACCGTATTATTACTACCTTATTTTTAGAACTTTGGTTTTTTTGACTTTCTAAATCACTCTGGTATGCCAAAGCATTATATTTACCATCAGGTGATAAGTAAAAATCACTAAAATCGCCTATGTCATAAAATAACTTATATGCCTTTGATGTCTTTAGGTCATAAGTGTATAGCCAGGTTTGGGTAAGGCGGTTATCTTCCTTTCCCTTAACATAAAAGTATAAATTTTCCACCTTATCATTTACCAATATTTTATCTATTTGATAACCTTTCTTAAATTTTTCTCTGAATCTTAAAAGATTTCTAATTTCAGGTACTTTTGAAGTGTCTATTGTTTTATTTATTTTCTTTCCATCTATTTTATATGAAATATCTATAGTAACCTCACCATTCATATTTTCAATGAGGCTGGCTTGTAAATCTAGTTTTTGAGGGTTATTTACAATTTTTATATCCTTTTTACCGTTGATTTTACTTTTATATGCAAGAACACCCTTATTGAAATTTTCCTCCGTTAAAGAATCCATTTTAGGTGCATTATTGTTATTTGAGGGCTTGCTGAATAAAATTGCACCTGCTATCAATAGCGAAAGCAATACAACATATGAAATTGAAAAAAATAGCTTTTTGTTCTTCATATACTGCCTCCTCTTTGAATACCATATTGATGATATTTTATACAAAAAAGTTTCTTGTATACCTTTTTGACAAAAAAACCCCGCTTTTTATTATATTAAGCGAGGTTGGTAATGTTACATATTTTATTTTCTAAATAAACTTATAGCCTAAATAGCCGTTTAGCATTTTCACTAAGAATAGTTTTTTTCTGCCTATCAGATAATTTTAATTTCATAAACCTTTTTACGTCATGCACTGAGCTTCCCCATGGAAAATCAGAGCCAAAAAGTATTTTATCTTCTCCTGCTTCATTTATAATATCAACCACTTCACTGTCATCCAACCAACTAGGTTCATTGACACGGGCTATTTCAGGATAACCGGTTATAACTATGGATGTGTCGAAGTACACATTCTCATATTGCTTTGACACTTTTAAAACACATTCCTTGTCTCCATCCGCCATGTGAGCAAGAATTATTGGTATATCCGGATATTTTTCTATTATAGGAACTATGGACTCAAAATCTGAGAATCCATTCAGTCTTGCATTTGAAACCCTACCACAATGTATAAGGATAGTAAACTTGGTTTCGCTGCACTTTTTATAAAGTTCGTCCATTCTGGAATCATTGATATCAAACCCTTGGGCCATTGGATGCAACTTTATGCCTTTTGCTCCAAGCTCAACATACTTTTCAAAATTTTCAGCCAGCCTCCCCTCCATATCAGGGTGAAAATTTACCAGTGGTACAAGTCGCCCTTCTGAGGAATTAGCTGTGGCTATAGTCCACAAATTATTAGAGTCTAAAATTTTGGGTGGTGCAAAATTGGCCATTACCGTACGGTCTATCCCAACCTCGTTCATATTTTCTAATACATTGGGTATTGTTCCGTTACCTGGATTTTTAAACTCTATATTATATAGCTTATTAAATGATGCCATAATTTTAGCTGCTATGTCATCATTAGCAAATGTATGAACATGACAGTCAATTATTTCAAAATTATTATTCATTTTTGTATATCTCCATTTTTATTTGTATTTAATATAACTCATGTCCCCTGTAAAATCAACAATCAAACTCCATAATATTACATTTGAATTATCTTACATTTTTTGTATATATATTTGCTTTGGGAGAATAATAGTTTATGGATTAATAATTTTAAGGAGGACTGCAAATGAAAGCATCAGTAGATCAGGACGGTTGCATAAGCTGTGAATTATGTACTTCTATATGCCCTGCAGTATTTAGTATGAACGAGGACAATAAAGCCCAAGCTATTGAAGATGATATACCGGAAGAAAACCTTCAGGAAGCCGAGGATGCTAGAGATGCCTGCCCGGTAAGTGTTATTGATCTGGAGTAATAGACATGATAAAAGACATCCCGTAATGGAAGTATTAAAGGGATGTCTTTTCATATTTATTTTTAATTTGGTTATACTCTTCCTGGTATAACTCTTCCATTTGCTTGTATTCAGATTTTAGTTGTTCATATTTGCTCGATAACTCTATAATTGACTGTTCTTTTGCAGTATTCTCATCTTCCAGTTTTTTAAGTTTTTGAGTAAGTTCTTCCATGGAATCTGAATCTGACTTAAGCTTTTGAATTTGTAAGTTAAGTTCTTCTATTTTCTGTTTGTACTCTTTATCCATTAACTCAGTTTTAGCTTGCTGATTATTTGTAATATTTTCCAACTTATCTAAAGTTTTAAAATAGTCATCTGCAATATTAATTGCAGCCAGTACTGAAATCATCCCAGAACTTAATGCACTATTAACTTCAGAAAATTCTCTCATTTTTTTATCAACGTATAAAGCAAGTTTGTGGATATATTCTTCAGATTCTGAACCTAAAACTGTATACTTGCTTCCATATATGTAAACTTCAGTTTTATTCCTGTTTGCCATTACTCGTCTCCCCAATACAATAGAAAAAATATAAGTTACCATAATAAAATAAATAAACACTTGGATTTAATATTACATGATTCGCATATTAAACTCAATACCAAATTTATAATTCTGCGCTATTTGGAACGGCCTGCTCAACGAAATAATCAACCATTTCATCAATGCTTTGTGCTACCCTTTCTTCCCGAACATCTCCCCGCTCATTTATAACCCTATGATAGCCATTTGCTCGTACTTCATATGAAATAGTAGGGTCACCATATTCAAAGGTAGAAAATCCGATATTCTCTTGCTTAGAAAACGGAATTTGCTCAATAACCTTTCGTGCCTTTTCTGCAATTTCTTCTATCAAATTATCTCTCATAATTTTCATCTCCACAAAAAAGAATAAGCATTACTGCATATTATATCAAGTTTGTCTCATATCTAGCAAAACTTCTTTTGCAACCTTTCTCGCAGTAAGACTATAGTGAATCTCTAAAATATTATACTGCTGCAAAGCAAAGTCATCTCAAGGATGTAGCTATATGTAATTTAATATCATACCTTAAAAGGGCAATAGCATGTGCTTTTTTGCTGACATGATATGGTAAACAGAGTAAAATTAAATGTGAAGTAGTTTTGAAGTAAACGTTATATCTACTCAAGCGTACATGTAGAATTTAAAACCCGACTTGTGGACTGAAAAAAAAACAGCGTATAAGTAAAAATGCCAACCCCTGAAGGTCAGCATTTCTGGTATATATTATGAGTAAGTCTATAAGCCGGGTTCTGTATTAGGTATAACCTTATTTATTTCAGTATAAATATACGCACTTTTATCCCTATAACCCTATATATAAGATGAATCGTGTATGTTTATACATCATTTATACATTTTTCTTGCCCCTATGTGCAATGCTTGTGCAACGATATCATCACTACTATTTTTTTGCGGGGGAGTGCCCCAAGCTTTGTGTTTTTTGAACTCATATAAGTTATCACGCTTGACATAATACTGTGGCAAAGAAGCTATTCGCAGTGGTTAGAGTCAAAATTAAGTATTGCATAGTATATATATATATATATATGGAATATTTTAGATGATACCAATATCACCTTTTATGCTATACATAACCAATCTATATTATGTATACCCATAAATACAAGTAGCTAAGATAGGAAAGACACCTATAATATGGAAAGTAGCTTACTGGCCGTTCCATATTATGGAGCTGCGCTCCGCGCTTCAGGAAGTGATTAATCTGGTGGATAATTACGATTATTCAAACAGAGAGCCTGTGCTTGTTAAATGGATTAAAATCGGCTCTGGGCGGCCAAAGGCGGGTGCTATGAATCAAATCTGGGATTGAATTCTGAGTTGAACTATTTCTCTCTATATATAAAACCAGTGGTACGTCACCAAGATGCGCCGCCGGAAATGTTAAAATGGAAATTGTTATTTCGCGCCTTTGGGGAATAAGGTGGGATGAAGAAAATGTCTATTATATGCCGCCGAAGGCTAATGTATGTAAAATTACGTTGCGCCCCTTCGGTATTCTTGTAACGGAATTTACAAAAGCATTAACCTTCATTGGTATACCAAAAATTAATTATCTGAAACCATCTCTCTTTTCGTTTTTCCACTTTTCAGCTTTGTTTGTTTATACCAATCACCATTATCATTCTCAACTTTTGCATAGGGCCTATCAAGTTTGTCCTTATCCACTTTCATATTTTGAATATTGGGTAACGCACTTCCTCCACTAGGGATAAGACTATTGGATTTTTTAGACATTGTCTCACCTCCAATTATATAAATTTTCTTCGTTACGCCTCATCTTTCAAAGCCGCAATGAAAACAGGTTTTTATTCAATTATTATAGCAGAATCTGCTCTAAAACACAATCTCAAGTCTAATATATAAGAATATATATATTCGCTCATCAGACCTTCCTTGTTTAGTTTCGTTTATAAAATGTACGTGGGGAATTTAACAGCATTGCTTCTATTGAATCTTCCTCCATAATTTCCATTTTCAAAGATTCCAATAGACTTTCATTAGGCTCAATATGCCTTCAAGACGCATTATCCCTAGCTTTTCGCTTGACTTTTCAGGTCTAACCATAAACGCAAGTGTATCCTCATATAGAATGAATGCTCTGACAGTTCTAAATCCATCTGAACCGCTTAATTCAAACACTTTCATACTCTCCTTTAAGGTTTTTAAGGAATTAATAATTTCATCATAATATTACATACGTAACAAGAAATACATATGAGGGTTTAATGGATTCAGAAAAGATACGCTTTAAACATTTTCCAGTTTTTGCACTAGAAAGGAGCGGTTATACCGCCCCTTTAATTGTGAACATCTTTTCAATTGTTTGTGCTGCTTTCTTTTTATTTTCTTCGAACACATGTCCATATATTCCTGATGTAACTGAAGTATCCCTATGTCCTGCACGTTCTGCAACAACCTCAATTGGAACATTTTGCATTAGCATAAAGGATATACTTGTATGCCTCACCTCATGCAGTGTAATATATGGAAGCTCATACCTTTTCAAGAACCTTTTAAACCATAAACTAATGTTGTTTGGATTAATCAAATCACCATTAACTGCAGTAAACACTTTACCAGTCTGAACCCACTTGTCCCCCAGTATTTCCTTGTATTGCTCCTGTTCTACTTTATATTCCTTAAGAATCTCTATGACAGCTTCCGGTAAGAACATTGATTTACATGTATCGCCATTTTTTAAATAAGGTCTTGAAAATTTTCCTGCACTCTTTGTATATTGTAGTGTTTTTTCCATTATCATATACGTAGTATCAAAATTGATATCTATCCAATCCAATCCACATACTTCGCTACGTCTACCTGCACTTGCTAATGCTAAATATACATATGCTTTATGCATATGATACAAGTACCTCCTTTCTTCCATCAGCTCTCTTTTTTCTTGTTCTGATTTCCCTCTATGATTAGGGTTCCTTTTCTTAAGGCTTATCTCAAGTGTTTTTCCTTCTAGATCCAAGCATTCAAGTAACCTGTCTATCTGTTCTTCCTCATAGAACTTAGCTTTATGTTTCTTTATTGAGGGTTTATCCACTTTATCACATACGTTTTCTGACATCATTTCCCATCGTACTGCATCATCAAACAATGAATGCAGAATTATGTAATACCCCTGAATTGTTTTATCACTGTATGGATTCTGATTGTTAATATCAAGTCTTGCACCTGGTTTTCTTAGTGACGCTATAAAGTGCATAATATCCAACGGTCTTATGTCCACTAATGGCCACACTCCAAAAGCAGGAATCAATTTATGTTTAAGCATACCTTCATATCTTTCAATAGTCTTAGGTGACATTTGCTGATATCTATCACTTTTTCTCCATTCATTTATAAGGTCGTTAAAGCTGTATTTCTTCGAGATTGATTTCTTTTTACCATGCTTAAATTCATATTCCAGTTCTACTGCCTTTTTCTCAGCTTCTTTCATAGATTTTGCCTCAATAGTCCAACTTGCTCTATTAGGTTTTCCATCATGACGCCTTCCATTACTCGCTACAATTCTAAATTTACCGTTACCATAATCTTTTATTGTCGCCATATCATCACATCTCCTTTTAACTTTTTGGGTGGTTGAGGTTATCGGAAAAGTACTTGTTCGTCAAGTTGAATTACACTCGAATCCAAGATTTTTTTTCTTGTGCTTTAATCCAAGTCTCCAATCCTTCCCTCGTAAATTTAATCATGTTACCTACCCTATGAGATGGAATCCTTTGTTGACGTGCCAGTTCTTTAATAGTGTACTCACTACACCCAATCAGTTCAGCCGCTTCCTTTGGCGATAAATTAAGTTTATTAATTGCTATTTGCGGTACAGAGCTGTTACTCATAAAAAGTCCTCCTTTTTAATTTTTACAACTCCGATTACTTGTCTGCTTACATATAAGTGGTTAGTTCATCAAATAATTTATTTTAGTGACTTCTAATTCTTATGATTCCAAAGCAGCGTTAAAGAACGTACTAAATAAAAAAAAGAACCCTTATACGTCTTAATGCATAAGGATTCCAAAATGTTACTGCCTGTATTTTCATTAGCTTTTTTTTATCATCTAAGTATTACTTATTTTTCGTATTACCAATTCACCTGGTCTCTCATTATAAATTTCTACTTTCTCACCAACTGAAAACCCGAGATCATGCAACCACTTCCCTAATATTTTTATGTTGGGCACCACTGAATTGCTTGGATAATAAGAATATGTAACTGTTAATACTCGACTTTTTGACACAACACACGTCCTCCCTTTTCATAATGCTTATTTGCATTTTTGTTTCTTTACAAATATTAGCTTTGGGAGTTTAACGCTGAATTCTAGAAAATTCAATAGCTTTGTCAAAAGAAATAATTACTTTCATATATATACAGATATATACAAAATTAAACCTTATTGGTCATATAAATTTAAACTAGTTTAAAATTGTATGAAATTCTAATATGAATCACCAAACTGGTAATATAGTTTGCTACGATAAAAAAAATATAACTAGCCCAGTTATTGTAACTGCATTTATATAAATATTTCCTATTTTGAAATAATAATTAATGCCTGAATAAACCTTTGAGAATTTCCATTCCACTTTTTTGGAAGTATCTATCTCTAAATATGATAAGTTGTTTTGAAATGTCAACCACATATTTTCTCATATTGTTATTTTTAATTCTTTCCAATCTCCAATTATTTCTATTTTCTCTCTATATCTTTATATATTTTTTTCTGGAAACGCATGCATTGACCCCTTTTTCACTTATTAAAAACTATACTTCATAATTTTCTATAATTTGGGTCATTTTTTATTCAATTTCAATTGTCCAAAAACAATTTAAAAAACTACAAATCCTGAATAATTTTGAGTTTTCCCATGATTTCACAAGATGATCTATTTTTGATACATAAAAATTTATTTCATGCTAATAACGAAATTCAGAATAACGAACAGGTCTATATTGATTTTTGTTAATTTAACTAGCATCAAACCTGTCCAAATCTTTTTGCTATTTTATTCTTAAAACATTCTAATCTCTTACATTTTCGTGTCCATCATTTTATTACGCTTAACAAAATACATTTTACTGCCTGATTCAGTGATTTCCATTACTTTTAATCAGTTCAATAAAAATTCCACTAGCCTATAATGTGTATTAAAATATATCTACAATTCAAAATGGATCTATTATTAAATGATCTTTTCGTCATCTTACACAAGACACTAGTAATGTTGCAACTTATTTTCCAAATTTGATTTTTTATTTACGAATCAAATATTTTTGAAAAGTTACTACCTTCATGTATATGCCAAAATATTCATTTCTTTGATTAAATCACTAACTGTTTATTGCAATAGCTTTCTGTAACGAAATGCAATGCAAAAGTGTAACACCCCAAATTGTATTTAGTTGTTAGATTGTTTCATCAGTGAGTGCTTTAACCGCCAGCTGTCCCGGCCAAAGACTATCAAATGGCTGTGATGGACTAACCTGTCGATGAGGGCCGCTGTAAGCTGATCATCATAAAATATTCCGTTCCACTTGCTAAATTCAATGTTTGTTGTGATTATCAGGCTACGCTTTTCGTAGCAGTCTGCAATAACTTGGAACAGCAGCTGAGAGCCCTCTGCATCGAAGGGGATGTAACCCCATTCGTCACAGATTAAAAGGTCAAGTTTACTGAGCTTCTTTAGCATCTGTACCAGTGAGCCATTGGCCTTTGCTGCTAATAACTCATTGACCAATGCAGCAGTTTTGTAGAATCGGACATGTTTGCCTTGCATACAGGCTTCTACACCGATTGCTGTTGCCATGTGACTTTTGCCGGCTCCGTTCCTGCCATAAAGAATTAAATTTTCCTGACGTGACAGGAATTCAGCCTGTTTCAATAAATCAATCGTTACGCCTGAAGGTAGCGTAATATCTTCAAAATCATAGCCGTTAAAAGTTTTAATGTTATCAAAACCGGCTTTCTTTAAATATAGGTTCCGGCGTTTGGTATTCCGATATATGATTTCGGCTTTTAAGACCTCAAGCATATATTCCTGATTCGTTGCACCGTTTGCATTTATTGCATTTTCTGCAAACCGTGCACTAAGCCTAAGCTGTTTGCAGCATTCAAGCAGTTGTTCCTTCATTGGCTCACTTCCTTTCCAAACAGACTATCATATCTTGAGTTATCTGTTTTGAAGGATGGTACTTTTATGTATGGATTTGTGAACTGCATCGGTTGCAACTGCTGCACTTTGTTTGTCAGTCTGTAATAGCTTGCCAGTATGCTGTCAGAGTCTTTTACTCCACTATCCAGTGCAACTTCAAGTGCATTTGCTGCAGCTGCAATATCATGCTTCTGAAGCATTGTATTTAGAGTAAGGAGGGCTTCCCTCTTCTTCTCTGGTGACAGCTCTGCCAGGTAGTTCTGCCATATCTCGGGTAGTTCCTGATAAAAGCCTGTATATTTAATTGCATTGGGGCGTTTAGCCATTAATGATATATATGGTAGCCAATCCATTGACTCCCCATCCTTCTCATATAGTCTGCAATGGGTGACAACGGGATTGTACTTAATATCCATTATTGTGACGCTATCACTTGTAATTTCAAGGTATACATGTTCTTGTGCCAGCTTTGGTGATGATGAATATAGATTGGTTTCAAACATTACCTTTCCATATTTATCGGCCTTTGCAGCTTGGAATCTGGATACTTTAAAATCAATCGGATTCATAGGCAGCATAGCTTGTCTGTCTGCTTCAAACAGGTCTGCAATCAGATGTCCCTTACGGTAATGCTCCCGCTGCATATCCCTTTCACAGCATTTAAGGAGCTTTCTGTTGAACTGGTCAAAGTCCAGTATTGTGGGGACTGGAACAAACATATTCCTGCGTTCATAACCTACTTTGTTTTCAACATTGCCCTTTTCCCAGCCAGCAGAAGCATTGCAGAAAACTGGTTCAATACCGTAGTGTTCAACAAACCGCTTGAAGCCTTCAGTTAAAATTCTGTCCTTACCGCTGCCGATATGGGCAACAGCTGCTGATAGATTATCGAATACCATACGGAATGGAACCTTGTTCATATGCTTCATGATATTTTTTAGCCCTTGCAACAGACATTCCTGGTTCTCACCCCGGAATGCTTGGCAATATGCTCCGTTGCTTTGTGGAAAGGAAACTGTCAGCTTCCGACCTTCTTTCAAAGTATTGGAGTTATCATAGTAGAAGAACTGACAGAAATCTACCTGTGCCTCACCGGCAGGGTGTTCCAAAGGGATGTACCCCTTAGACTTTTCTGCGTACAGCTCTTTCTTCTTCTTTGATACATAATATTGGACGGTCCTGAGCTTAACTTCAAGCTGACCCGGATATTCATTTAGCAGACGTTCATAAACGCGTTTTGCAGTATGTCGCTGTTTACGGGGTGCTTTAAGATCGTTCTCAAGCCATTCATCTATTATTGGCTTAAGTGGATCAAGCAGGGATGGAACTTCTTTAGGTAGTAGTGTTGGATTGTTGAAATCCTTCATATCCAAATATTTCTTAACGGTTTCGTAATGGTAACCGGAGCGTCGCATGATTTCACGGATTGAACACCCTTCCACATCATGCATTCTTCTGATATACTTTATATCGTCCATTGATAACATCCTTTCTGTACCTCCTTCAGTTCGTCAGACAAACTAAAGGATAACTCAAATTGAAGGGTGTTACAATGGACTTTTACATCGCAGACCGTTACACTTTTTGGCTGCACTTTGTTACACTTTCAGATTACACTAAACACTAACCTTACTTAGACACCCCAATTGTTGCAATTAATTTTCCAAATTACTCTTCTGCTTTACAAGACCTACTAATTTTTAATAGATAGTTTATGTCCTATTGCTATGTCAATTGACAATAAGCATAAAAAAATAGGGGCAAGCGTACTTACTTACCCCCAATGTGCCTACACTATAAACCTTCATTAATCGTTAGCTTTATATATTATCTGAATGATGAACTCGTCATCTTTTGGAAATACATTAACCTTTACAATATTCTTTATTATTTCAATGTCTACCTTTATTGCAGAGACCTCACATGTTACCGGAAGAGCTATTATTTCATTTTTGATGTCCTTTATAATCTGTTTTCTAGTATATTGAGCATTATGTTGGCTATAATCAGTAATTATCCTGCAATCGCACCATATTCTATAATGTTCTCTCGTAACCGAAATATTTATTGATTCCAAATTTTTCATCATATTCATTCACCCCAATATTTATTTCAGTCATGAGTTTTTTCTAATGTTCATATGAGATTTTTTAATAGTTATGACATAATCAGATTTGATTGAAATACTCCCATTTTGCTGGAATTCATCTTTCAGCATCTTAAAAATCCATAACTGAACAACCTATTGGAATTCATAATGTATCCCAAACTTTATACATACTTTTTAAGTTTATTTGCATTATAGAAAATTTTATTTTTTATAATCAACGCTTATAGGTCAATGACCAACAAATTTATACTTATCTGATATTAACCTTAATTTAACCCTGAGCATAGAAAATGCCGCATTATAGCGGCACTCTCTATGTTCAATATTTGTTTAGTGTAAATCCATTACAGTGGCATTTGGAATGTAGAATGTTCTTGAAACGTACATGTTCTGCATTTCTGGCATTACAATGTCCACTTCATTATGCCTTGCCACAAAACCCGAAACCTTGCCACTATGTATAGTAGGTTTATCATTTAGCCTGAACTGGCTTAAATATGCCTTCATAAACACATCACTAGCTGAATCTTTAGGAGGCGTAAGTTTTGGATCAAGAGCAACTGAACGTGTAACGGGCTTATTAAAACCGACTGTATATACAGTATCTGTTTTCATAACTATCACGCCTTCCCATGCTTCATTGTACCATTTATCGTCTCCAGACACTACATAGGAATTTATTGTCTTATCACTACCCTTATTTCTATCAATAGCAGATATAAAGTTTGTTATTAGTTTTGTCCTGTTATCTAACTCATTTACCTCTACTTTAGTGATGTTAGCTGCGGTTTGAGTCTTTGATAGTGTTTCTAATATAATCCAATTGACCCCATCGGTACATTTACTGATTGCTACATTCCCATTTATGTCTGATTCTACTTTATAATACGTCCTCGTCTTACCACTCTCATTGATTATATCTAAGTCTGCCTCGTTTGCATAATTACTATTAGCTGCCGTTCCACGTTTTAACCAATATTTAGGGTCGCTTGATGTTTTATTGCCATATACATCTTGACCACCAGCTGCATTTAATTTTATTCCACTAAATGCATTTGATTTTGTTGGGTCTTTATCAATATATTGCACCACATCTAATGCTTCAATAGATGCTTTAATTTGATTATTTATGTCATTATCCCTTGCTATAGCTGCATCTAAACTAAAATAACTATCCCCTGCTGTTAGCGCACCCAATAAATCATTGGGAATATATGTCTGCCACGTTGTCACTCCAACTTTACTTGCATTTGCCTTTGTATCCAAAGTATATATTGCTCCACCCGGTAATACACTGTTTTTTCCCCACTTGCTTACTGCTCTTGCATGAGTACTCCATTGATTAGAATTTAATGTTAACGAATTTGTAGTATTAGTATTTGTCCAGCCTACCTCGATATAATCCACTGGTTTTATAGTAGACTCATACCCAGCCAATACATTTACTGGTATGGATGCCGTATTACCAGGTAAATCATATGCCATTTGTACATAGGGATAGAATTTAATTAAATTCCCACTAGGAACAGCATACCCTCTAGCCGTGTTAAACCTTATTCCATTGATTACAAAACTGCTAGATGAGAATGTTGATCCATTATCACCTTTATTAGCTACACCTATAAAAGATTGCACCCCTAAAATTGCATTGTAATCAGCTGTATCTACCGTAGAGTGAATTTGTGTTGCAGAATCATCACCGTCTGTAAATGTTGTTGAATAGTCCGCGCCATCATCATTTGACTGTCTTAACTGAATGCTTATATTCTCTTTATAACCACCTGTTGTATTTCTTGGCTTTTGAGGTGTTTTCCCAATCGGCAATCCTAAATCTTTTACCAAAGGGTTATTTACATTTTCCTTGTAAGATGCTAAAGTTGGTAAATCATTTGCTCTCCATACTGAGAATTGCAAATTAGGAGTAAGTGTACTGCTACCCCCGCTCCAACTAGCTGTACCAGTTTTAGTATTGTTAACATACTTAGGAACAAATCCACCTAAAGTCGTGATAGCATTTGTATTTAAACTATTACTTGCCTGTACTACATATTTATAAGAGCTATCTACGGGTGTACTTCTATCGTAATCATCATAGTAATAATCATCAAAATCATCTGTAGTGTCTAATGGTGTTCCGTTCTTATTCCTAAAATCAACCCTATGTGAATGTGAACCCGTTGATGAATAACTAAATCCAAAATCCGTTAAACTTCCAAATGAAGTTAAGTCATATGCTTTTGTTATTCTCTTTTCAGATAGTATTAAATCTCCTGTTATATTTGAGTTGTTTCCTACAGGGGCAAGAGCAACTCTCGGTGGAACATTATAGTAAGCATATCCTTCATTAGTTACCCCCAAGTTAGCTGCACATCTATCTACAACATTTGCTATCCAAGTTCTAAAACCGTCAACTCCATTTTTGAATGTCATCATATTCTTATCATACTTGACTAGGAATAGTTCTATGTATGTATCCTCAAACGCGTGTCCCGGCTTTATAGCAAATACACATGCGTATATATGTATTGTAAATCCTTCATCAAGTATTTTATCTTTAGATACTCCAGTTATCATACCCCCGAAGGTTACAGCATTATTTACCAACTCTTCAATCTGTTCTTTACTATGTGTAACAGTACCGTTTACTGCTCCAGAAGACCAATCTCTTTCATTATATAAACCTGCATCATATAATATATTGTTATGTTCCAATACATATTGTGTTGGAGTGAACCCCCAATAGCTACCCAATAATTCCGGCCAGCTAGCTGGAGTTTTTACACGCCATTTGTCAATTGAAGCACCGGTCGTTTTAATCTCTCCATCTTTTTCGTCTGTAACTATGGATGCTTCGCCTGTTTGTTGATTGTAAGAGGCTCCGTTACCAGAACCAGTATCACCTTTGTCATCAGGAACTGCCATTACGAAACTCGTGCTGCCTAAAATTGACATCAATAATATAAAGGCTATAAGCCTCTTTAGTTTTTTCATGTTATTTTACCCCCTATTCCACCACGTCAAATTCCCATCTGTCTATCGCAATGTCATTTTTATTAACATTATGAGCACCGATTCTCAAATAAACTTTATACACTTTATTTGTCTCGTAATCATAGAATACTGCGTGAACATGAAACCTTCCGTCAATTATCTCAATCCTATCTGCACTAAGAAAAAGGTCTGCTTTGCATTTATCCTTTTTTTCTATTGCTATCTGTTTTACTTCTGCCATATCCTCTGCGCTGCCAGTTGTGACATATTTAACAAGTTCAGCTTCCCATTTATCCATGCTCTCTACATTTGTAGCATCATAGTTAAGGAAAATATTCAAGAAGTTAGCGGCAAATAGGGATGCATCCGTTAGGGTATAACCAGTGTTCCCAAATTTCAATCCATGATTCGTTTTCTTATTATAAATCGGACTATTATTGAATACTTCTTCCGCTCTGGCTACACCCGCTGCATCAATTTTAGCTTCGTTTTCTGCCTCCCATTTCTTGTCCGCTTCTTCCCTTGCTTCTGCTGCTTGCTCTTTATATTGAGTTGGATTCTCATGATATGCTTTTATTCTTAATGCCATCGTAGCAAGCTGAGCACGTGTGGCATATTCACCAATTCCAAATTTCTTTGAACCGTTCGGTAAACGTCCACTACCTTCTGTTAGATATTCATTATAGGCTGCATTTATCCATGCTGCATCCTCTGGTTTTACATCACCAAATACTATCTCATTGCCCTCGAAAGGCTGAATCGATAATGCTTTACAGGTGTATTTAATCATTAATTCACGTGGTATTGCTATAGTCGCTGGAACAACCTCGTTTTTATCAACTGCTCCCAAAACCCTACAAGACTCAATAAATTTATCATACCATGGAATTGAATCCGGTTTATTGTTGATACTTTCATCTAGTATCGCTGAAATAATCTTCAAATACTGTGCATATGTGATATCCTCATGAGGAGCGAACTTATTATTGCCTACACCAGCAATGATTCCTAACCTACGAGCTTCATGCACATCTTTAAAGTACCAAGCGTTTGCAGGTACATCACTAAAGTTTTCAAATACTTTCTGCGAAAGTACTGGTTCATAGATCTCAACTGCGACAGTATTACTTTCGTTTACCAAATTGGTTAACTCCGTAGAAGATATAGCAAATGCACTAGTGAGCTGGCTTACCAAAATAACCAGTGTCAACATCGGTATTAAAATTGTTCTTTTACTTATAAATCTTTTATCCATCTTAAGTGACCTCCCTTAAATATAGTAATTTACTGCTTGTTTGTTTAGATATTTGCATAGTGCCTTTAATATTAAGGCTCTATCTCCTTTAGACTCCTTAAAAACCGAATAGCTTCCTTTGCCTCTATACTAATTCCTTCTGTCCATATCCCAAGATTAATGCAGTATACTCGAAATTGTCCGTGAAGCGTATTTTCCGAGTTGGTGCATATCTCTAAATTATTGGGTCTATTATCACATCCATTATAATTCTTATGATTTATATAGGCATCCTTTATATTTGCATTATCAAATAGCCCTAATGCAACGGCTGCTACAACATGATTATAAATGTTTATCCTGCTACCAGGTAATTGGAATTGTAAATAGTCACGAACGAGCCGTCCTACTCCATTACCCCAAAAACTCCATTTATTATCCTTATTTAACCTCAGCCTTGTTATCGCACCATTTGTATAGCTGTAAAACAGGCCATCTTTTCCGTTTGTTAATGCTACTCCATTTGGAAAGTATTCTCTATTCCAGCTCATTAATGCTCTTATGTTCCGTATCTGAGCTTCCCTTTGTGTCATAGGTATCAACCTCCTTCCTAAACTTTTATTAATCGTAAATGTCCATTTCTTTAAGCCTCACAATTACACCAGACTTTGACATGCCTACTTTTTTACCAATGTCATTTGGTTTATAGCCGCTGAACCAAAGTACAGCTATGTCATAATTATCAATGTTTTTTCTGCGTTTATCGGGGTTACTATCTGGCATAATCCCAATTTCAAATAACGTTTGCTTAATCACCTCCAGCCCCGCCTTATTTCTTGCATCTTTTACCTTTTGAATAACCTCTTCTCTACTCATTGCATCCCCTTCTTTCTATACAAATTCAACACTTTATCTGAAAACTCTATTAACTATTCAATCTACAGTACCTTTCTAGGATCCTAAATAAAAATTCACTGTTTTCTTTATTAATCTAAAAAAGTGAATATTAATTCATCAAGATCCGCTTTACTTTCTTTAATGCAAAGCAAAAGCCACATCTTTTTATTTGATGTGGCTTTTGCTTTGTACTGTCCATATGATAATGTATTAGATCTATTCTTGCGATTTCTTATATTGATTACCTTTTTCTTTAGTCTCCCACAGGTTCATTTTTTGAAGCCTATTAATTACACCTTGTTGACTCATACCTACCATTTTACCGATTTTGTATGGTGTAACCCCTGCACTAAATAATTCAGCTATTGTTATATTACTAACCTTCTTCTCAGCAGGCTTAATTTTTCTATTTTTTACGTACTCCTGCTGTATCTGTAGTGGATTACAGCTCTTGTCTTCTTTTAGCTGTTCAATTTCCGCCTTTAATCTTAGATTCTCCACTCTTAGCATGAGCTCCTCCTTATTCATGTGAATCCTCCTTTTCTGCTAATGCAGAGCAAGTATTATTTTACAACTTGCTCTTTATTATTTTAGATAATCTTTCAGCTCAATGACTAAGTTATGGTCTATTACACTCGGTAAATCTATGTTTGCTACTATTGCATCTTTGTTTAAGATTTCAATCACGCAATCTGTAAGCCTTTTTGCAATACTACCATTAAACACAATTTTAATATTGCCTGCTCCAACAAGATTAATTTCATCTTTCAACTGCAGCCTAATTCTTTGCTTTGCAGATATTCTCCTTTTTCCGATTAAATTTCCATCAGACAGGTTGTATATTCTGATATTCTTTCTTTTAACAAAGACCACAGCTGCAACCAATAAAAATGTTCCAGCAACTGCAGTAACTGGTATAACCGGTATGTTCTTTTTAGTTTCAGTCCTCGAACTACCCATATCTAAAACAAACATTACAATCTCTTCAGGTTTTTGTTCTGATATTTCTATTATGCCTGCTTCAATCATCCTCTGATTACTTATATAATTCCTTATTTTCTCACCGTCTATTATCTTGCTACTCTCACCTATACTGATTTTAATCTCTTTTACTAAAATCAAAGTATCTGTATACTTTTCATCAGCCAAATATATTCTGTGAGCGCCCATTGGAACACCAATAAATTCAAAATTGCCATCATCATCTGTGTAAGTTATTATTGGTTTAGAATGAAGTTCAAGCTTTGCATTTGATAATGGCTTACCATCAGAAAATACAATTTGGCCTCTTACTATTCCCAACGTTTGATCTGTATCTGGTATTGACTCCGGTATTGGTACCGTTGTCGGCTTTGGAGTTGGTTCACGTATCGGTTCAGGTGTCAGTTCAGGTGTCGGTTCAGGCGTAGGTTCGGGTATTGGTTCAGGTATTGGTTCAGGGGTAGGCTCAGGCTTCGGTTCAGGTGTTAGTTCAGGCGTTGGCTCGGGTGTTGGTTCAGGTGTAGGCTCAGGTGTAAGTTCGGGCGTAGGTTCAGGTGTAGGCTCAGGTGTTGGCTCAGGTGTCGGTTCAGGCGTAGGTTCGGGTATTGGTTCAGGTATTGGTTCAGGGGTAGGCTCAGGCTTCGGTTCAGGTGTTAGTTCAGGCGTTGGCTCGGGTGTTGGTTCAGGTGTAGGCTCAGGTGTAAGTTCGGGCGTAGGTTCAGGTGTAGGCTCAGGTGTTGGCTCAGGTGTTGGCTCAGGTGTAAGTTCGGGCGTAGGCTCAGGCGTAGGCTCAGGCGTAGGTTCGGGCGTAGGTTCAGGTGTAGGTTCAGGTGTAGGCTCAGGTGTAGGCTCAGGTGTAGGTTCTGGCGTAGATTCCTTGCTGTACAATATATCAATTGTTTGGCTCGTATCTGTCAAAGTAAACCAAATCTGCCTTGCTTTTTCTCCTACTAACTTAAATCCTTCAATAACCTTATTTACAAAATACTCAAATTTACCCATGGGGATATCTTTTATTTTTTCATCCTCTGCTAACTTTTCTCCTGTAGCTTCATCTTTGAAGCTGACAGTTAGCTCACCTTTGATTGCTTTGTAAATAAACTCTACTGTTTTATTCTTCCCGGGAAGAACATCAACCTTGTCATACGATGTAGGTTCAAGTGCGATGTACCCATCAACTGGTTTATTGGAAATCTTATAACCCCCTACCAGGTACTCGATTATTTCATTTGGGACTATTTCATTACCTGCTTCATCTAAATACCTTATCGTAATTGTACCTTTAGGTGCTTCGATTAATTTGAAATGTGCTACAGCTGTTTTTTCCTTGTCCATTACAATTGCTGTATTTTGATTGTATTCTTCTACACCATCAATTACCCATTTATCAAATATGTATTTCGGATTTGCTTCACAAGAAATATCCACTTTACTGCCTGACATATATGGTAATCCTAATCCAATCGTTTCCGGTAATATTCTCCCGCCATCAGTTGGCACTACCGAAGCATTCAATTTAAACAATGGTAAAACAGGTGCTTCTTCAAAGTATGCTGTAACAACAGTATCAGCCTCCATTTTTATCTGTATAGACGCACCAAATGATTCTACGCCATCAACTTCCCACTTTACAAACCTCACACCCTCTGTCGTCTGAGCTGTAAGTGACAAGTTTGTACCTTTATCAAATGTCATTTCACTGCCTTCTACACCATAGGACATAACCATTGTAGTTTCGTTTAGCAGATCTACAGATCCTAAATTTGTTGGGCTTTTATTAATATTCAATTTTGGTTTTGCTATTTCCTCAAAAAATGCTGTCGCAATCATATCACTGTTTAGAGTTATTGATATCCATGGGTCAAAATACTCTACTCCGTCTACAACCCACTTAATAAACTTTACTTCATCAGTATTTGCATCAAGAATGATATTTGAACCAGTATCCAGTCCATTCATTATACCTTCTACACCATAAGACCAAGCCATGTTATACAACATATTTACATTACCTATATTATTTGGCTCCTTAGCTATAGTTAATGCTGATTTTCCACTTGTTTTGAAATATGCTACTGCTGTCGTATCTTTATCTAATGTAAAAACTGCATACTGATTAAAGTTCTCTACTCCATCTATAATCCATTTTTCAAAAGTATATCCTGCGTTAGGTGCAGCTGAAATTGATACATAAGAGCCTTTTCCATATGCTCCTCCACCGTAGGCCTGTCCACCTTCAACAGGGCTTGAACTTGTTGTAAGGGTGTAATTGTCTGTAAAATCAACCAAATCACCTATAGGCTCATCAAAGTCTACAATTGGTTCCGGTGTTATTTTGGGTAGTGGCGTATCATATTTTGTACTTGGATTAGGAAATTGATTCTCTTTTTTAACATAATAATATGCTTCCACGTCCGTTCCATTATCTCTTACTTCATAATGAACGTCAGGATATGGTTGTGCTATATATGCCCCAGGTATTACCAATCTATTCCCAGCAACTCCCTGCACATAGGCATCCATTGGATATGTTACGCCATTAACTTTGAATTCATATGCACCGGAAGTCATTTCAACTCTGATTTTTTGTTCGTTAGCTTGTCCTTTAAACGCTATTCTGTCTATTGTTGCCGTTTGTGTCTCTTGAGACCAGTAGACTATTCCTCCTAAATCCTGATTTACAAATCTTATGAGTATCATTACTCTACCGTTTTCACTGACAAAGGGCTGAGCATCTGGAAAGTTTACACGCACATCGTCTACAAAAACCTTTATTCCTACAGGTTCAAAATACGCTATTACAGTTGTATCCTTTGTTATTTCTATAAACCTTTCTGGATATGTAAAAGTCTCACCATTTATATCCCATCTTACAAACTTATATCCTAAATGAGGAATAGCATTAACAGTAACCTCTGTGCCTTCAACGAAAATCCCCGTAGATACTATAGTGTCTGGATTGGCATTAACAACTTCCTTAGCTTTTATTGTGATGTTTCCACCATATCCGGGATCCACAGCAGTATTTAAGTTATATTGCTGCACAGGCTCCATATATACCGTAAATGTTGTATCACCAATAATCTCATAATTGTTAATGGTTGAAACAGTCATTGATTCAAAGCTGTCTGTGTATTTACCATAGGGGAATTCGTCTCCATAAACCGTCGCATAAAACTCTATGTCGTTAATGTTTTCTTCCCAAACAGTTACACCATTTGCTTCAACTTTTTTTACCTTGTAGTTTGAAACATTTGAAGCCTCTAACGATACTGTGTCTCCAATATTCATTTGCATAGAATAACTCGTCTCCCCAACTATCCCAACACGAATCTGGCCTGTTGTGTTATTTGTAAGATGCGGTGATGCGTAACTTCCTTCTCCTACTACATTGACTGCTACATTGCATTCCAATGACTGCATTCCTATATCAGCAAAAGCTACCATCACATTTGAAAATGCAATTAATATCGCCAGTATTATTGATAGTGCTCTCTTCATTTTTATCATAGTAATAAATCCTCCTTAAAACCAGTGGCGTGCCTTTTCTCCGGCACGCCACATCAAATTATTTAACGTTTATATCAACCATTTTTTCCTTGTAACCCGCTCGCTTGAGAATTAATTTATAATCACCTGCTACCAAACTTAGTTTGAAATATCCCTCATTATCTGATAAGCAATTATACAAATCCCCAGTTGTTTTGTTTTCAGCAGTTACATCCACACTTTCAATGCCTTCCCCTGTTGCGATATCGTATATTCTGTCTATGTACTCAATTGCTTGCCCAGTTGTGACTTCATTAATGGCATCCTCATCTTCCTTTTTTTCAGTTAAACCTTCCACGATGTCTGGTATATCCTCATTTTCCTTTATGATTGGTGTATTCGTTTCTCCTGCCTCTTTATCTACATCAGTTTCATCAGTAATATCGATTTCAGTATTCACAACAATTTCAGTGCTATCACTTTCACCCCCATCCCCCGCATATACATTTACATTGCCGCTAGAAACACTAAAAAGTAGTACAACTGTTGCTAACATTGATATAATCAGCTTTCTTTTCATCTTTCTACTCTCCTTCTTTTTTATTTAAAGTTATAACCCTTTTAAATTACTGATAATCGTATTTACAAACTGTAATATTTCATCATACAAGGGTATGCGCTCCATATATTTGATAATTTTAGATGGTAGATTAAAACCAAACCACTGATTTATGAATATAGTTCCAAATGTCGAGACATAAACAGTTGTCAAAATTGTTACTGCTTTTCTGATGCCTTTTCCAACTGCTTTTTTAACATCATAAACGGTATGTTGTAGAAATGTTGGGTCTATTTTTGTCTCTGTTATGTGTTGAGTCTCTAACTTACCATTATTGATATTAATATCAATTTTTATAGGTGTATTTGGCTGGGGCTGAACATAACTCCCTTGAGTCGGTTGGGTTGTTAACTTTGTTTCGACTGATGAGACCAAATCACTTTCACTCGTATTGTCAGTTATTTCAATGGGTTCCTCACCTTCAGCAGCATCCTCTATAAAAGGATTACTTTTTTCATAAGGTGTATATAGAAGCAGTGCTAAAGTCTCTAATTCACTTATTTGCTTCTCAATTTCTTCATCTGCATCAATATCCTCATTAAACAGTTTCATTAGATTCCTGTAGTGTTCCTTTGCTTTTTGTACATCCTCACTCCATTTAATAAATGCTTCTGTATCTTCTTCTACATGTGTATTAAGTAATATTGAAAGAGCCTCTTTTGCCAACTTTATTTCTCTTTTTAAATTAACAAGGCTTTGTTCTTCCTCTTTACTGTCCGTGTCAGAACTGTTATCTGTTTCCTCAGCATCGAAGAATAACGATTCAGCAAAATCATTATTATTTTTCAACTGCTCCTTTTCGTCTGAATCATGATGATTTCTTAATGGAATAACACTTCCCATGTATATCCCTCCTCTCATATCAATTCATGTAAAGCTTGGATTTTTCTAATGATTTGATTACCTGTTCCTCTTTAAAAGGCTTTGTAATAAAATCTTTTGCCCCTGCCATTAAACATTCCTCTATAATTGGCTTTTGCCCTACTATTGCTGAACACATTATTATGTAAGTCTCACCCAGCTTAATGATTTCCTTTGCTGCTACTATGCCATCCATATTCGGCATAGTAATATCCATGAAAATAATGTCAGGCTGCAAATGTGAATACATTTCAATTGCTTGTATTCCATTTGCAGCCTCGCCAATGATTCTGGCATCAGGTTGTTTTTCAATTATTTCTTTAAGTATCATCCTCATAAACAAGGAGTCATCTACAACCATAACATTACACATTATCGTATTCCTCGTTTTCGATCGGCTCTTGATTGTCTCTCATATACGCCACATAAATTTAATATCTCAAAACCAGCTATGCTTACTATCCACCCTGTCACTCTTAAATGCCTCATAATATACTCTATTCCAAAGTGATTCATCATTACTCATTCTCATTTGTTTCTCCGCATCTTTGTAGCAGAGCCAAGCCCAAAACAATACTCCCAGTGCTATGCAAAAAGCAATTACAAGTAACATCATGATGACAACCTCCTTAAAAGTTTTTAAATTTAATCAAATTTCATATTTTTAATCAAACTTAAGTTGATTTTGCAGATTGGAAATACAAAAAAAGAGACCACATATTTTTTAAGCTATGTAATCTCTCTATATTAGTTGTAATTTAAATATCACTTGATGTATTTGATACCTATTAATTTATGATAAAAAAATATCCCACCAACGCATACCATTGATGAGATGAAATAATATTTATTGCAAATGTTTATTTAAAGGAGGCTGTCATGCGATTATAAGTTGAAGTCCTATAAACTAGAATACTCCTCGCCACCCAGCAATAGCGATAGGCGCTCTTTTCGTTCAATATCCTGTTGTGTCAAACCAAAATTGGACGAGAATAACCATTTAATGTAACCAATGATATCTGGTGATATCTCCTGCTCAATTGCTCTTTTTTGCGTTTTTAAATACAGAAGTATTATTCCTATAAAATCGGCAAAAGTATTATCTTCAACCGTTGTCTGCATAACACCCTGAGGAAGATTTAAGTCTATATTGCTTAGTAGCTTAACATCTGTATATTTAAACCTTACTTCGTCCAGCTTTTCTTCATAGAAATCCATACCAGCATCTTTGTAATATAAGATATCTGTAATAAACTTATCCCCAAAGATATATGCTATTTTATTTTTGTCTCTCCATACCTTGGTTCTTACTGTTTTTTCGCTTTTACATTTTAATGCTTCTGCCACACCTGCTATTGTTATATATTTATTACTTATGTAATACTTGCTTTCCTTTGTGATGAACTTATCATTATTCAGTATCAAGTCCAAAAAACCTTGCAGGAACTTAATTTTCCTGTCATCCAGATCATAGCGTTTTGTTATACCTCTAGGCTTATTCAGTATTTTTCCATTATCTACAAAGTCATATACAAGCCCTTTCAATTGTTTCATAAGTTGCTCATTCAATTACCTCACCCCCATGCTAACCCTAGAAAATATTACTGGTCAAAATTCCCCCTGAATCCGCTCTATACTCTTCGATTGCTTCTATATTAAATACATCACCGTTTATATAGCTGGCCACCTTTACTAAATTATCCTGTAATTTATCTTCCGATAAACTGTTAAAGAAAACTAAACCTTGCTTCTCTAGCTCTACATAATCCTGTACTGAAATGCCCCTATTAATATTAATTTGATACTTTTTTAATTTGCTAATGAGGTCTAGAATGCAAAATTGCTGTCTATATGTAGCAAACTCAACATTATCAGCAGATTGGTTTTTATAGTTTCCATCAATAAAACGTATACAGCAAAACTCGCTTTCAGGCACTCCATGAAATGCTAGAGTGATAAGCCGTGCTCGTCCTATAGTGATTTCTTGTCCATTGGATCTTAGCCTAACAAAGTGGAATGCTTTATCAGTGTCATTTTCATAAAGAGGTATTGGCATAAATGATTTGCCAACTTTTTTACTCTTAACTACAGTTCCGTCATGATAAACCTCTATTCTTACATCACTGTCTAACTCAAAAACCACCATGTTTTCTGTTCTATGTATCACCTGTTTTAATATTTCTTTTTCAAGCATTTGTTACTTCCTCCCCTGATAATTAACCTTTTTACCCTCGTTCTTAGCTAAAGGCCAAATTATATACGACATCAAACCTGCAACAACTGCAATAATCAAATTAGTTAAAAGGCTTCCTGTAATAATCATGTAATCACCCCTTCCTTTTTCATCTTCTCAATTCTATTTCTGATTGCTTGAAAACTGCATTTTATACCTCTGTTATTGTAATCTTTATAAATCTGATGTGCATTGAACCCAAGAGCAAGCAATCTTTTAATCTCACTGTCCTTAATATCTTTCCTTTTGCTCCTACCTTTCTTCTGCTGTTCTATCATTTTTTGCCCTAGATTCGCTAAATTATTAATCTCTTCATTCTCTCTCTTCAATCTGTTGTTTTCAGCCACCAACTGCTGAATAACACTTACCTTTACCAGCCTCATTCTTTCATCTGCCGGATCATCATTTTTTATTAATTGAATCATATCATTTAAAGAGGCTACCTCTGCTTTTAATCTCTCATTTTCTTTGAGAATCTCTCTGACCTTGTTTTGGCTTTCATCATCGATTAAAAGGAATTTCTGTAAGAATAACTTTTCCTCTAAGTCGTTAATTTTATTAGCTTGCTCTTCAATCAGTTTTTCTTTGTCTACGCGCTCTCCATCAGCGATTCTATCTATTACGTTATTAATTACATCACGTTCATGCTCGGTTAAACCCATGTTTTTCCGATCATTTAATAATAGCTGGACAGCTTTAAATGAATTTAAAGAAATCTCTTTGAGAATGTTGGCTAACCTTATTGAATAACCCAAATTTCATACACCTCCATTTTCGTCTATATTTCACATCTACTTTTATATCTACTAATACGTATATTTGTAAGCCACAAAATGAAATAAAAAAGATTGCATACTATCCATACCAGTAATGCAATCTTTAATAAAGTAACTTGAGAAGTTATTTAGCTGCTTCAGTATCTTTTTGTCCATTATTCTTTTCTTCGTCTCTTAATTTGCAATATTTTATGAATTCTTCAATATCATAATTCATATCTATTACATATGCTAAGTCTTTTGCAGTATAGTCTAATTTAATTAGCTGTCTTAATTGCTTTTCATTAAACTGAGGTTTCGCTACCTTTCTTACTCGCCTTATGAGCTCAAAGTCACTGGTGATTATGCTCTTTAATATTTGTATTCTCTCGTCTTTTTCTTCGCAGACTTTCTTTAACTTTTTGTTCTCTTCAACAAGCTTTATTGCCCTCTTATATTCAGTTTTATTACATAATTTTATTGCTTCAGCTTGATCAGATAACTTGTCTTGTAAGAGAAGATTTTCTGCTTTTAACCTCATAATTTCATCCTGCAGGCTTGCTGCCTCGCTATTAATAATAGCAACTGACTTATTCATTCTGATTTCCCCCAATCTCAAATAGTTTATTTTATTTGCAACATTTGTAACTTAAATTCTTCTGTCCTCCCTTCTTTATAGAAAGTCATTTCTTAAATAAATTGACAAGGTTACTTATTCCCCTTGCCAATCTAACTGTTCCGTATGCAACTCCACCTATTGTACCTGCTAAAAATCCTACGCCTGCATATATGGCTGCTTTACCAACGCTTGGATTATTTTTAGCCATAAACATTTTTCCTGCCATTGATATGGAGCTTTTTGCAAGCTTCCAACCCCAAATGTTTTCTCCAGCTGCTCTTTGCTTCCACTTTTTATTACTATGATTAATACAATGAAGATCCATATCATTTGACATTTTACTTTTTTCCACCAGCTGTTTTGTTGAAAGTCTTTGTACTGATAACCTATTAATACCTATGACTTCAGAATTTTCAGTTTGTATGTAAATAAACTCCAGCTTTTGAGCCATTTTGAAAAGCTGTTCTATTGCATTATCTCCAAACTCCATGACTGCTACGTTCAGCATTTCTTCATCTATACGCAGTTCCCTTATCATAAAGAATTTCTTAAATAGGCTCCTAAATGACACCATGTCCTTTAGCCTTATACATTCAAATCCGCCTACTACCCCATTTAAGTTCACTATCTTTCCATTTATGTATAGCTGTCCTCCATATATGCTAACCCTTGTAATATGAGCTCTTTTGTACCCACGACTTAAAATACAGTCTATAATTGAGTTCCAAATTTTCTTTATGTATCTTTCTGCTCCAATAGGTGTATTCAGCATTATTTTTTCTATCCATGACAAGGAGCCTGCTCCAGCATTGCGACAATCAATGCTATTCTCATTATTCAGCTTTGAATAGTTATTTATTTTTGTTGTGTCAAGTATACTTAATCTGCCATTTACACCTTTCATGCTTGTTGCAGGCTGATTATTATTCTCTACTATTACAGGATAAATATCCTCAATACCCATTGCTGTGTCATTAATAGCCTTCATTATTTCTTCATCTGACATATCACCTAAATTACTGGTGTCCTTTACATTTACACCTGTCTTACCATCAACCTTTTGCATTTCTATAGAACTTTCAAATGCTTCCCTTGCTTTTCTTTCTATCTCCAATTGTTTATCATTAACTATTCTTTTCGCTTGTAAATCATTAAACATTGTACTTCCTGTATCAGGCTTGATGTTTGCAATTTTATATGATGATTTATTCTCAGCAGGAGCTTTTTTATCTTCATATGAATTAAACTCATTTACAAATGTACCAGAGTTGTATTTGTTCTCAATTTCTCCAGTGCCTACACCGCAGAATCCTTTATGCACAGCTGCGATTATCGCTTGGAACTCCGGAGTACTCTTCACAGAATTCAACAAAGCTGAGAAGTAGGAGTACCTATTCTCAGGTAAACCTTTTCCTACTGCGTTCAAACAATTTGTTAATACTGCTTTAGCGTCCATTCCAGGGAAGCTTGGGTTCTCTGAGTTGTCTATTCTTAATGCTCTAAAGGTTGTTCCTACACCGTTCTGTTCAAAACCAAAACGGCCCATACCCATATTAACGTATGACCTTTCTTTTTGTTCAGTGATAGGACAATCTATTCCACGAACGGTACCACGACCCCAGAATGTATTTAACATTTTCTTTCTGAAGTTCTTACCTTCGTCTCCGCCCCATGCTTTGTCACTCCATACTGTATCAGACATCATTATGTCCTGAGTGATACCCATAAACTTTACACCGTATGTTGCACAAGCTGCTAAGCAGGCGTTTAATCCCTTAAAGGTAGATTCAGCAAAATCAGTTACTGTCTTTATTGCCTTTTCCTGGGGTGTCATATCCTTTTCACTTTTCTTACCTATTCTTATACTGCCTACAGTACCTATGAAGGCTGCTATCTCGTCAAATACGAAAAGTAAGCTAGGGTCGTCAGGAGTTGCCAACTTATTCTTATCAAAGTCCCTCTTACCTGCTATTTCCCTGTTGCTCCATACAAAACTCATTGACTTTAACCAAGCTAATGCGTCCAATATGTTCAGCAGGTGAAGTCCTTGTTGCATACCCTGAGGTAACCAAGCTCTTGCATCTCTCTGTACTGCAAAGAATCCCAACTCTTTATATAGGTCAGAACCTTCTGGTTTCCAGTCTAAGAAGGTAGGTAATACACCACCACATATACCCTGTATTAACAGTGAATGTGATAGACAAGTTTTACCCGAACGTGACTTACCGCCTATAAGGTTAAAGGAGTTCTGAGCGTCCAGCCAGTCCATTGTTAGATGCTTCTCACGAAGCGATGAACCAACCCATATTTTCTTAAGGTTTCCTAAGTCTTTATATTCAGGTAAAGCTGTTCCAGGCCACTCGGCCACTGTAAACTTCTTGTTTTTTGTGATACATTCTATAGCCCACCAATCTTGCCTGTTATAAGGAGCATTATCAATTTCACCGAAGGAATCATAGCCAGTATGTGCTAGGAATACATCCCTTATTAATTTCCGTTTGCTTTTTATTAACCCTAAAGTAGAAAATATGAATGTAGCTGAAAAATCTGCTCTACGAACTGCAACAAAATTTGTCAGTGCAAATTCTTCATCTTCCTTGATATTGTAGTTTACAGAAGCAAATGCCTTTTCTAGTGCCTTAATTTCCCTCCTTGTAAACTCAAAACTCGCTCCAATTTCTCTTAATATATTTATGCTTTCAGTCCTACCTCCGGCGTATTCATCCTTAACTTCCAGTGTCTCTTTTGTGCCGGATAATTCTTCATCTTTAAACTGTTTCAGCTCATTTATAAGTATTCTTACAGCTTGCTCTGATTCTGCATCCAACTGACCACTGGTTAGATCAGCTTCTGCTTCTGCAATTTGCCTATTTAGTGTTACATAATCAATACTGTTTACGTTTTTTACACCAATTCCATGTTCCATTTCTTTATTTATAGGCTGTTCATTATCAATTTCCTCGTTTTCAACAAAATATCCGGTGTCCTCTATTTCTAAGTCAATATCCTCATCAATTTTTTCCATATCATCTAATAGAGGTATAATGCTGTCAGCCTTGAAAGAGGATAAACCACGCACAAACTCTTCATAGGATACATCTCTTTTTCTTTTTCCTGTCCATTCTTCTAATTTTGACATGCCCTTTTGTAATTCTTGCAGATTTGTAAATAATCTCTTTAGTTCCGGATATATTACCTCAGCAGCTTTAAAATCTTCACACCGAATTTTATTTATAAAAGCCCATTTACTTATAGTGTCATCAGCAAGAACAATAAATGCCTCCGGATTTCCTCTAATAAGTCCTTCTTTTGAACGGTCAGAGTATATAGCCTGAGCAATATCTCCATACCTTAAGTACATATTATATTTCAACCGCCTTGCACTAGCTTGGGAACCTGATAAACCGTTTATTAACTGTGCTTTTTGCTCAGCTATATTCATTCTATACTCTTGACTCAAGCTACCCACCCCCTAAACCAGCTATTCATGTATAAATAGCCGTGCATTGCTACTGATCTTCCCTACTGATATTATTCAGTAATGCATTACTCATATTGCATACCTGTCTTTACTAAAAACTTAACAGCTCCTGCTTTTAAAGCCAGTTTTTATTTTCCTACTGTATCACTTGTTCCATTAACCCCTTATTTCACATCTAATAATTATTAAATAATATGTAACTTTTTAGGCTTAAAAAGCAATAAAAAAAGCTACAACACATTTTAAATGTTGTAACTTATTAGAAAATATTAAATTCATTTTATACCCGCCAGATTACCGTTTAATTATCTATTGGTATCTTCACTTGTAGTTTTTGACCTGAAAACTATTTGAATGCTTTTTACTCCGTGTAATCTACCTTTGTATCCACCCTTATAGTGTTAGCTGCTCCATCCCATAAGACACCAAAATTAATTTCTGCTGCTACATCCCTTAATTTAAAGTAATTATTACCGTTTATATTATAAGCAGTAAAATTAACCAGCTTGCCATTTACATATATCTTAGATGTAGTTAGCTTTGCGTCCTTTTCAGTTGGATTTTGAGCTACTGCAAGTTCACCACCGGTCACAGTGTATTTCTTGTTCTTAGTTATCTGTATAGCGTTATTTGCGCCATCCCATTGCACTTCAAAATTCTTTTTGGTTCCGTTTATAGCCGCTGCTATGTCTCTCAATTTGAAATAGTTATTACCATTGATATTATATGCCTCAAAAGCTACTTTTTTACCGTCTATTACAACACTTGACTTTGTAGGCTTAGCTTTTACATTTGCAGGAGGTGTTTGTTTAGGTGTTTCTTTCGGTTTATTAGGGTCAACTATAACAAGGTTACCGTTCTCGTCTACTACTATGGATATTACCCCACTGTTATCAGGTGTAGGAGTTGGAGTCGGTTTAGGCTGTTCTGTTGGTTTAGGTGTTTCTCCACTTGAAGTAACGGGTACCTCTAAACCTGTTAGTGACAAGTCTAATTTGCCCTCTCCCGGATATTTGATAGACTTAAAAGCTTCTGATAGACCGAAGTCATAATCTGTCGTTCCAATATCCTTAATGTATTTTGCATATCTTGGTGTGCCTATTTCCATTAAGAAATATTGTCTTTCTCCAGGTCCCTTTACCATGTCCCACTCTCCGTCTGCCCTCGGCTCCGCATGATAAAGTACCTGCTTACCGTGATTTGCTTTAAGTGATACAGAATATGTTAAATCCCACACTTGCCATTTACCATCCACATGTACTATGTTGAATATATGATATCCATCTTTGGTCATTATGGGTGACTCTTTCACACCCAACCGCTTGCATACCTCATGTACAAAGTTAGCAAATCCACCACATACAGCCGCTTTATTTATTAATACATCTTCAGCCGTTTGACCTAGAACACTTCTGTCGTATTCACACTCTTTAGCAATTTTATCATTAATGTAACCAAGTTTATCTTTTATGTTACTGAACTTGTCTGTTTCTGCTATCAGCTTGTCTAATGCCTCATTTAACTTGTCTGAATTGATATAGTCTTTCATCGTGCGTGTCACGGCTTTTATCTTAGTGATATTTCCATCTTTTGTGACGGTCAAATCCGCTACTGTACCGTCTAACCTTGATAGTATAGTATTTACATAGTCGTCACCATTTGATTGAATTGCTTTAAATTCCACACCCTTGAGCCATATTTCTGTTGTAGTCTTTCCCGCCATGTAGTCATTATAGATTCTATTAGCTACCTTGTAATATACCTCGGGATATTTTAAAGTAGCCCTGCCTTCTGGGCTTAAGCTGCTGTCTATACCTATATTCTCATAAGCGAAAGCCGTACTGCATAGACTCACAACCATTACCAGTGCTAATACAAGTGATAATAAAGATTTTTTCATTGATTTCCCACCCTTTTGATTGTTTTTTTAGTAAATTTTGTATTATATCCCAATTGAAAAAAGTGTTTTTCAATAGAATCTTGTATAAACCCTTCATTGGGGTAATCTAAACCCCTTTTGTATACATTTATACTCTATTGTTCAATCTTTAGACTAGGGATTGTAGCTTGGTCTCTCTGTGAAGCCTTTTCCGTATACGTAGACGTATTTCCCACCTTTTATCAAGTCTTTAGAAATGTACATTCCAGACCCTACACCACCTTTGAATGCGGTGCTTATACCGTTATCAAACTCTATTTTTACTGTATACTCTTTGATGTTGGATGCTGCTGTGTATGGTTTAACTGTTATTGTTTGCCCTACCACTATATCACTAGTAGTAATAAGTGTTCCCCAACTTCCGTCCTTTTCTGTGCACCCGACTCTTATTCTCCATACCCAACCTTCCGGAAGAATATCTGGAATAGTAACTGTTACTGACATATCCGAGTTCACTTTTATGCCTTTTAAGGCTTCTTCAATGAATATTCTTGATTTTTCAGCGCTCACCATCTTGCCTTGGATATCAGTAGATTTTATTGAATATTGTGCCTTTTTAGCATCCTCTGCCTTTTGCCAGTTTGCTTCTGCTGCTTTTCTTTCCTGAGCTGCTTTTTCCTTATAAGCCACTGGGTTTTCATGATACTCTTTGATGCGAAGTGCCATAGCAGCGAGCTGGGCGCGTGTTGCAGTTTCACCAAAACCAAAGTTTCTCTTGTCTTTTCCCAATACCTTTGTGCCTTCTGTTAAATACTCATGATATGCCGCATTAAGGTAAGCTGCATCTTCAGGTTTTACATCGTTGAATATTATTTCATTTCCTGTGTAAGGCTCAATACCTAACGCTTTACAGGTGTACTTAATCATCATTTCTCTGGGTATCGCTATTACCGCGTTCACGTTCTCATTTTTATCAAGAGCCCCTAAACCTCTTGCTGAGTCAATGAACTTAGCATACCAAGGATTTGATACCGGTTTGCTGTCTACTGTCTCGTCCAGTATCCTTGATATAATCGTGAGATACTGTGCATATGTGATATCTTCGTTAGGTTTATACATGTTGTTTCCTGTTCCCTCTACTAAACCTGCCCTACGTGCATCCATTACATGACCGTAGAACCAGTCAGTCTTTTTAACATCACTGAAATCTTGTGTAAGCTCCTCAGCATCAGCTACATTCACCTGTACTAATGTAATCAAACATATTAATATAGCCATAAGAATTTTTGTAACTTTTGCAACCCTTATATACCATTGACTCATTTTTTCCCCTCCACCGATAAGGATATAAACCTATAGAATTTCTTTCCAAAATTTATTTCTATTATATAAAAAGTTGATTCTAACCTCAAGTGTAATTACACTTACAGTTTGTTTATCCTTCAAGCAATAATTGATAAAGTTTATTCGGTGATGATAATGAATATAGATTATAAAATGCTTGGAGTTAGAATTAAAAATGCACGTGAAAATAAATGTCTAACACAGGAACAGCTTGCAGAGATTACAGGCTTATCAAACAATTATATTAGTAACATTGAGCGCAATCATTCGATACCCAGTCTTGAAACACTGGTTAAAATCTGTAATGCTCTTGATGTTACACCTGACTTTTTACTTGTAGACAGCGTCTTTACCTACTCTTCCAGAGAGTACATAAATGACAATATTGCGAGGTTACTTGCAAAATGCAATGATAAAAATGTCCGCCTGATTTCTAAATTTATTGAACTTCTGATTAGTGAACAAGAACCAAAATAGTATTATCCTCAAATTAACTGCCTCCTGTGAGTGTTAAACCACTCACAGAGCCAATCTTTTACCTATCTACCAATCGAGGTTGCTGGTTATACTATATTAAAGTTCTTTGTCAGGTTCAAACACTTCCACATTTCCGTATTTATCTACAAATAACCAGTATAAATTTAATTCATTACGTATCCATCGTTTTACCATTCTGCATTGATTGATATATTGAGTAAGATTTGGTACTGCAATTCCATAATGGGTATCTCTAGAATCCATTCTTTGAATTAGCTGACCTAAACATGTTCTAAAATCTAGGCCTATTGCTTTTGTCTTTCCCTTTGCTTCTATAATCCATTTTTCTTCAGTGTTTGAATTGACACATGCAAAGTCAGAAAACTTTTCATTTAGCTGCTTATACCCCAATTTAATGAAATATTTTTCAATAGAATCTTGTATAAACCCTTCATTGGGGAAATCTAAACCCCTTTTATATGATCTTATATTATCCATGCTCCCTCCTTTAACTATAAGAACTATTTTATTACAAGTCCTCCACATACTTATATCGGTATATAAACCATTTATTTCAATCCCATCATACTATTTTTTATTTTGAAATTAAAAATCCATATTAACTGCTATAGCTTTTTTAATCAACTGCTACCCCTATTTTTCATATATGTAGTTAGAAAAATAGCTTACATTCATTAACTTATCAACTTTAGCCTTCAAATAGTTCAACATGATGGTAACTTATCTCTGCTTAATAACTGCTTTTATCTTTTGAACACCTGCTAAATTACTAAAATAAATAATGCTGCTAATACAATGATATTAAAAGATTAATTCCTGTAAATTCCCTAATTAATATGGGTTTCCCCATAAGAAAAAGGCTCCGGTAAACAAAGAGCCTTTTTCAATGAATGCAAGCCTTATTTCTTTGTTGATCGGTTTTTTCCTGTTGATTTCTTGGCTGACTTAGAGTCCTTAGGTATTTCGCTTGATTCAGCTTCTTCCGATGCTCCACAATTTTCAACAGCTGTCTTACTTTCATCAATAACAGTTTCATCAACTTGAACATTTTCAGCCTGAGGCTCACTTGAGGTTACTTCTCCTTCAGGAACGTCATTTACCAACATATCATCAGGTATTTGTATCTTTGATATTGCCTCGGCAAACTCTTCTACCATTTCATCAATAGTTTGTACTGTTTCCGCTGGCTCTTGCTGGTGCATTCCATAAAATTCATTGAGTAACTCTACAATTTCATTTCCATCATCAATATCATTCATGTCCGCAATCATGCTTAATATGGTGTCCTTTTCCTCGTTGCTGATATTTGTAATCTTCATTGTGTCAAATAGTAAATTGTATGCTTTTAAAATAACTGCATTATACTTTATCATATCCTGTAGTAAATAAATATTACAGTCATTATAAGCCTTACTCTCAAGCATATCTGCCGCTGCATCCAACATTACCTTTTGCACCTTTACAACCGCCTTGAGCATAGAAATATTATCTGAATCCTCAGCATGAATGTGATATATTAGTTCTTTCATCAACGGTACAACTTTATTTGTCTGTATCATAGATACGACCTCCCTAACGCTTATTTTTTTACTTACCTGTAATTGCCTCACAACTCTTACAATAAATTGAGTCCGGTTCTCCTGTTACTTGATTTAACCCTTCACAATCGGGTGAACAGGGTATTGATTCGTCAAGTAAACAGCTGCTTGTACATTCGCCACATGCTTTACCGCACCATTGCGGATGGCTCAACCACACCTCCTCCTTTCTTCCTAACATTTTACAATTGCTGCTTATATCACCTCCATATCTCGATATCAACCTCACAATAGGATGCTTATTTTATTACAGTTGAATATCTATGACCTTAAAAATATAGCTGAATCACAAGTTTTCGCTTGTGGTTCAGCTATTTATATGTCATCAATTTTGTAAATCTTATGTTTCTTAACCGCTCCATTCCCTTTTGTATATGGCTTAACCCATACTACTTTGCCATCCCTTAAATGTCTTTGATGTCCACGAACTCCCCAACTATCTGTATGCTTTTGTCTTGGAAGTTTATCAGGATTGGTATGCCTGGCACCATCAGGAATCTTATATATTGTTCGTTGAAGCTTTATAAGCTTAGCTACATTATTTTGCTTATTATGCCATATGGCCTTTCGTCTCTGAGTATTAGTCATAGAAATTGGTTGTTGCCTGATTATGACTTCACTTTTGAAATGCTCCAAATAGGTCATCACTGAGGAGATTGTTGTACAGGTATCAGCTATAAGATCCAATTCATCAAAGCTAGTATCAAAAATTTTGAAAGCCGTAACCATCTCTTGATTAATCCAGCTCTCTAAGACCCTATAGTGCCCGCCTAAACGCTCTGTTTTAAGCTTACAAACAGTTTGCCCCTCAGTGTATGCTTCATAAACAGTTATAGTTTCATTAAGGAACTTAAAATAAATGGTCATGCCACCTTTAACTTCAACTATGCCCTCTGGAATGACCTGTTTATAGTTATTTACCAGTGCTTTATTTTTATCACGCCAGTCAAAGAGCCTGAACAGCTCATTTATGGAAAGCTCAATCCTATCAAGTTCCTTGAAATTTACCATATCTGACCGATACCTCCCTTCTTCTATGTTTTTGTGGGAAATGCGCTTAATAACCATTCATTAACCTTGAATACATATATAGAATTTAAAGTTGTCAAATATAATCTATTGTTTATGGCGTTAAACTCAATGTCTTGTAAGGTGGAAGTAGTAATACTTGAATGATTTCCGGTAAAACATGCCTGAATATTACATATAATTTCATTAAGTAACTGTACTGTATCTACATCATTTACAATGCTTTTAATAATGTAGATATCAATCTCTGCCTCACAATCAAGCTCTTCTTCAAAAGACTTGTTTTCAATACGTGATTCCTCACAAACTAGAGTTCCTTTACATAATAATTCTTCTTCAACTCTAATGATGTTGACAATTTCTTTTGAACCTTCTAGCTCCTCAAATAGAATATCTTCAGCGTCCTTATTGTCGTTCACTTAATGTTCACCTGCCTTTAGCTAATACTCCTGAGGTAGCAACACTGTTGTAATGCTTCTATCCCATTCAGTAATTACATAGAGCTTTATGCCGTTTATAATGTACGATGAAAAAATCCTTTCATTATGTTTCACAGCATAACTATTGGTATCTTTATCTTCCTGACATAGATTACCCCAGTCACCGGATTTGTGCCTGAATATTAATTGCAGCAAATCAAGTTTTGTTAGTGTCTGATCTTCTATCTTAGCAGCTACCCCCTGCGTATAAACAATTCTGCCTAAACTAAACATGATTCTCTACCTTTCTTATCTTATCTTCACCATAGACAACACCTAAAGTACTGCCATTATTCCAAGCTACAAAGATTGTCCCAATATCATCTATACCTGTCACTGTTCCTTGTAACCCCACAGGCATTTTCCTATAGGGATAAGGGTCATCCATTTTTATAAGTTCTACTCGAGTTCCTATAGGATATTCCCGTTTCAATTTATCAATAATTGCAGCTCGAGATTGTGAATCCATTCTTAACATATCAACTCCCATCCTGTTATCCCTCCTTCACCTAACGCTTTTTACCCGGTACTCTAAACATTCCATAAAAATACAGGAGGGCTGCTTAAATTAATAAGCAACCCTCATTTTTCACTATATGACTTTTCAATCTTTAATGCTTAGATTATTGATTTGCTATACTGCCCCAGTGACTTCAATTTTCTTCAAACGTCTCTGAAATCCACTATTTCCAACACTTTCACATCAAAATTATATCGGAATTTTTCAAAATTGACAACAAAAATTTCTATCAATAAACTTTACTCAAACCCAGCAATACTGTCATTTGTATAGGTTGTATTCTCAATAAATTGATTTACCTTAACATAATAAGAAACCAGCCACAAGGTGCAGCTGGAAACTGATTCACTTATAAACGTTCGTATTTTATTTAGAAAGTATCATACTTAAAAGCTGAGCCACTAATGATAAACCTTCTATTGTATGATCTTTAAAGAACGACCTGATAGAATTACCGTTTTTATCTGTTTCTAATAGAACTCTTAATTCCCCAAGGAGTCTCCCATTTTCAATTAATTCCTCCTGAGTCTTTTGTGCGTTTGCGCCTAATGAATTTAATAATAAGTCTAAAGTATGGTTTGCTGCATCTATTCTAGTCTTTAAAATATCTATCATTTCTTTTTGTTGCTTAACTAGTTCTTCTTGTAATGAAACGGATTTTGAAGAGTTTTCAGTCCTAATTATCTCTCTTTCCTCTCGCTCCTGATTCTTTTTATGAATGCTTGCAAGAGCTGAACTGAAATCCGGTGTTTTTATTTCCGGCATATATACATACTCATGATTCTTTGATGCTATATCTTGTAATTGATCCTGTAAACTTGGGCTATTTGCCTTTAACATCTCCGCAGCAGACTTAAGACTTGAATCATTCAGCATATCCTGTATTCTACACCCTCCAGCACTTGAATCCTTTAACATGTCCTGTATTCTACCTTCTCCAGTACCTAAACCCTTTAATATGTCCTCATTACTCATATAGCAGCCTCCTTATTTTCATTGTATGCTATTACCTTAGTGGTGAAGCTGTCAGTTGCTTCATCCCAGTACCCCAGCATTTCTGCAACTCTACCTTTTGCCCATTTACTGGTTTGTCTGCCATCAAACCATGAACAGTTTGCATCATTGTAACGTTCTTCATGAATAAACCCTGCATATAGTTGACTGTCAGGGAACAACTTGGAGTAGTCATGCAGTTTTTTAACATCTGCATAGAAATCATCAGCTACATCAGCTGATTTATATTTAAGCTCTATGATTGCCGACACTTTTTCTACACAATTCGACAAATGTTTGTCTGCTCTTTGTGCTGCAGGAATTAATTGAACTATAGCTATATCCGCTCTCTTTCCCGGTGTTAGAATAAACTCTGGATATATTCTTATTCTGTGCCGGTTCAGCCAGGCATCACTTAAATGTGTCCTCAGGTGATAGTACATGAGGCACTTTAAGGAATCCTCTTTCAAAAGATTATCGTTGTTATATTCTTTTGGTAAGACGTTGATCCAGAAGTCCTTCAACACCCTATCTATTTTAAACTGAATGTTTTCCATCTCAGAAACACCTTCATTATACTTTTAAACTTGTTATATCTATGACTTTTTCATTAATGACTGATATCTTAAGTCCCTCACCCTGAACCTTTAAAATGAATATTGGTTTCCCAATTACAACATCGAAGCAAACGTTATATTCTGTTGGAGATTGACTAAACATGTCATCAATGCTTAGAGAATCTTTATCATAAAGGGATAACACTGCAAATACCTGATTATCCTCAAAGAATAACTTTCCATCCTTACTGGTAAAATCAAGTTTGCTCGTTTGGGTATATATTGAAAATCCAGTCTGTATAAAATCATCAACAGATTTGTACTCAGCTTTTGGAGGAAACAGGTTTACATTCAATATGTAATTACCAAGAGCTTGACGTATAAACAGCTTACTTATTTTCCCTCTTGAACTTGTATCCCCATCTGCTCTCTCCCAACCGAAATGCCCACCCTCAACAATTCCAGCAAAATAATTGTGCCTTCCAATATCTATTTGCTCGTAGTTTGGGTTATGCTTCAATAGCTTTTGACGCTGAATATCATTAAACTCAATCGTTTTATAGTCCTTAGCCAACATAGTATTAACTGGCGGAATTATATCTTTAACAATGTATCCATCGACAACTTTTCTTACTTCAAACTTTTCATCTGCCGTGGTTTCAATATAGAACCTGCTGAATTTATCCAATTCAGATTTTTCATAAACTTCCGACCCGTAACCACTTATATTAAAGAGGTCTGTATTATCAGCCTCATTAAACTCCGGTAGTTCTTTCCCTATACAACAATGCTTATATTTCTTACCACTGCCGCATGGGCAAGGATCATTCCTTCCTATCTTACTCATTCCTAACCCCCATCATCCGTTATAATTTTAATATTAAGCCTTAATATCATAGACTAGATACTAAGGCTTTATAATAAAAATAATATCGTATTCCAGTAATATTCATTTACAGATAGCCTCTTCTTTTTCGCTACCCTGCTAACTCAACATCAACAGCTAAAAGTCTACCATCTTTTGGATTTACATTGACTTTATATGTAACACGTTTCCCTTTTAATTGGTTGAAGTTTAAACCCCTGTTTGAATTAGCATGAAAGAATATATTATTTGGCAACCTACTAATAAAACCACAGTCATTTCCAAACCGGTCTTTTATCGTATTTAATACATATCCAGTATATCTATAGTTTTCGTCTTCTTTTAATTCTGTATAATTAGTATTACTCCTGCTTCCAATATATTTTAACAAGAGTTTTGTAAAGTCTGCATTATCTTTAATACCGAATTGGCTTCTTTGATATTCATTTATCCATACTTTTCTGCAATCACTAAATATCTCTACTGCTTTTATAAAATTGATTTCTGTTTTATATTCAGACTTTAATGTTTCCTGAATTACACTACAATAATCATCAATAGCTTTAGTTGCATTAATATCGGGACATTGTCCAGCTACTACCTCTCTAAATATCATAGCCAAATGATGTTTGTATGCATAAAATAGCTTTTTGTCCAATTTATTCTTCAAATATAAATCTTCAAGGTTATAATATGTAAGTGCTGTAATGTAATATGGTAATTTTGAATGATTATCCAAGAACACCTTATTCTGGTACTCGGTAATGAGCCTAGATTCATGTCTATGTGCAACTTCTGGATTACATAAAAACATACCTACAAATCCTTGGATTATTGCTCGCATATTAGTTTTTTGGTTTTGCTTAATCATTGGATTATGTTGATATTGCCTTGCTCGGCGTTCATAATATAATTTGACATTGCTAATACTATAATCGTTAAAGAATTCTTCAAGATCCTTATGGAATTGTTTTGTTGTCTCAAAAGCCACATCGTAAACTATGTTTTGTCTGTTAGTGCCCCTAACTATTTGATTTGTTATATCAAGCTTTTTAGTTGCTATAAACTTTATTGTTAGTGCTACATTATCTATATTATAACCTTTTCGATTTGCGTCAAATAATACATGGCTTGTTTGACAACCATTTACTACCTGTGGGTTTTTTACAATAATTTTTCTGTTACTAGTTGTATATTCATCACAAACTATTGTTAATCCATTGTTTAACAAAACAAATTTATTCGGATCTGCAAAAATTGTAGATTCCATCTCATTATTTATTCCTGTATCTCCTTGATAATCTCTGACATTATCATCAAACAATGTTTTTCTTATGAGCCCATCATCAGATGTAAGAAGTTTTAAATATTCACTACCATTACATAATGCGATACATGAATTATCAACATCTTCTACAAAAGGTAGTGGCATAGTATCAATTGTGTTTAATGCTATCTCAAACTTATTTTCATTTGAATCGCATATCTTTTTTAGAAGTTCGCTATCAATAAAGTGAATTCCCAATAGCTCAAACGTATTCCTTTCCATAATATCATTTTCAAATTGCTTGGCTAAACCTAGTTGGTGAGGACTTTCATTCCACTTCCCCATGGTTACATAATATAACCTTATAGCCGGATTTTTTTCCCACATTATGATAATGTCATCACTAAGTATATAATCCTTTATTTCTAGCATACTTTTAATCTTTTCATTCATTGGCTGCAATTGAATATCATTAAGAAAGTCACGTACCCCCGCAATAAAATTATTAAACTCACCTTTGTCGAAGAAAGCTTTATACTTTGATTGTATAAATATGATTTCTATATTTGCCTTTCTAAACCTTTTTACTATGTCCTCAACATCATCAATATTCTTAACAAATAGCCCATTTACTTTAATTGCTAACCCATCAATCCCCATATCGTTATGTCCACCAACTGTAATGATATCTAGCATTTCTGCATCCCCAGTAAAAATGTCAGGTTGATGCGACATTAAAATATTGCTGTTTACAAACTTCTCAAAAGCTACTCCATCTGCTGATTCAATAATATTAAAGTTGTTTACGAATTTTTTTAAACCTTGCATTTATTATTGGCTCATAATTCATGCTGACCCCTCCACATTTTCAATGTTTCTATAAATGCCCACTGGTATTCTAGTTAAATTATACCACCTATTTTCCGTCAATTTTACTATATGCGAAAAATCTCTTTATTGCACTGCTGCCTTCTTTTTGTTTCATTCCGATATTGTATCGCAGGTAAACTATGTGTCCCTGTTTTTACTTTCTCTCTTAGTGTAAATCAATTACAAGGTATTGATGTCCTTTAGACAGCTTGCACAAATGTTTTTACCTAATTGTTCCTTAACATTATCTGACTCTTGGCAAAATACGCATCGTGGTACATACTTTTTCAGAATAATCTCATTAGCATTAACACCTATTTCTAAAGCGTCACCATGATCTACAGCAATTCCACGCCTTAGTTCAATTGGTAATACAACCCTGCCTAGCTCATCTACTTTTCTAACAATGCCTGTAGCTTTCATTTTAGAAACTATCCCTAAAATATACTTTGTTTAAATTGTATATTATTTTCCTAAATATGACAACTGTTTTTGCAGGAATTTATTTAATGATATAAAAAAGAGTCGAATATTAGTCAATAAAACTAACACTCGACTCTGAACTATTAACACTAGCACCGTTCCTTAGTTTGATACGCATATATTTACTGCTTCTTTAATAGTTGAACATGTCATTGGTGATATTTGTCCTTGTTTTAGCTGCCATACAGTATATCCATTTTGGTCTATTACTTGACCATGAACATTATATTTTTTCTCACTTATAAGCTTAATGACTAAATCCTTCCCATCACATGCCTTTTCAAGATAGAATAGCTTCCGAACACTGTCTGTATGAATTAAGTGGTCTCCTTTTGTATCAAGAGCGTAAACTGTGTTGTCTGTCCAAACTATAAAGTCAGGGTTAAAATTATCAGTACCTTTTCCATCTAATAATTTTATTTTCAATATGCCATTTTTAGGATTCCTCATCCATACTAAACCTGTTTTATCTAGCTCCTTTGCAAAATCTAATTCAAAGGCGTTGAAGTCGCTATACCGTGCATGAACAGAGTTTTTAAATTCTACGCTTTCATCACTAATGATGATTTCCCCCACCGGAACTGTATCAAGTGGATTTTGCATAATAATTGAATTCTGTCTATATATTTCAGCAATTTTTGCAGCTTCTTCTTTAACATAAGATGCCGCATTGCTGCTATATTCAACAAGTGCATCAAATTTAGGTGCAGATATATCACAGATAGTTATTGCATTTTTGGCTAACTTATCAAGCTCTCTTTTAAAAATCCATCTCACTGTAACCTTATTACTATGCGTTGTTACTGTTGTAACCTCCCGTCCATCTTCATTAGATCCAATGTCAGTAATAACTTTAATAGTGCTGCCTTCACCAACAGTATTTGTATCATCCTTTGAATAATCAATCATCTTATCAATGACATTCTTAATCTCTGCCATAGCCCTATCTGATACAATAGCGATATCAGGCACCTCAACTTCATGTCTTGCCACTTCAGTTGGTTTCACCTTATTTTTACCGCCGCCAATATGATAAGATATTGAAATTTCAGGAATATCTATAGATAATGTTCTCCTAACTTCATCTAATATTGATTTAAAAACGTCTTTTTCATCAGTTTTTATGTAAAAGCTAGCCATATTCAACTTATCATCAGGATAGTGAGTTACATTGGGCTGCCTTAAAACCCTACCAATGACCTGAGTCACCTGGGTACTTGAACCCATGTCCTTATCAATATAAGCAAAATAACAGGCAGGGTCATCCCAACCTTCTTGAAGTGATTGGTTAAATATTATGTGCCTATAGTTACCTTTTGTGAACTCTTCATAATCGTTGTCTCCACCACTAAACAAATTAAAGTTGTCTGGCTTAGGAAATCTCTTGTCAAACTTCAAATTACAGTATACTGCAATTTCTTCCGGAGGAACACCTTGTTCAACAAGGTGTTTCCATATCTTAATTGGTCTTGCTCGTCTTTCATTAAAAGGCACTAATGGATTATCAACCTCAGAAGTAGCAAGCAACATGTTTGTATCACTCACATATATAGCCTTTGGTAAAAACCTGCAATCATATTTTTTAGTTGCTTCTTCAGTTTCCCTCATGTCATCTAGCAGGTTATTTATTGCCAATTCCATAGGAGTTAAATAACCACCTAAAGATATATGCTTTTTAATAAGACCACTATCAACAACTTCTTTATTACTTACAGCAACAACCAGATCCTTATCCTTAAAACCCTTTTCATTCTTTAATCGAGCAATATACCACTCTAATGCTTTTGGCACCTTAGTTGTGGCGCTTGCTGCAATTAAGGCTGTAGGAGATAAATCAAGTAAAATCTGTGTTTGCTGGTCAGATAAATTATGTCCTTCATCATAAACTATTATTAAGTCTCTTTTTACACCTGTGAATGATTTTCTCTTTTTTAGCATATCCCATAACGAGCTGTCGGCATTATCAAAACCCGTTTGAAAAACTCGCCTGTCGCCTTCCTCTTTATCCTTCTGATTTATCTTTCCTACAGTAGCTATTAGTATTAGGCCCCTCTTATCATCCTGCAAGTCTCTTTCCTTACAATCCAGTAGTGGCTTAACATCGTAATTAGGAATATTCTCCGCATACTTTCCGCTAGAAAGGTTCTCCAAAGTTTGACTAACAACAACTTTGCCTTTTGATAACCAAAGCACTACAGGCTGTGTGCTCAAATACGCACGTATCTGTTCAATACAGTCTGCAAGAATAAGTGTTTTCCCGGAACCCGTTATTGATGATAGGTTTTGATAAAAAGGTATTATTTCATCTTTCGTCCTCATTAAAGGTTCTTTTAAATAATCAGCAAGTCTAGTCGCAATCATCTCTGATGCATTTATCTGAAATTTTATAAGCTCCACTGTTAGTCCTCCTCATTATTATATCTATCACTATTTTCATTGAGGCCAAGATGCATAAGTACTTTATCAGGTATTTGATAAAATCTTACTTTAGGTGTCTGGTAAACTTGGTATCTAGCATACACATGGAATGGTGTATTGACACCCTCTTTCTTTGCCTCCGCTAATAGGTCCATATAGGTACCTTGGTTTAATTCACCAACTGAATCTTTACCGTTCCAAATAATGAAGAAGCCTTCATTCAGAATGTTTTTACCAACTAAATACTTGTAATCTTTGTTTATCCTTTCAATAACACTAGTAGCCTTCCTCTTATCATCTTCCCAGTGCGATGTTGTAATGACATCTATAAGTTCCTCGCGTTTCATTTCAAGAATAGCTTTAGCGTCAACTTTTTTATCCAAGACCCAATATGCAAAACCGCCAGGTAGCCCATCTTCTAGTTTCTCGACTGCTCCATCTTTATTGACTCTTTCACCTGTGATGGCCCTTTTAACACGTTCTCTTGTCAAAGTCCGAGCATATTTATCTTCTTCTTCGCCTTTTTCAATGAGAATAAAGGTTCTTTCGGCTCCCAGTTCGTCGTTCAATTCAAGTACAGCATGCCCAGTTGTTCCTGATCCAGCAAATGGGTCTAGTACAATACCGCTTGGAGGACACCATAGTTGTATAATTTTTTTAATCAATTTTAGAGGCTTAACAGTTTCAAAATTATGTCCTTTCCCTAATATTGAGTCTAATTCGGTAAGTCCTGTCTGGCTATGTCCTGACTCTTCGTGATCCCATGATTGTGACTCAAGGACAAATGGTTTGACCTTGCCTCAATAAAATAGACAGCAAGAATCACTATTTATCTCATTAATTCTTACAATATCTATGATATTTCCTTCAGCACGAATGGGGGAATATATCCATTTGCTGAATGAGTCCTTTTACGGTTATAAAACAGTTCTATGTATTCAAAAACAGCCTTTTTAGCCTCAGCTCTGGTCTCAAAATTATAATCATTTAGCCATTCCATTTTAAGTTTGCCCCAAAAAGATTCCATAGGGGCATTATCATAACAATTGCCCTTTCTGCTCATACTGCATACAAATCCATATCTTTTTAGCAGATTTTGATAGTCATTACTGGCGTATTGAATTCCCCGGTCAGAATGAATTATTAATCCTTCTTTAGCACCGGTTCTTCCAATTGCTTGATTCAGAGCAGCAGATACCAACTCCGTTCTCATATGGTTCGCCATAGCCCATCCTACAAGCCTACGTCCATAGAGGTCCATTACACCAGCAAGATAAAGCCAACCTTCTTTTGTAGGAATATACGTAATATCTGATACCCACTTCTGGTTAGGTCTACTGGCAGTAAATTCTCTATTAAGAATGTTATCTGCCACAGGAAGACTATGATTTGAGTACGTAGTCGCTTTATATTTCTTTGACACTTTGGAACGTATACCATTTGCCTTCATTAACCTTGCAACACGGCCTTTACTGGCTTTCTGATTTTCCGGAAGATTCTTTGTTATCTGAGGAGCACCATAAATTCCATGACTCTTTTTATGGATTTCTTTAATAGTTTCAAGGAGCTCTCTATTTGACTTGCTCCGATTACTTTCGCTACGTGAAAAATATGCATAATAACCGCTTCTTGATACTTGAAGGGCCTGACACATCTTTGCAATCCGAAATATGAAGCGGTGTTTATAGATAAAATTAAACTTGTTTATTTCTGATTTTTCGCAAAATAGGCCGCGGCTTTTTTTAATATTTCATTTTCCTCTTTAAGGTTAGCTAATTCCCTGCGTAATTTTCTTATTTCATCATCGTCAGGCTTAAGGTTACCACTGCCTGGAAAGGCACTTGAACCATCCTTTTCATAAGCGATTAACCAGTCTCTTACTGTTGAGTAGTGCACTCCAATTTCTTTTGCCATTAAGCTTGCTGTTGTTTCACCTGCCAATATTTTTTCAACGGTCTGTTCCTTGAATGCTTTATCAAACTTTTTTCTCTCAGCCATTTGAATCCCTCCATGTTTTTATTATATAGGGATTCCTTGTGTCCATCAAACTGGATTAAGGTCAGTTCATCATAATCCTCATCAGCCCAGTAAGTCATTGCTACTTTGCCTTGTTTTACAAACTTTAAATGATTTTTGATTCGAGGCCTACCAAAACCAACCCCACGAGAATTATCATCGAGAAAAATTAGCTTTGGCCAAGACGAGTTTTCCTTAATGTATAAAGCCTTCTTATTAGCTTCCGCTACAACAGGGTCTTTAGATGGGTCATAGTCATGTAATCTTACTGATGAGCCCTTTAGCACCAACGCCTGTCCGCGCCCATCACCTATATTTTTTAGAACATATGGTGAGCCCCAACCTTCTAAAGCCAATTGCATTTCTGTTTTGCTCATACCAGTCCAATGTTTGGTTGCTTCAGGAACATTTCCATTAAAACTATATTCTCCTTCAGGATAATGTATATATCCACTAAAAGGAGATTGAATGCCATAAACTGTATTTTTTCTAAATTGTTTTGCTGTAGGGTCTTTTCCTGCCCATCTTCCTAGATTATCGTTATCAGGGTTCGTGAAACGTTCATTCATCTTTTCATCACGTGGCAGCAATGCTGTTTTGGCTATGTTCTTGTCTTTCGCATAAACTAGCACATATTCAGTCGCCGTTGACACATGTTTGCTATCATTCTTTGGGGAGTATGATTTCTGCCAATTGATTATGCCTATTCTGTTTTCTTCTCCAAAAACTTCATTTAATAACATGCCAAGATGGAAAAATTCACGCTCATCAATACAAATTGCTAAGACTCCATTAGGTTTTAGCATTGCTTTCATCATTTGAATTCTAGGCAACATAAATTTCATCCATTTTGTATGCCTAGAACCATCTTCCAGGGTTACAAGTTCTCCTAAATCCGGGTCATTCGGATCTGTATCCCATTTATCATTATATCTAAAGTCTTTTCCGGTATTATAGGGCGGATCTGTAACGATTAAATCTATTTGTCCTTTATATTTATAAAGTGTTACCATCGCTTGAAGATTTTCACCATCTATAATAATGTTGTTTCCTTCAGCACTATTGTCATTGAAGCTAAGCTTTTTATCAATCTTAACAATACGTGGCATTACCTTACGTTCAATTACTTGCGCTGTGCGTTTTCCATTAAACGATAATGTAATACCACCGTTTAACATTTTCTTTACAAATTCTAAAAGTTCTTCTTTGCTCATCATCTCTAAGCTGTTTAAATTATTATCCATCGTATAAGCGCCCCATTCTATCTAATCTTTAACATAATCCACGATATCGCCAATGTTGCAGTCCAATTCCTTGCAGATTTTTTCAAGCACTTCCATGCTTACCCTTTTATTTCTCGTTAACTTTGAAAGAGTGGATGGTCCGATACCTGTTTGGTCTCTTAAAGCCACCTTGTTCATGTTCTTATCAATTAATAATTTCCATAATTTATTATAGCTTAATGCCATTAAGCTCCCTCCTGATTATAAGGTTTAGACTAACCTTAATGCCTTAATGCTATCATATACGAACCGTAAATTCAATTATATAATACATATTTTAATACCATAAGTATTACTTCTAATACTTACTGTACTAAATATGTGTTACCTCTATGCAATTTTCCAACTCTCAGATTTTGCTCCCAATTAACTGCTGCCTTCTTTTTGTTTCATCACGAGCATCCGATATTGTATCGCAGGTAAACAATGTATCTAGCATACACCAAACTCTGCCATTCCGATAAATGTTACCTGTTTTTACTTCCTTGCTTGGTGCAAAGCCCTTTCCCAACTTGTATAGAAAGTGAGGTGTTTCCATCCATGATGCATATGGTATCTCTGGAATTCTACTACTCAAATCTGTTAAAACTTTATATCCTTCTATATGATGAATTGACTGTAATTTGCCGTGATACCTGAAAGCAATATAATTAGGAGGAGTTTTAGGCCACCCATTTTGTCCCATTGGGTGAAAGTATCTTTCCTTCTTTTCAACTACATCTATCCAAGTAAGATCCGAACCTTCAATTTTACTACTGCCCAAGGATACAACAAATACTAGGTTTGAATCTTTATTCTGCATGGTCATCAATCCCCCTAAGTATGTTTGTAGTTCTATTAAAAGGTGCTTTTCAGCATGGTTACTTCTTCTGTAAGCTGCTTCTGAATACTTATAAACGTCTTTCCATGAAACCGGAATTATATCTATACCTTTTATATTTTTCACCTGTAGGTTATGCTCTGCATAGGATTTACTACACTCTGACATTGCAATGAGTTTCTTTACTTTGGCTGAACTATCAAAAAAGTTCTGTCTGCTGGCATACTTTTCAAGCTGCTCTTTACCCGGAAGTACCCAACCTCGCTTTGCTTCAATTATTATATAAAAATAAGGCTCACAGATAATCTCAATATCAGTAAACCCACCATCATCAGAGTTATATTCCTGCAAACGTATTTCTACATTCTCAGAATCGTATTTGGTAACTTGTATTGTTTGGTTAATGAATTCCTTTAAGAGCTCAGGGCACTTAGATAATGCCCATGCAACGCTGTAGCAGATATCGTTCTCTTTATCACCCAACAACTGAAATACACTATTTATTTGCTTATTATGTAATAATAGATCAGGCATGCATCAAACTCCTTAATATAAAACATAGCACCTTGTACTTACTCTGCTATCAATTATATGTCAATTATCATCTTGTATCAAATCATTAAAATGGATAACCTTGTCAAAATTCATTATTAAACCTATCTGCTCTGCTCTATCTTTAAATCTGTCATTAATAAATAACAGCTTTGTATATTCACATATAGGTGAATGCTCTTTACGTTTTACAACTATAACTCCTGCTACCTTTTTGTTAAATTGAATGTCCTCAAAGAAACCATTATTTGCTCTATGCCACCTTTGTTCTCTGTTTATACCGTAAATAAATTCTTCAGTTCCAAACACAGCTTCACCAATATCTATATTGTGATGGCTGGCATTACCCATTTCCATAGCAATAAGATTTATATTTTTATTATCTGTATCCCACTCAAATGCTCCAGCCGCATTATTTAAGCTATTTCTTATTTGGGTACTGCTTTCTCCAGTAACATCTATGAACTCATTATCACCAGAACCCCCTAATGTTAGATGCTCAAATACCGTTTTATTGGGTTTCCAAAAGGTAATCTCAGCTTTGATGTGATCCGGTGATGGGTACCAATATTTTTCATTATCAATACTATCTACTGCGATAGTGGATATGTAGTCAACCAATGGATTAACATCAGAAGAGTTAAAGTCCTCCGACAAACTGCACCAGAAGAATTTATTTACTTTAATGTCTTGAGCGAGTTTCTTTATCTGCATAATATCCTTTGATCTTCTATTTTCCCGCTCTGTTTCTGACAGATTCTTCATTTGTATCCAAAATGTAATGCCTTCTTTCTGTATTACGAAGTCGGGAGGTCTATTGAGAGTTTTGCCTTCCAACTCATTTGTTCATACAGAATTGGAGTAGTGGAAAGGTTATGTTGTATAAGCTCATTACAAAAGTTATGCTCAGCAAATGTATCCCATATTTTCTTTCCACCTTCCATAAGCCGTTTATTTAATTTTGAAAGCCCCCTATCTTCTAAAACAAGCAATCTTTGGGCGAGAAGCTTTATTTCATCATCCGAAGCATCCCACTTTGTACCTTCAAATATCATTGTAGCAATATTGATCCAATTGGTTTCTTCATGCATATCTATTGCTCCTATCTATATCACTAGAGTCTACTTTCCTTTCATGCCCTCATGTATCTTTTGTATTGACTTTTTAGCTTCTTCAATTTTCCTGTTCCTCTCAATGAGTTCTTTCCTTTCATCAAGAATGAGTTCAATCCCTAGTTTCAAAGGTTCAAAGTTATCTAAGCACTCTTTTTCGCTTAACTCATGAATACCTTTACTTAAAACCGAGTATATTATCCTGTTTTCCACCAGGAATGCCGGTAAATGCTCTTTGATAATATTTATCTTTTGGTCTACCGTACTTTTTTGATAAGTATCTTCCTGCCAGTTATCTGCTTCAGCTGCTTTAATATGCGCTTCTTCTATAAGACTTTCAAATATCCTTCTCAAATAAACAAAGGATCCAATACCTATACCACTTGAAGCTAGACTTATTGCCTTATTAAATTCATCAATGTAATTAGGAGATAATATTTTTTCATACTGCCTTATACTTGATTTATTTAAATCATAAAGTGAAGGATATTGGCCGACTTTTGAGAGTTTATCATTATAAATTTGTATATAGAAATCAACCAATTGGCCGCACTCCCTAGTACAGGAGAAACTAACTCTATAGTATCTAGTTTTGTTTAATGTTTCAAATTCTGAATCCACTTTTGAGAAGCTTGATAAACTTCCTGTACTACTTTTAGCATTTATATAATTTGCATATGCTACTGTAGATTTGACCAGACTTTTAAACGTTCCTATATTCTTACAGCCTGAACAGTACATATCTAGTGTTCCGGTATAAAAAATTATGTTGCATACTTCATTCAAATCCACTTCATTTACTTGATACGTCCTATACAATGGTACTTGAAGATAAAATTCCTCAGGACTTGGTATTAAATTCATTTGTAACCCTCCATATCAAAAAAGTCTTTCATCCATGCATCTGCGCCCTCTCTGCCTTTAAATATATACTCGTATTTGTTCTTTTTGTCCCAGAATAGGTGCTTGTCAAAATAGTTGTAATAAACCAACTCAGTAATTACATAAAGCATCCATACGGCATTTTTAATAATGCCAAGGTTAAGATCTAGTGGCTCTGTCATTTCATCATAAACAGTAATAATATTATATTCTGAATGAAGATGGCTAATATGAACAAAGTTATTACTTAATAGCCCTTGAAATTCTCCCAATGGCGGTAATACTTTTTTCCCGTATTTAATGGTACTGTTTATATCTATTCTTCCGCCCTTAAACTCATTGAAAGCATTTGGTTCAAGCAAGATATATGATATTAAGCTGAATGTCTCAATTATTGACCTTAGCAACATACCTGGCTGGAGAATATAGCCATTTCTCAATAGTTCTACGCTTGCAGTGATTGTTTGCATTGCATTCATCAATAGCTTTCCGCATTCAACTCCGACATCATCTGAATTCTTAGCTGCCCTTACAAACCCATCACCTATGTAATAAATAGATCTACTGTATAACTCACTAATTTTCTTCATTTGAGCCCCGCACAGTTTATCAAATGATTTTGCCACATTCACCGAGTCACGCGAGTATCTATTTATAAGCATATCATTGGTGTAAACCCTGAACTGTTTGCTTTCATGGTCAATTACTGCACCTAAAAAATTCTCCTTCTTAACTCTACCGCTTTTAATTGGGTCATCTATACTCAATAAAACTCACGCCCCCCTGTTTTCCCATTTCATCCTTTGCATTCATTAAAATCTGTATCATTAACAGCTCGTATTCTTTATCTAGCTTTATGGTATCTAAACTCATAACCCCAGTATCAAATAGCTTAGCCCTATAACCTAAAGCCTTTATAAACCTTGATCCTTCTGGGACTATAAAATGACACTGGATATCACTTATAATGCTAATATCGTAATATTTTCTTAGTCTTTGAAGTACCCCTTCTTTATCAAGTCGGAGTAAATAAAACTTGGAGAAAGCTTCAAATATTTTCTTTACTGCCCCAACATGGAAGTCTTTACCTTTCTGACCCATAAACCCCGATCTAGTTATTTCACCAATATGCAGTATACCTTTCTCATAACTAACAGCTACCAGGTCCGGCTCCATATCGTTAAATATGCATTGAAGCTGCTTATTTGATAATGACAAAGTCTCAGCACAATATGTATCACAAAAAATCCGTTTCATTTCCGGTTCAATAATATATTTCAGTTGATTAGTATTTGCCATCTTTTACTCCCTAAAAGTATACTATCTGTCTATTTTATAATAGCCAAAGATATTTTCCTTACTTACAGATTTATTGTCTTTCAATCTGATTATTGGGTTATCCAACCTTGCTGACCACTCATTATGGTATATCTGTACAAGAAAATATACGATAAACTTGTATATTAAATATATTTTGGATTTAGTCGTTTTAAAGCGTGTATATTCATCAAATGTAATATCTCCTACATCCATAATAAACCCAAGTGCATAAGTTGTAGATATCTTCTCCCACTCACTGATTATATCCCGACGTTTCAGCTCATCACATATGTCAATAACGATCTCAGGACAATATTTTATATGCTCAACATTGCTATCTTCCCAAAATAAATGATTAAACAAAAACCCATTTATACAATTATCTATGTATTTTCCTTGAGTCCTTAACCTTTTCCTAGCTCTGTACGAAGATGAACAATTAAAGTTGTTCCAATCTACTAACTCACCATTATAATAAACATTTAAACCTTGCTTTTCCTTCTTAAAAGTTATGCTCTTGCTTGCTAAGAACTTACTTATGTCCGTAGGTTTCACCAAAGTATCTATAAGACAATAGATATCTGATTCATTTGGTGGATTTATTCTTGTAGTTAAATGAGACACAACACATGAATCAAATTTAATAACCTCGAATAACTCGTTATTCCCTGTAAACTCTATTCCTAGTGACCTAAAAAATCTATGAATATTAATATCACTTTCAGCTGTATTTCTATATGGTCTTGATTGCTTTAAAAAGTTATGTATTGCTTTCTCACTGCAACCACATATATTTGATATTGATTCAATAATATCTTCGAAAGAAGTTGTGTATAACACTTTTTTATCCAATGAGTTCATCCCTTTAAAACAGTAATTATGTCATATCTCTTTTTTCGACATTATAAACCTTATCCCTTTAGTTCTCCCATGCACCTGCTACATACATTTTTCCCTTTGTAGTAGTTTACATCTTTAACCTCATTACAGAAGATACAATATGGTTCATACTTTCTTAATAAGATGGAATTACCATCTACAAATACTTCCAATGAATCCCCTATGTCTATGTTAAGTCTGCTCCTTAACTCTTTTGGCAACACATAACGGCCAAGACTATCCAATTTACGTACAACTCCAACTGCCTTCATGTAATCCCTCACTTCTATATGTTTTCAGCTGGTTGTATTCTATCACCGCTGTAATAATTTGTCAATATATGTTAAGATTTGCTGTATATGTATGCCACCTAAGTACATTTTGCACAATAAAAAATGGAAGCACCATTTGATGCTCCCACCAGTATTTCAATAACATATCGTATGAATTAGTACTCGATATTAGTTATCTAGTGTAGACCTGCATTACCCTCTTTCCCCCTTATACCCCTTGGACAATTTCTATTTTACCACATTTTAGGATTTTTGTCAATATAGGGGGTATGGAAATTTTATTCTGCATGCTCCATGGAAGTGAGGTTAACGACACTCCCTTATATTCATCTGTTTATGCCTTTTTTAACTAGTATCGCATATTTTCATTACTGTTACTAAAATCAAAAAATAGTTACTGGGTACTATGTTTTTTATAGGTTCTTAAACGATTGCATGTTTACCATATATACCTAGACTGCTCCCATATCTCAACCATAATGTTACCAGAATATTTATAATATAATAAAAACAATGCCCAATTAAGTGTTATTTTTATCATAATTTCATAAACGCTTATGTGTTCCTAATGTCCGGATTTCAAGTTTAGCCCCATGTCTTAGTTTTCTGAATCATATTTAATTTTTGATGCTAGCGTGCTGATAATAATACTATTTATAAAGCCTAGAATTCTATTGTCATAAGCTCTATATGAATATATAGTATAAATATTGTCTTTACGATTTTATTGTTGTAAATAGGACATCATAAACACTATAGCGTATTTACTAATTACCGCCATTGATTATATATTTGTACAAGCAGAACGCTAGAATTTCATTATAGACCCTTATTCCCTTGTCAACCTACTCCAGTATTTTTTCAACTAGCTTTCATCATTTTTATACAGCTGCAGTTTCTTCAACTAGCCGAATTTAAAAATCCTGATTAGCAGCTTCTCACTGCCCTATAGCTTTTATTTGAATGAGTGAATGTCTTATTACTATAATATACTCTTTACTGTACAATTTTAAATTGAGCGTATTACACTTATGTTTTAGCTTGCATAATTTCATCTATCGCATTTCTAATTGTTTTGGAGTTATAAACATATTTCTCTAATATACCTGCTGCTTCGTCGGCTTTATATCTAGACAGGGCTTTAATTAACTGTCGTATTTCATCATTGATGGAAAATGCTCTCTCTAATTCATTAAGTGCTCTCCTTGATATCCCAAATACGTCCAGCACTTTCCTGTACAAAGTATCGTCACAGTTCCCCATTGTGAGTAGCCTTATGTATAAAAACATAAATATGTCATGTTTATATTTATAACGAATACACTCCATACTTTTAAGGTGATGTCTCAAATCAAAACCAGCTTCCTCAAAAGGCTCTAGTGCCTTTTCGTCAGAAATAGTATCAAAAATATCATAATAATCGCCGTCATCATCTACAAAAGCATCTTTTATAATGTCTTTTTCACGCCTAAAAGTATCTTTTTTATATCTCTTGCAGCAAAACAATATACTTGTATAGACATATGATTCTAGAGAAACAATACTGCCATGTATGCCTACTATATCGTGTTCATAGTCATTCGCTTTGCCTAGATATTCTAATAAATTCGAGTATATATCTTCTATGTCCATGGAATTCACGCTTATCATATTTTTAGTATAAGATCGTATAACACGATAAACTTTGTTTTTATTTTCTAATACATATTTAATCGTGCTTTTCTCCCATTTCAATAATGACAACGGATTTTCTTCCTCCTCAAGTAGTCTGCTATAGGTCATTTCCATCAGCTCCATCATGTATACCTCCAGTCACAATCATATACAAAACAATACATATCTGATTGTTTTTGTGATTATTTGTTAAATTGAATAGAAATAGAATAGAGAAAGCTCCCGCATTAGTGATATATCACCAGTTGAGAGCTTTATAATGATTTATTATTGTAAGCTAAATTTATTAATATTTGCCTCCGAAAATGGCTTTATAGATTATATCTCCTACTCCGCCAAATATATCTATGAGTGCTGTAACCACTTGTACTATATCTACAATCACGAGTAGGAACCCTAATGCCATTATTATCATACAACTTTGCAAAGTTTTACTAAAAGTCATATAAAGCTTGTCAGCTACTTCCATTTGAGGTAATTCCGATGAGTCCTGTACTGCCTCCCACTTATTTAATGTCAGTGTAGACATTAGCCGTGGCCCGGTTACTATATTCACATCAAATGCCCAAGATGCTATTAATACTAATGCGTATGCCATCAGAATAAATCCAAGTATTACAAATGCTGTTCTGACACTATTTACCCTGTTTTCATTATCTTCTAAGTCATATTGCTTCTGTATTTTACTAATAATTTCTGTATTTATTATTATGTGTCCTTCTCTTATCATTTCAAAACTGTAGTTCTCCATCAAGAACTGCCTTAAAGCATTTGCATCTATTTTATAACTGTATCTGTTACTTCCTAACCATGCCACCCACCATCCTAGGTTGTCAAATTCGGTTTCTTCTCCTTCAATCCAAGATTTATATAGCCCATTAGAGAATGGGTTAATATCTACACACATTCCGTATAATACCATTTTACCGTTTTCTCCTGCATCTTTATCGTCTGTGGCTATGAGATTACACCCTAATTTCATTACTGGATGTATGTTTTCAGAATAATTTGCCTTTAGTGCCCTATCCGTTTCTTCATCTGTCACCAAACCAGTTTCACTATCTGCGTTATCTTCAGTCTCAGTTATATCGCTTGTACCTAATTTTGAGGCAACACCATCATATCCATCCATAACATCACTACCGGATAATATAGACATTAAATCTGTTGGGTATATTTTAGCAATATCTGTAGCTGGAAAGCCATCTTTATCTAAAATGCTTGCAAATACATTTTCCATGTTACCTGATAATTTTTCAACCCTCAACCTTCTTCCTAGTGCTACCCATTTTTCATCATTTACTATTCCAGGCATATACGTATACTCTAAATAATCTCTTAATACTATTTTGCTTCCACTCAGCATAAACGAGGAGAATCCTTTATCACCCTGAAAACCGGCTCCTTCAATTTTTATTAACTGGTCTCCATTTTGTATAAGAGGATATCCATTTATATCTGTCATTTCCCCAGTTATTAAATTAATGTAGTAATCAGTAGTTTTATTTGTTGCTGTATATTTAGTTTTATCATTCGAGTCCAAAGCAATTGAATCTATTACATTTATTGGATACCTCATTTTATATACTGACTTATTATGTACTAAGTACTCGTCTACGGCTGCTCCATCTATGCCTAATAATTTATCTATTGCTACGGGATTAAACTCCTCAAGCCTAACAGCTATTTCGGGTATTTCATTAACACCTTTAATCCTAAAATCTTTTCCTAACGTATTATCTTTTGATAATGTTTGGATATTGTCTATTACATATTTATCAATTATTATGTGTTTATTTTCAATTTCACCAAGACTGGTAGCAGAAATAATTGGTTCAGAAATTAACTTATTACCTTTATATTTAAAATATTGGTTCAAAGCGTTAAATGCTGCATCTATTTTATTAGTATCACCACTGCTTTTTGCTGCTTTTGCGTTACCTATTAGCATTACAATATCGTCTAATGCTACGTTTCCACTTACTTCTAATTCCATCACTTTATAATTAAGTTCCTCTTGTAATTTGGCTTTATGCTCTCCTCCGATAATATTAAACGGCTCTACCGTTTCTGATACATTCCCCGATATGTTGTTTATGTTATTAAATGTTTCATCTAACTTCATATATTCTGATAATAAAGTATTAAATGTAATTCCGTGCTGATTTGTAGCTGTTCCTCTCATATGCCAAGATATATACTTTTTAAACTGTTCTAAATTATCTGTTGCTTCTTGTATAGCTTTTACTCTTTTTTCTATATCTTTGATTACTAAATCTCCAGATGCAGAATCTAGTAAACCTGCATCGACTAATGCTTTAACCTTTTCAATGTTTAATACCGCTCTTGATGCAAGGTCTGTATTTATTTGTAATTTCAATTCATTGTCGCATCCTGTCAACCCAATAATGCATATTAATAGTATTATCATCATCGTTACTCTTCTCATTTCATCTCCTCCATCCAGTGTATTCTTTACGAATATCATCGTAATCACTTAATTTTCATAAACGCTTACATTAAATCGTAGTTTCCTTATAACACCCTATGAGAGTTTCTATAAGCCATAATCAATTATTTCACTATCCCTATACTCTTTTACTCTGCGATAAAAGGTATTTGGCTTTAGGCCCAGCATTTTCATAGCCTCTTTGGTTGATATCTTACCAACTTCACCGTCTTTCTTTATCCACCCTGCATACACCATTTCAAAAAGCTTTTCGTCCGGTCTTATTTTTTTCTTGCCAGTGTATTTTCCATTATCTTTGGCGTACTGTATTCCTCTGAGTTGACTGTTTTTAAGAAACTCCTGCTCAATAGCAGATTCAGTAGTGAACATCTTCATAATCTGCTTGCCCAAATCTTTGGTCGTGTCCATCCCTCCGTTGATACTGATAAACTCAATACCGTCTTTATTCAATTTTGCCATCATTGACATAAGCTCTGGTGTACTACGTGTTAAGCGGTATAATGACTCTACTACCAATGTATCACCCTGTTTTAATTCAACTAACAGCTTCTCCAGTTCTGTTTGCCGCTTTGATCCAATTTGCATATCTATGTAAATCTTGTCTACACCTATGCTTTGCAACACTACCTTTTGCCTATCAATTACTTCATCAGTCGTTCCTCGAATGTATCCGACTCTCATTCTATTGCGCCCCTTTCTCTTTTTTATCTTATAAATTATTAAGGACAGGCAACCCCTTTATATAAAAAGCAGATTGACTGTCCAATTAAACTTAACCTTCAAGCCTTTTTGTATCAACAGTTTAATCACTGTCTGAATCTCTATCATCATCTTCAAGGTCTGTTTCAGCATCTTCGCTTTCTACCGCAAATAACTGAGTATCATCCATTACTGGTACTTTGGGAATAGGGATCTTATTATCGTTCCTGCACTCTTCCAGTATTCTCTCAATTTCTTCTGCATCTCCGAATACATCAAGTAAATGCCTTCTTGCAAAATCCTCATAGTCAATATTCCCCACACCGACTCACCTCCTCGCTTATATTGCCTTCATTTTTTTAACTAGTCAGATCAATGATGTTTTGGTACTTATTTGTCAAAACCTTAAATAAATTCGATTGAAATATCCCACCACCTTGTACAATTATTTTGTATTAAATCAGTGACCAAAGCCACTGTTCGACCCATTAAAAGTCATAGTTAACATAACACTTCAAATTTTATTCTTTTCCAAACATCAAGCACATCATCCGGCTTCACATCTTAGCCATTATGCCAGCGTTTGTTGGCCTGAACTTTGACAATCATGTATAATATCTTCCGGACTTGGAAGGTGTGTGTTTCACCTCCTGGGACGGACCTTGGCGGGCCGATTACCCGTATGAAAGAGTATTTTTCCATTCCGGTAAGTCTACATGATTTGGCTGGTTGAGGCCAGCTTTTTAGCTGGTTCCTCGTGTCACATGCAAGGTTGTTTGCTTACATGAGAAGGAATGGAGGCTTTTAAGTCCATTAATTTTTTAAGGAGGCATTTTGATGAATTTCAGACCTATTGCAGGAATCGATGTAGGTAAATTCTTCAGTGAGATGGCAATTCTTTCTCCATCCAATGAAGTGATTGCCCGCATGAAGATCCACCATGATTCCAGTTCTGACGTTGAAAGAGTCGTTGAATTACTGAAAAAAACGGAAAAGGACTTTGATTCTAGGCCTTTCGTCGTCATGGAATCCACCGGGCACTATCACAAAATCCTTTTCCATTCACTTTGTAAAGCTGGATTGGAGGTCTCCATCATAAACCCCATCCAGACTGATTCTATCAAAAATATTGGAATCAGAAAAGTGAAAAATGATAAAGCTGATGCCCGGAAAATTGCCCTGCTATACAGATTTCAGGAGCTTAAAACTACTAATATCCCCGATGAGGATATTGAATGCCTGCGAAGTCTTTGCCGACAGTACTACAAGCTCTCTGACGAACTTACTGCCTACAAAAACAGGCTTACGGGTATTGTTGACCAACTCATGTTAAACTTCAAGGATGTATTCCCCAACATCTTTTCAAAGGCTGCTCTTGCAGTATTGGAGAAATATCCTACGCCTGCGCATATTCTTAAAGCGAACAGGAACAAGTTGATTGCACTGATCCAGAAGAATTCTCGCAGAAGCCTTAAGTGGTCAACTGCAAAGTATAATCTTTTGGTCTCCAAAGCCAGAGAGTTTGCGCCTTTGACTGTTCATAATTCCTCGAACATTGCTATGCTGGGTGTCTACATATCCATGATCAGAACTCTGGAAGATAACTTGGCGAAGGTCCTAAAAACCATTCATCTATTGATCGCTGAAGATATGGCAAAGGATATGCCCATGCTAGCATTAACTCTTGAACTTTTTCAGAGCCTGCCAGGTATTGGCCTTCTTACTGCTGCCACCATTCTAGCAGAAATCGGCGATTTTTCCGCTTTCTCTAAGCCGGGAAAACTGGTTGCTTACTTTGGCATTGACCCCTCTGTGATGCAATCCGGAGAATTTACCGGCACACGGAATAAAATGTCCAAGAGAGGTTCCAGGCTACTTCGCAGGGTTCTTTTTACAACTGCTCTTGCCAATATCCGAACTAAGCGGAATAAAGAGGCTTGCAACCCTGTATTACTTGAATTCTACAAGCAAAAATGCCAGAGTAAACCTAAGAAGGTAGCTTTGGGAGCAGTTATGCGTAAGATCATCATTTACATCTTTGCTGTTCTAAGGGACAGAAAACCGTACCAGTTACGCAGTCCTCAGGAACATGCTCAGATATTAGCAGCAAAGCATATAGCAGCTTAGCAGTACCTGCACTTGATGTTTAGTTTTCAAGGATCAGTATTTCATTTTAGACCAGCTATTTTATGTCTACTTCGCAAAGGTGGTCTTGTTGTTATGCATTTTTTCTATGTCAGGAGTTTTCAAAAATTCATAAAGCTTTTTCTTAAAAACTCTTGACTTTAATTAGCTGGTCTTTCATAAACTATTAATTGAAAATTTCAATAGACTCACCATTTTAATTCCTCTTTACTTAACCTTTTGAAATACCCCTCTGGCTTGCTGTGACTCTTTTTGACACCCTTTTATCACCCTACCAATATAAAACCCTATTGAAAACTTCAACCATTATTATTTAACTCAATTGACATAATGCAGGTTTATTTCATAAAAAAAGAATGCTCGAATTATTGATTAACAAGCATTCACATTTTTTATATGGTTATATTTATTTATTTTTAGAGCTAAAAATATCCACACTAATACTATTCTTGCTTTTCAAAGTCACCTAAACTGATATTGCTGGCAACACCCGCTATAACCTTATTATCTAAAGGAATTTCTTGTATCTCCTTCTTTACAGCAGCTTTGTACTTCTTTTCAATCTGCTCCAACCCATTTTGAATTCTTTGCATGGATTTTGTTTTGGGTACTGGAATATTTTTTCTCTTATAAGAATCAATAATTCCCTTTGCACCACGTAACAGATCAACCATCCCCCTACCAAATGAACTAGCAGTAGCAATAAACTCATTATACGCCATCAGTCCTATACCTCTAGTATCTAGCATTTCAATCAGGTCTATTAGATCATTAATATCATTAGTGATATGTACTATTGACTCAACCACCAGAGTACAACCACTTTCTATATTATTTATTCTGCTATTTCGATAAGTCCAATCATTTTTATCTTTATGCACTATGTCAGAAATTATATACTCTGTATCAGTATATGTCATCAATACTTCAGCTTGCCTGTTTAGCTCCTGTTGAGTAAACCCTCTTGTATAGCCTATAAACCTCATTTAATCAACTCCTTCCTAAAACCTCATAAAGTATCTTTGCTGCTTGTAAAGACTTTTCTCAATTGCTCTATTGTAGTTCAGATAAGCATGCCAAGACTTATGGCATGTCGCGCAAAGATAAACTAAATCACTTGGGAGCTCCCTTCCAATTCTCTCATACGTGAGGTGATGTATATTCAAATTGTATATACATCCGCAAAGCAAGCAAACTTTCGGAAAAAGCTGTTCAAACTGCCATCTTACACATTGCCAATGCCTGCTTTCCAAATATTGCTCGTATGTCCAAATCATTTCATTAGTACCTGGTATGAAAAGTGGTTGGAACATTTATAATCACCGTCCTAATCTTCTTTCTCTCACAGCTCTTACTAATGTTGATTTGCTTATCTGAGTCATTTTTTCAACATCAGAATATGAATACTTCTCCAATAAACCTACCGCCATATCAATCTGTGTAGTAGTATATTTTTTAGGTCTACCTTCATGAAAGCCATCCTTTTCCTTTGCTATTGCCTTCCCTTCTTGAGTTCGTTCAACAATCATATCTCGCTCAAACTCGGCAAAAGAAAAGAATATATTTCTTATCAATTTACTTGCTGGAGTATTATCCATCATTCCAATGTTTAATATATTAACCTTTATGCCCCTTTTAATAAGCTCGGTTACCAGCTCACTTCCTTGAGTCAAGCTTCTTGCAAATCTGTCTAATTTAGTTACTACTAACATATCTCCGGGCTCCAATATTTTGATTAACTCATTAAATTTAGGTCTATCAACCTTTGTTCCGGTATAAGCATCTTCATAAATAATGCTACATCCAGCTTCTTTTAAGCTTTTTTCTTGTTCCTCCAGACTGTTCCCTTTTGTTGCCTGCCCCCTTGTAGATACTCGTGCATATCCATATATCATTTTTTCTCACTCCCTTCTTCTGACACCTTTTGACTATTGGTTTTGACACCACCCAAAACCCCATTAACTCATAACAGAATTTTTATAACCATAACTTCAAAGTTTTGACCATTATATAGCCTGCTTATAAAAAAGAAAAAGCTCCAACATTTCTGCTGGGGCAAATGACAAATTTCTCTATGTAATTAGCTTATTATTTCTCAGATATTATCAACTCTTTATCTTCTTCTAAAACAATTGAAAGACTAATATCTGTCTCGTTTACTAGTACATAAGCTTTAACAACCCTGAATTTACATTTATTATCAAGATTTGTGTCTACAGCTAAATATACCATATCATTTTTACAATTATGATATACACTTATAGCTTCCTCAAGGCTATCCAAGAATGTATATCAATGCCATAAAAAGTAACTTCTTTATTTATTGTTCCTTTCTTAAATGTTAATTCATTGATGTACATTCCATGACTGTGAATGATAATATAAAATTAACAGTCTTTTCAGTACAACATTTGACAAATCAATTCCCTTTTATTCATACCATCATTCAAAATGTTGGGTAATCGGGTAATCAGGTAACTAAAAATTATACCAAATGAATTCTACATCTACCGGCTTTGTAGTACCAGCACTAGTTATTGCTGAGGATTTATGAACTTCAGCAAACATTTCACATTTCCAATGCCCATTATCTACAAGATTGTCATATATGCTCTTGTTATTCCGCTTATATCCGGAAATTATAATAGGGCATTTAGCATCTTTAACAGCCTTTATAAACTCTAACTGTATTTCATCCGGCATTTCTATTTCATAGTCACTTTTCCTTTCTGTCTTTTTCTTGCCTCTAGTTCTCATTTCATATGGAGGATCTAAGTAAAAGAAAACATCTTTACAGTCCCTATACTTATTAATGAGCATTATTGTATTGACGTTGTATACTTCAGTTCCTTCTAGCTTTTCTGCAATGTCACGAAGATAATTTAGTTGTTGCTCATATCTGAAGCCTTCATCACCATTTTTTATACCCCGCCAGCGTTTCATAAGTCCATTGTAGCTTTGCTTTAACAAGACTAAGGCATGAACAGCCATTTCAACAGCATTTTCTTCATGAATGATTGACTTCCACATGTTATTTGCCTTTTCAAACAGTTCCGGTGTAAACTCAGTCATTTTTAACATCTCAGGAATTAGCTTATTAAATTCTTCATCGTATCTTGCCCATTCATTTTGAGCTTTATTGAAACACTCTTGACTATATTTCGTTTGGAACATGCATCTAATAAATTCATTTGCGCTATCTTTCCGGCTTAATGCTTGTAACACTAAAAAGATTTTAGGATTAAGGTCATTGCATATCCTATGATTATGGTTAGGTTTATTGAGTGATAAAGCAGCACTTCCAGCAAACCCTTCAATGAATATTCGAATTTCTTTATACTTAATCCTATCTGCCAGCCTCCTAGATAACCGATTCTTTCCTCCAAAATAACTGAACAAGGATAAGTTTCTCATGCCAGTTTTGCCCCCTCAAATGTGACGTTCTTATAAATGCTGATAACCTTTTTATAAGGTTTTACTTCATTTTCCACCTTTTTCACGTTCATTGTATTATCCCATTCAGGCCTACCTTGACTGTCAAAACCACATCCACCTACCCCAAACTTGACAGCACCAATTTTCATTAGCTCAATCTTCAGTTCTTTTGGGTTGGCGTATTTCATGGCTGCTGCCTGCTCATTGAAATTATGTACAGGAATATTATATTTGTCAGGCTGCTCATATGCCCTACAGTTTTCCCTTGCGTATTTACATAACTCCTCATAAGCGTCCTCAACTGATATCCTATCACCAATTGAATCCTTAAATTTCTCAGCATTTATCTTAATAATTTCAATCATTGCATCTTCCATTTCCTCAATGTCGAACTGCAAGTCCATTGAGTTCTTCGCAACTTTCGCTGCCAACATAATAGTTGCCAATTTCTCAGCAATTCCTTTGTAAATACCATCTGCTCCTACTCTATCCTGCAATTTCCTTTTCTCCTCATTGTATAGCTCTCTAAGTCCCTCAAACTCATTGTTATGCAGTCCTTCTTTAAATAAATAATTGACGAATTCCATACCTATATGTCCGTAGTTCTTATCAATAACCCTGTTAATTTCATCCGCTGTTTCCACATTATCAATTAGGTCGCCTGGGTAAACTGAGATTTCTACTAGTCTCCGTAGCAACCCTTTCTTCGTTTCATCACATTTTGCATAAAGGCTTGTCTCAGAAGAACTAAGTACTATGGTATGCCATGAGACTTGGTTATCAACCTCAAACATTCTGTTTAATCGACCCTTTGATGTACCATTTTCGATATCATAGACTATTGATGTATAGTCCTTGCGCTCACCCTTAGATGTATCATCAATTATGAATAACACTCCTTCATTTCCATTTAGCATGCTTACAAGTGCATTATCGGTATTATACCATGATGTTGATATGTTCTTATCCTCCTTGTTACTCCAAAAGGAAGCACATAACATCATGATTGTAGTCTTTCCTTGAGACGTTTTTCCTTCAATGTTTATAATAACTGTTTTTAAGTTCAACGCTCCTGCTATCACCGATGCTAAGGAAGATGCAAGTATGATTTGAGTATATGTTTTGTCATTCATTACATTATTGCAGATATCAATACAATTTTGTAGGTTACCAGCCTTTTTTAAATGGTACTCATTGTCAGCAAGTGGATATTCCTTGTATAAACCTACAATGCTAGAACCATTAAAATATACCTGACCAATTTCACCAGTTCCTTCAATCTCATAACATTGCCATCCATATCCTTCAGAGTACTCATACTTAACAGGAATTTCCTTATATTTTTCTTCAACACTAACACGAAGTGCATCTGTTACACTACCATCCCAATCATTCCCTAAATTCCTCAGCATTGTCACTTTGTTAAGTTCGTTTCTGCTAACTCTCACCGGATCCGATATTCGCCCATCGTCTTTTGCAAATACAAACCTGTAATACTCCTTTTCCGTTGTGATATTGGATACAATGTCTACCCCCACTGTACCACCCTCTACCTTAATTTGATAGGTTCTATCCAAATTTGCTTTTTTGATTTTCTTCATAGCATAAACACCCTTTCATTAATTAATTTGTTTATGCTTTTTCTTATTGAAATGTATATTGTAAAGTGGTTAGTTCTCATTTTTAATAAAAATTTTTTCATCTTATAACAGAAATAAGCCTCACTCTGTTTTTTTAAACAGAGTGAGGCTCCCTTTATTTAAACAATTAATTTACTTTCTATAAAATGCTGGAGAAACAATTTTCCTTTGTAATTTCATATATTCATCACTTGTTATTTGTTTGATAAACTCATTAAACTGCTCTGCTGTACTTATTCGAAGAACTGCATTACAGTTTGAGCAATCTTCGTCAGCACAATCACAATAAAGCAAGCTACTATAGCTTTCCCATAGTTCAACTTTATTAGGTCTGTTAACATCATTTTGTTCTTTTTCCCATTTACTATGTACCTTTCTATGTGCACTAACAGTCATTGGTTCTAGATAACCTAACCTATTATCAAATGTATGTGCTCTATGATGAATCTTTTCAATCTTTATGTTACTGTTATTTAATTCATAAAGCACGCTATTCCTTTCTTTATGTTTATAATCATTTGCCACAGTTGTAAGTATTAACTGTTGTAAAGTTAGAGCCCTTCTTCCATTGTTGCCTGCACCTAAAATACCACCTACTCTTATACAAGAGGGCAATAAATTATATACCCTTGTATCTGAAATGTCTTCTACTAAAATTCGCCCTGTTTCCGTACCTGGTTTAAAAGGTTTCTTATAATCCTTATCAGTGCTCCAATTTTTGTGTTCTCTAATTGCATTTATAATATTACGATTATTATCAATAATAACATAAGCCCACACAGGTTTATTTTCAAAGATATCTGTTTTAACGTTTTGGTATTTGAAACTCATGAATGCAATATCTTTTTTATTTTCATAAAAATAAATTCTATTATTCTTTTCGTTATTTAAATAATATTTCGGTTCATCATATTTATAGTATGGCTTTAGAAGTTCATCTTTTACTGCATCATCAATAATTAAATATTTATATAGCTTCAAGTTATCACCCTCTGTACCTTGTTCTTTTTTTATACTGTATTAAATATGCTGGAATTATTATTTCCCAAGAGCATCCATATAGATTATATAATTATTTTGATACTACTAAAACACTTATTTTCTGTTTGTGCAATTTTTGTGCAAATCTTTAGCGACTTTTCCCAATATTACTCAACGAATAGCAACAGTTATACCATTTTATTCCATACTTATTATTAATTTGCATTATTATCAACCTCAATATGTCGTATTGTCTTGTATTGTTTATACCATATATTGCGTTTTTGAACATAATAATAGCCCTGATTTCTCAGAGCTAAAATTTAATGAGTAAGCCTATAAGCCGGGTTCTGTATTTGATGATCATCTATCTAGGCCATACATTTCTGCATGGCTCAAGCCACCTCCCCGGGACTGACGGGCAGTCATTGCGTCCCTCCACGGTGTTGCTCCAGGTGGGGTTTACATAGCCGACAAGTCGCCAAGTCGCTGGTGAGCTCTTACCTCGCCTTTCCACCCTTACCATATAAGGCAAACCTAATATGGCGGTATATCTCTGTTGCACTTTCCTTAAAGTCACCTTCACCGGGAGTTACCCGGCACCATTGCCCTATGGAGCCCGGACTTTCCTCATCTACGCCTTTTCAGGCAGTATCTGCGATCATCTGGCTTACTCATAAATTGAGAACGTTAAAATTCTCTTAGGACTATTAATTATAGATGCTGAAGTAATATAAGTCAAGCAAAAGTAAATGGGTCAATTTCCACTTTACTACAAATTATATCAAGTTCCTTAAATCTCTTGTTTAATGTATCCTTTAATTTATGGAGAATGATTCTTTCTGTTGCAAAATGCCCCGCATCAACGATACAAAGGCCCATTTGAGCTGCATCCAGCGCAGTATGGTATTTTATATCACCTGTTACTAAAACATCTACCTTGCGGCTTTTTAAGTTCTCTAAATCGCCATCAAAACTTCCGCAAAACACTCCAATATTTTTTACCTTTTCAGGTTTTTTACCTATTATCCTGAGATTCTCTATACCTAAGTTTTTCTTAATGTCTTTGACAAAATCATCAAAACTTTTATAATCCAGTAACTCGCCTATCTTTCCCATTCCTAAATCACAATTTGAGCCTTTCGGAATGTATGGTTTCAAATTATGACAATTTATCAGGTGTAATGTCTCCGCCAAAGTGTCATTAACCCCACCTGGAGCAGTATCAAGATTTGTATGTGCACTGACAACTGTTACATTACTTTTTATCAGCTTTACAATCTGTTCTCCCTTGAAGTTTTCCATATCTATAGCTTTTAGCTTTGAAAAAATAAAAGGGTGATGGGAAAGAATCATTTGAGCACCATTTTCAACAGCTTCAGAAATCACGTCAGATGTTACATCCATACAAAGAAGTATTTTTGATACATTGCTGTTCCTGCTGCCCACCATCAGTCCTACACTATCCCACTCCTCAGCATATTGCCAAGGCGCAATTTCATTTAAGTAATTAATTATATCTCCAACATTCATTTTTCTTCACCTTACAGTTATATATTTAAAGTTTTTCTATCAAATTTATATAATCTTTTTTTTGTCTTATATATTGACTTTTAAGAACATCATTTTCTTTCATATCTTCTAATTGTTCAAGTACCCTGTCAATTTGCTTTACCTTCATTTTGCAATATGATGCAAGCAAAGGATCTTTCTTTTCAATAAGGCTTTGTCCCACATGAAGTTCAAAATCAGTGTATTGCTTTTTCTTTCCATTAAATTTGGTACAAATCACACAGTACATTTTAGGGCCTTCCGCAACAATTTCTTCATCATATATTTCAAAAGCGTTGTCATACAGCCATTTTCGTATAACATGAAGATCATTCATAGGCTGTAATACCAGCGCATTAGCATTAACCGCTTTTTGCTTGTTGGCCTCTAAAAGCTCCGTCAGAAGCGTTCCGCCCATTCCGGCAATGATTATTGTGTCCGCTTCGTCAATTTCTATAGTATCCAATCCATTGCCAAGTCTTGTTTCGATCTTTTCAGATAATTTATACAAAGAAATATTATTACTAGCTATCTTCACAGGACCTATTTTAATATCTGACGCAATTGCCTTTTTACAAACACCATTTCGAACCAAATAAATAGGAATATATGCATGATCAGTTCCTATGTCAGCCAATACATTACATTTAGGAACTTTATCCGCAATTAACTTGAGCCTTCCCTTTAAATTTAAAATCAAAACATCCTCCAAAAATTGTAACTAATATCTTCATTTTCTGTATTACCAGATTAAATTATACACATACTAAAGATAAATAATCAATGTTTGATTTAAAAGCAATGCATAAAATATGAAATGAGGTATCTGCTGTGAACTTTTTTAGGAATAAGAACGTGGTAAACGATATTGAAGCTCCTATAGCAAGTACTATTTTAGGAAGAGACATTTTAGGAGTTAATCCCAATAACCCTGCATTAAATAAAACAAGTATTGATTTACAGGACGAAAAGTTAAGTACAGACTATACTAGCAGAATTAAATAAAATAAAAAGAACACGTATAGACGTGTTCTTTTTATTTGGTGGGCCTTCAGGGACTCGAACCCCGGACCAACCGGTTATGAGCCGGTTGCTCTAACCAACTGAGCTAAAGGCCCGAATTGGCTCCTCAAGTAGGACTTGAACCTACGACCCTGCGGTTAACAGCCGCATGCTCTACCGACTGAGCTATTGAGGAATATCTCTATGCCACTCATTTGAGGGCTTTGCTCTTGCGAGCACATACACTATTATACTTACGAACTATAAACTGGTCAACACCAAAATAATCATATATAGACTATTTAAATAGTTTATTGTCACTTTTCTAACTTATAGTAAACCAATCGAATAATAGCTTTTATTTTTAACTTTCTAAATAATGCCATTATAGTGCAAAAAACCCCCTATCCTGAATTTATATCGGATAGCGGGTCCCTGGTTTAGTCTAAATAATCCTTTAACTTTTTACTTCTACTTGGATGTCTTAATTTTCTCAAGGCCTTTGCCTCTATTTGACGAATACGCTCTCTGGTTACGTTAAACTCCTTGCCAACTTCTTCAAGAGTTCTTGCCCTTCCATCATCCAAACCAAATCTTAGTCTCAATACCTTCTCTTCACGTGCAGTTAAAGTATCAAGCACATCAATAAGCTGTTCTTTAAGCAAAGTAAATGCAGCAGCTTCAGCAGGTGCAGGAGCATCATCATCTGGAATAAAGTCACCCAAATGGCTGTCTTCCTCTTCTCCTATAGGAGTCTCTAAGGATACCGGCTCTTGAGAAATTTTCATAATTTCACGAACCTTGTCCACAGACATACCAATTTCTTTTGCAATTTCATCAGGTTGTGGTTCTCTACCCAATTCCTGAAGCAATTGCCTTGATACCCTGATTAATTTATTGATAGTTTCAACCATATGAACAGGAATACGTATAGTCCTTGCCTGGTCGGCAATTGCCCTTGTGATAGCTTGTCTAATCCACCATGTGGCATAGGTACTAAATTTGAAACCTCTTCTATAATCAAACTTCTCTACTGCCTTAATCAATCCAAGATTACCTTCCTGAATCAAGTCGAGGAACTGCATTCCTCTACCAACATACCGTTTAGCTATACTAACAACAAGCCTTAAGTTAGCCTCTGCTAATCTTCTTTTTGCTTCTATATCACCATTTTCCATTCTATGAGCAAGATCAATTTCTTCATCTGCTGATAAAAGGGGGACTTTACCTATTTCTTTAAGGTACATACGCACAGGGTCATCTATACTTATACCCTCTGGAATACTAATATCAAGTTCCTCGTCTGTAAGCTGAATTTCTTCCATTTCAGCTTCCATATCGCCAACAACATCAACTCCCATTGTCTCAAGGGTTTCGTATATCTTTTCAATGTGCTCAGGCTCAAGCTCGATTTCCTCAAAAGCATCCATAATCTCTTTGTAGGTTAGCATTCCCTTTTGCTTGCCTCTATCTATTAGTTCTTTTAGTAATGCCTTTCTACTTTCCTGACTATGTTTCACTTATTTCCCCTCCTTTCGAGCTCAATTACAAACCTTTTTTTTTCATTATAGCTATATTCGATACAATACTGCTTAATTCCCGATTTAATAATTCAACATCTCCTTCTGTCAGATCACTTCTCTTTTTAAGCTCAATTATTTCATTTTTTCTTTCTTCCAAGCCAAACAGGTCTATCTTTCTAATTATATCCAAAGCCGCTTTTTTATTATCCTCAAATATGCTTTGTGACTGCACTATATTTGCAAAACTTTCTGCCGTCCCGGGAGAAAGTTTATTTAATATTTCACCCGTTAATATCCCTGCCTTACTTTCAATTCTCTCCGCTGCAAAATCGAATGCACTTTTTATTTCATCCGATTCAAATCTGTCCCAACCAATAATATCTTTAATGTTAAAATATACACTATTATCGAGACATATAGTTGCCAACAGCATTAATTGCAGTCTAACCAACCGTTCTTCCTGATTTTTTACAGCTGTACTCTTTCGTATTTGATTTCGGCTAAAATTACTATTAGTTGGTATTTGTTTTTTAAAACTTACTCTTGTATCCTTTTGCTGCTTTATCATTTCTGATAAAATGGATTGTGTACTTACACCCAACTCGTCAGATAATTTTTTTACATAAAGTTCTTTTTCTACATTATTGTCAATTTTATCCAATATAAGTACTGCTTTATCAAGAAATCTAACTTTTCCTTCATTTGTAGAAGTATCTATTTCTTTCTTTAATGAACCAAGCTTAAAATCAATCAAACCTTTTGATCTATCAACAAGTCGTTTAAACTCTGTAACTCCATGGGCCTTAATAAACTCATCAGGGTCTTTGCCTGATGGGATTGTCAAAACCCTAACATTACAGCCAATTTCGTTTAATAAATCAAGGCTTCTGAATGCAGCCGCCTGGCCAGCTGAATCAGAATCAAAGGAAAGAACTATTTCTTCTGTGTACTTCTTCAAAAGTCTGCCTTGATTTTCTGTTAATGCTGTTCCTAATGGAGCAACTGAATTTATTATTCCACTTTGGTGTAATGATATAACATCCATGTAACCTTCAGTTAAAATCAGTTGTTTAGAACAAGCACTTTTAGCAAAATTCAAGGCATACAAGTGTTTACCTTTCTGATAAACTTCTGTTTCAGGAGAATTCATGTATTTTGGCTGAGACGAATCAAGAATTCTCCCTCCAAAGGCAATTACATTTCCTCTAATATCAAATATGGGAAACATAATCCTGCCTCTAAATCTATCGTAAATTTTCCCACTTTCTTCCTTATATATAACAAGCCCACTTTTAAAAATTGATGAATCACTAAAACCTTTATCCTTTAAGTGTCTATAAAGTGTATCATATCTGTCCTCCGCATAACCTATACCAAACTTGGCTACAGTTTGTTTCTGTATCTTCCTGCTCATTAAGTACGAATTTGGAAGAGTATTCTTTTCATTATTAAGGTTATCTCTGAAAAACCTGGCTGCTTCAAGGTTTATGTCCAAGATCTCCTTTTTTAATACGGCTTTTTCGTCATTACGAACACCTTCTGTCATATCTGGAATCTGAATTTTAGCTCTATCAGCAAGAAGCCTTAAGGCTTCCGGAAATTCCAGATTTTCAATGGACATAATAAAGTGTATTACGTTTCCGCCCTTACCGCATCCAAAACAATGAAATATCTGTTTTACAGGTTCAACAGAAAATGATGCTGTCTTTTCATTATGAAAAGGACATTTACCAAAAAAATTCTTTCCTTTCTTCTCCAGCTTGACATATTCTGATATAACATCGACAATGTCATTACTTACCCTTATTTCTTCAATAAGGTCGTCTGGAAATAAATTTGCCATTATCCTCAATATTCCTATCTACTTATTTTACTCATATGCAAATATTATAGACATATCTGCTGCAATTTATTTTGAACCTAGCCAAAATCACTTAATATGTGTTCGACATTATTATTAATAATCCTTCTTTTTTAATAATATTTTTAATAACAAACTCAATGGTTAAAGCCTTAAATCACACAAAAAAAGCATGTTCTGTTAGAACATACTTTATAATCCAAATAAATTAAATGTTATTTATGCAATACAGTCATATATAACATCATAAACGCTTACCGGAGTAACTGAATTCGAGTATAGCAAGTAAATGAGGTTATTTATGCCTCTTTTGGATGGAAGGACATCTGGAATAAATGCCTTTTCAAATCCTCCCTTATCATTTTCCATAATTACCTGTATACCATATGTAGCAGTGGAATTATTCTTTTCGCTTGCGATAAGATAGTACTTGAGATATAACTCCTTTTCTTTCCCTTCGGAGACAACAACTTTTTTTGAATAAATAAGATTTGTTTCATAATCTCTCATTCCCGCTCTCCTCCTTCGCATCTTCTTATGGTAATTATAATATATTGGTATATTTTAAACTACACAAAAGTTTTATTCTAATTCGACCAACTTTACATAAAAATGTTACATAGCTCGCATGTTTTGTCGAATAATGGATTGTTATCAATTATTAACATTGATGTTCTAAAATTTAAGTGTTACTATTTTATTTGTACGTAAAGCATTTTACCTTATAAACCAAGTATATGAATGTTCTTATAAAACTTTATCATCAGAGGTCAAATTTTTAGGGGGGTAATATATGAATAGTAATCCGAAAGATAAAAAATCCAAGCTTAGTATGTTAAGTTCAGCTATATGTAATATGGCTGATTTACCCAAAAAGATGATTAAATATGCCACTCCGGCTACACTTTTCTTAATTATAATAGGCACGGTATTTTTTATAATTAACAGAATGAGTAATAGCTATAGCATTATTTTTGATAGTACAGCAACATCTTTTATAACTAACAGCTTTTATGTTTTGTGTGAGTTCCTTATAGCAGCATTTGTAATTGATATTGTTATCAAAAAAAAGGCTTAAATTTCACCTCATATTATAATAACCGCTTTGCGGGTCCCTTTGCTAGGTCCGCTTTTTTTATAATAACGGTATAAAAAAAAAGACTGCCAGACATTGTATGTCCAACAGTCTTTTTTATTAAGCTTTTGCAGGTTTTCCTGAAACCTTTTTCTTTTTCTGACTTTCCTTCCACATTACGTATAATGGACTTGCAATAAAGATAGATGAATAACATCCAGCTGCAATACCAACAATCAATGGGAAGCTGAATTGTTCCATTGAATTTATTCCATTTATTTTAGCGAATACATATACAGTTGTTATTGCTATTAATGATGTAACAACTGTGTTGATTGATCTGTTCAAAGTCTGAATTATACTATCGTTTACTAATTCAGGAAGAGGTACTTTCCTAAGTAATCTGTTGTTTTCTCTAATACGGTCATAGATTATAACTGTATCATTCATTGAGTATCCTACAACAGTAAGTATCGCAGCAATAAATGATTCATTCAACGGTATCTGGAAAATAACATATACAGAAAGCATTATCAATAAGTCATGCAATACACCAACAATTGCAAATACACCGGCTGATAATCCTGACATAGCTTTGAATCTGTACCAAACATATAACACTATTAATACAAAAGCTATAGCAACAGCTTTCAAACCATTATTCATAATTTCCTTACCTATGAATGGTTCAACACTTTCTTCACTTACAACAGGATCTTTCGCAGTAAGTTTAAATTCTTTTACAACTGCTTCTTCAACCTTAGTCAATTCATCGTTTGAAAGTGTATTTTCACTTCCTATACTGATTGTTATTATGTCAAACCCTTTAGTGTTAGTGCCGCTTACATCATAAGAAGTTGATTTCTGAACCTTTGCAGGTTTGTTTATTGTCTTCTCAACAAAATCTTCTATTTTAGTCTGCAACTCCTGAGTGTTTGCCTCAGTAAACATTTTATCATTTGCTCTCATTTCTATTATTGTTCCGCCTTCAAACTCAATATCAAGATTGAATCCTTCAACTAGATACATAACAACACCTGATAAAATGATTATAGCTGAGAGTATAAAAAAGTAGTATCTCTTAGCATACAAATTAACCATTTGCTTTTCCTCCTCTCATGCTTACGCCATATAACCAATGGTGTTTTGCAACTTCTATATCCTGTATCGACTTCAGCATTATTCTGGAAGCGGTTACAGCGGTTATGAAGCTTAATACAACACCTATTCCCAGAGTATATGCAAAACTCTGTATAGGACCTGTACCAAATTTCCACAAAACTACAGCAGATATAAGAGTAGTTATATTTGAGTCAAGCACAGCTGAGAATGCTCTCTTAAATCCTACATCAATTGCAGCATGAAGAGTTTTTCCGTTTTTAATTTCGTCCTTGATTCTTTCAAATATTATAACGTTGGCATCAACGGCCATACCTACTGTCAGTATGAGACCAGCTATACCCGGCAAAGTAACAATTATATGAGTCCAAGACAATGCAAGTAATTCCAATACTGTGTGGAGAACTAAAGCTATACTTGCTATTAATCCAGGCAATCTATAGTAGAATATCATAAATAAACAAATCAATATAAGTGCAACTATAAATGCATTTATACTTACATTAAGCGCGTTAGACCCAAGGGTAGGACTTATATTATTTACCTGCCTAGCCTCTAACTTAAATGGTAATGAACCTGACTTTATGAGTCCTGCTAAATTTTTTGCCTCATCCCTCTGTTCATCACCTGCAGTACCACCTAAAGTAATTCTTGCAGAAGTACCTGTAATTTGTGTTTGAACGTTCGGGGCACTAATCAATTCATTATCCATAAAAATTGCTATAGGTTTACCAATAAGTCTTCCTGTTGCTTCTGAAAACTTCTTACCACCTTCTGATGTCAGTGTCAATGCAACACAATATCCACCATTTTCTGCATCAATTTCAGCAGATGCATCCTTTACATCTGAACCTTCAAGAATAATCTTGTCGGTTGGAAGATAATTTCCATTTGTATCTTTTTTACTTTCGTCAACCTCTTGGAAGGTTAATAATGCGGTTTTACCAATTTCTTCTATTGACTTCTGTGGATCGAATGCTTCACCTTTTTTGTGAGGTATCTGTACAAGGATATATCCCTTTTCCTTATCTACAGTGATAACTCTATCAAAGATATTTTTAGAATCCAATCTCTTACCTATGATAATTCTTGCAGCATCCAAATCTTCAGCTTTTGCCTTGCTGTTATCCTTGGTTACTGCATAAAGTCTAGCATCCACGCCTCCCTGAATATCAATACCTGTTCTAATATTCTTAACACCAGGTATTTCAAAGCCTAGGATAGAACCATAAGCTGCTATCCAGGTTAAAATTCCGATGATAAGCAATATCGAGAAAAATTTAACCGCGTTGCTTCCTCTCATTTGTAGTATTCCCCCTTAAATTATAATCCACTTACGCCATTATATAACTTACAAAAAAGCTAGTCAATAAATAAGTCTGAATATTAAACATAAATTTACAAATTAAGCAATTATGTCTTGTCCACTTTTTGTAAGAAATATTAAATTTAAAATGAATATCCTGTGATTTTAGGATATTCACTTTTGCTGAAAAATATTTATTTGTAGTATTTTAATAAATTGATATACTCATTTGCATTACATTTTATTTCAGCAATTTCCTGCTCGGACAATGTCCTTTTTACTTCTGCTGGACTGCCTGCCACAAGACAGCCATCAGGTATCTTAGTCCTTGGTGTAACTACACTTCCGGCTGCCACAAGACAATTATTTCCAATTTCTGCGCTGTCAAGTACAATAGCTCCCATTCCAACAAGTGTATTATTACCTATTCGACAGCTGTGTAAAATTGCTCCGTGACCAATTGTTACATGTGAGCCCAGCCTCACTTCAACGCCTTTCTTGCAATGTAATATACAGCCTTCCTGTATATTTGTATTATCACCGACAACTATACTATCGATGTCTCCTCTCAAAACTGCATTGTACCAGATAGTTGTATTTTCTCCCAAAACTACGTCTCCAATAACTGTACTGTTCGGTGCAACAAACGCAGTTTCGTGGATTTTAGGTGTGATGTTGTTAAAATCCTTTATCACAATGAATCCCTCTATTCTTGAGTTTTTATCCAGATTGCACATTCAACTCTCTTTTTCTCAAGCTCGCAACCAATTTTGTATGGAATATTAATATCATTATTAAACTGGTACGCATTAGCAGCACATCCGCCACTGCAATAAAATTTTGCCCAACATTCAGCGCAGTCCTTTTTGGTGTATACATTTGACTTTTGAAAATCCTTCTGAAAATCACTATTAAATACACCTTCATGAACATTGCCCATTTTAAACTTTTCATCTCCCACAAACTGATGACAAGGATATAAATCCCCTTCCGGCGTAACTGCCAGATATTCATGACCTGAACCACATCCACCAAGTCTCTTGATGACACAGGGTCCCTGCTGCAAATCAATCATAAAATGGAAGAAATTAAAGCCGCGCTTTTCGCTATCTCTTTTTACATATTCTCTTGCTAGATTTTCATACTCTTCAAAAAGTTTTGGAAGATCCTGTTCACGGATGTCATAACCTGAATCCTTTGCTGCAACAACAGGCTCTATAGAAATCTGCTTGAAGCCCTGATCTGCCAGATGAAGTACATCTTTAGAAAAATCAAGATTTGCTCTGGTAAAAGTACCTCTTACATAATAGTTATCTTGATTTCTTGATTCAGCCATATCCTGGATTTTAGGAAGTATTCTGTCATACGTTCCTGAGCCATCGACTCTTGGCCTCATGTTATCATTGGTTTCCTTGCGTCCGTCAATACTGAGAACTACATTATGCATATTCTTATTAATATAATCTTTTATTTCATCATTTAGTAATACAGCATTTGTAGTAATAGTAAATCGGAAATTCTTGCCAGATTCTTTTTCTCTGATTCTGGCATAATCAACAATACCTTTTACCACGTCGAAGTTCATCAGCGGCTCACCGCCGAAAAAGTCCACTTCCAGATTACGTCTGCCTGTAGATTTTTCTATCAAGAAATCTATTGCCTTCTTACCTGTTTCAAGATCCATCATTGTTCTATGCCCGCCAAAACTTCCTGTGGAGGCAAAACAATATTTGCACCTTAGGTTACAATCATGACAAATATGTAGACATAAAGCCTTTACTACCGGCTTTCTTTCCCACTTATTTAAAGCTTCAGCATATGAATCCTCACTAAAAAGCAAACCTTGGGATTCTAGTTCGGCTATTTCCTCATAGGCATCTTCAATAACCTGTCCTGAGTATTTTTCGGATAGTAATTCAATTATCTGCTCTCTGGTTTCATTCTTATATAAACCTACTACATCATAAGCAGCATCATCAAATACATGGACAGCACCGCTGTTTACGTCCAAGACTATATTTGTATCGTACATAGTATACTTGTGAATCATTTATGTGACCTCCTAAAGCTAAAAATCCTGGATATAACACCGGATTAGAACATTTAAAAAAGTGAAAAGTGCAAATTCACCTTTCACTAATTTATAAATCCATACATATCATTATTAATCAATATGCATATCTAACTATTACTTGTTTTCGCAGCTTTGATTAGCAACTGTGCATGATGTCTTACAAGCTGACTGGCATGAAGTCTGACATTCACCACATCCACCTTTTGCAAGGCTATTTTTAAGAGTAGCATTGTTAATAGTCTTTATATGTTTCATTATGTAGTCCCCCCCATCAATTTTCTTAGCCGATTATAGCATATCTATTTAGTTTTGAAAAGCCATTTTTTAGAAAACCCATTATCTTAAATTAATTCCAAAAATGCCACCCAAACAACCCACAATGGCACCAATAACCACAGATAATATCACCTGAACATCAACTTTAAAATTAAGGAAAACAATACTGCTGGCAATGTAAAGTAAAACCACATAAAGGATTCCAACAAAACAGCCGTTCATCCAACCTTTACTCTTAACATTTTTTGTAGAGTATGCTGATGCCACCAGTACACTCAATACTGTTGTAATAAGAACTGCAATATAGGTGTGTTTTTCAGGAAAATCCGTATATGTTAAAAATAATGCAAACCCTAAAAAACACGGAAGCGTTATAAGAAAAGCCATTATTAAGCCTTTTACTACCCTCAGCAGGTTTATATGCTCATCCAGGCTTTTTTTAAATCCAGGTGTCTGTATGCCCATAGTGTACCTCCAAAATATAATATAAAATGTTCTTTGTATATCATATTTTTGAGGTAGTCCACTTAGAACAGTTGGCTAGAATTAATTATAATTTTACTTACTAGCCTTCAACAGGCTTTACAACATCTTTAATTGCCCAACGCTTTACAAGTATCTTGTTTTTGTCAACACCGGATTCTATATATATTTCGTCGTCTTTTATGTTTATGATTTTACCTACTATACCTCCGATAGTTGTAACACTCCATCCCACCTGAAGTGAATTAAGCATTTGCTGGGTCTTCTTATCCTTTTTTTTCTGCGGGAGAATAATCATTACATACATAAGTCCCAGAATTAAAGCCATAGGTAACACTAATTGAACTAACGCTGCTACTGCCATTAATTAAAACCTCCTGTAATTAATTTATTTAACACAGTAAAACTGTATTATCCATATTATTATTTAGTATAGCCATATTTCAGATAAAATTCATCTCTGAAGCTGGCAAGCCTATCATCCATTATAGCTTGTCTTACTTGTTTCATCAAGTTTATTAAGAAATATAAGTTGTGCCAGGTTGTAAGCCTCAAGCCCAAAACCTCTCCGCATTTGAGAAGGTGTCTGATGTAAGCTCTTGAATAGTTTCGGCAAACATAACAATCACATTCCGGATCCAGCTTTGAAAAATCTCTAGAGTATTTTGCATCACGGATAATAACTCTGCCATTACTTGTAAGTACTGTACCGTTTCTTCCGATTCTTGTTGGAAGGACACAGTCAAACATATCAATACCCCTTATAGCTCCTTCTATAAGATAATCCGGGGTACCAACTCCCATTAGGTATCTGGGCTTATCAGCAGGCATAAGAGGCGCTGTGTAATCCAATACTTCATACATAATCTCTGCAGGCTCACCAACGCTTAAGCCTCCTATTGCATAACCAGGAAAATCTAATTCCTTTAGTTGGTTAGCACTTTCTATCCTCAAATCTTTGTACATACCTCCCTGGATTATGCCGAAAAGTGACTGTTTTTCAGTATTGGTATGAGCGTCCTTACATCTCTTTGCCCATCTTGTGGTACGCTCCATTGACTTCTTAACATAATCGTATTCAGCAGGATAGGGTGCACATTCATCAAATGCCATTATTATATCTGCACCAAGATCATTTTCTATTCCCATTACCGATTCAGGTGTAAATACATGTTTTGAACCGTCCAGATGAGACCTGAAGGTTACACCTTCTTCTGTAATCTTTCTTAGTCCGCTTAGGCTGAACACTTGAAAACCTCCACTATCAGTGAGAATTGGTCTGTCCCAATTCATAAACCCATGAAGGCCTCCTGCCTGCTTTACAATATCCTGACCAGGCCTTAGATAACAGTGATATGTGTTGCTTAATATTATTCTGGCATCTATCTCCTTTAGTTCCTCAGGTGACATGCCTTTTACGGTAGCAAGGGTACCAACAGGCATAAAAACAGGTGTATCAAAGGAACCGTGAGGTGTATGCACCCTACCTAATCTTGCACCTGTCTGCTTGCAAGTTTTTATTAATTCATAAGTAACTGCTGCCATAGTAATTACCTTTCTATTAATTAGTTAAATTATTTAATAAACATTGCATCTCCGAAGCTGAAAAATCTGTATTTTTCTTCCACAGCTACATTGTATGCATGTATCACATTATCCCTACCAGCTAAAGAGCTAACCAGCATGATAAGTGTTGATTCAGGCAAATGAAAGTTTGTAATAAGCCAGTCTACTACTTTAAACTTATAGCCCGGATATATGAAAATATCTGTCCAGCCATCACAAGGTTCAATCTTTCCGCTTTTACCCACAGTTTCAAGTACCCTGCAGCTAGTAGTACCAACAGCTACAACTTTTTTGCCTTTCTGTCGTGTATCGTTTATTATATCACATGTTTCCTTACTTATAGAATAATATTCTGAGTGCATTTTATGTTGAGTTATATCGTCAACTTTTACAGGTCTGAATGTACCTAGGCCCACATGAAGCATAACATAGGCTATTCTTACACCCTTCCGTTCTAAGGATTCTAAAAGTTCTTTGGTAAAATGAAGTCCGGCAGTTGGTGCAGCAGCAGAGCCATTAATCTTGGCATATACCGTTTGATATCTTTCCGGGTTTTCAAGTTTTTCAGTAATATACGGTGGCAAGGGCATTATACCTACCCTATCCAGTATTTCTTCGAATACACCCTCATATATGAATCTGACTAGTCTGTTTCCTTCATCAAGTACTTCCAAAATTTCCGCTTTAAGTTCACCGTTTCCAAAAACAAATCGACTCCCCGGCTTTGCCTTCTTTCCAGGTTTTAAAATAACTTCCCATTTGTCTCCTTCAACTCTTTTTAGCAAAACAAATTCTATCTTTCCGCCTGTACCCTCTTTTTCACCTAAAAGTCTTGCAGGTATAACTCTGGTATTATTAAGAACAAGACAATCACCTTCATCCAGATAATCTACTATGTCCTTGAATAATTTATGTTCAATCTCACCGGTTTCCTTATCCAGTACCATAAGTCTGGACATATCCCTTTTTTCTATGGGATGCTGTGCGATAAGTTCTTCCGGAAGGTAATAATCGAAATCGTGCAAGTTCACCTATAATAACCTCCAATTATTCTTCTATTTATTATGTCTGTTTAATATAAATAACAATCATAAGACTTACTGCATAAAATAAACCAATAAATATCATACATTATAATTGTTTATATTACAAATATTATTGCCATACATAATCTTTTTTTGTATAATTTATGAGATAATCGTAAGAAGTCCCATATGCTCTTATATTTACTTAGGGACAACAAGTCCCCGTGTGTTGAGAGTAAATTTTTAACATAAATGGATGGAGGATTCGAAATGAAAGTAGCAAAATTTGGAGGAACCTCTTTAGCTAATGCAGAACAGATTAAAAAAGTATGCAGTATCATACTTGCTGATAGCGAGAGAAAAGTTATTGTTGTATCTGCCCCTGGTAAAAGGGATAGCTCAGATACCAAGGTTACTGATTTACTTATTGCTTGCGCACAAAAGCACCTGGAGACAGGTAAAGCAGAAGCTGAACTTGATGCTGTTGTTAAAAGGTTCAAAGATATAGCAAATGAACTTGGGCTTGATGACGAAATAGTCAAAATGATTAGGTCTGATTTGGAAGAAAGACTTAAGCTTGACACTTCTCACACCGGTATGTTCATGGATGCTATGAAAGCTGCCGGAGAAGATAACAGTGCTAAATTGGTAGCTGCGTATTTAAACAGTATAGGTAATAAGGCAGAATATGTATCACCTAAAAGAGCCGGACTACTCATGAGTGATGAGTTTGGAAATGCACAGGTTTTACCTGAATCCTATGAAAACCTTAAAATGATTAACAGTATAGAAGGAATTGTTATTTTCCCGGGTTTCTTTGGTTACACTAAAGATGGAAAAGTTGCAACTTTCCCACGTGGAGGTTCAGATATAACCGGTTCTATTTTGGCTGCCGCATTAAAGGCTGATCTATACGAAAATTTTACAGATGTTGATGCTGTATATGCAGCTCACCCAGGATTAGTTCACAATCCGGTTGCAGTACCTGAATTGACATACCGTGAAATGAGAGAATTATCATATGCCGGTTTCTCAGTATTACATGAAGATACTCTAGTTCCTGTTTATATGGCCGGTGTTCCGGTTTGCATAAAAAATACAAATAATCCTACTGCTCCAGGAACAAAAATATCCCTCGTCAGAGATTACTCCCCCAACCATGTTGTGGGAATAGCAAGTGATTCAGGTTTTTGCTGTATCTATGTAAGCAAATTTATGATGAACCGAGAAGTAGGTTTTGGAAGAAAACTCCTTCAAATTCTTGAAGATGAAGGTATTTCATATGAACACACTCCATCAGGTATTGACAACATATCCGTAATACTAAAACAAAACCAACTCAAAGAAGGTATGGAGCAGAAAATAGTTGACCGTATTAAAAATGAATTAAAAGTTGATGATGTTTCAGTTGACCATAATCTTGCTATGATTATAATCGTTGGTGAAGGTATGAAAAATACTGTTGGAACTGCTGCAAGAGCTACAACTGCTTTAGCAAAAGCATCCATTAGTCTGGAAATGATTAATCAAGGTTCATCTGAAATAACAATGATGTTTGCTGTAAGGGAAAATGAAGCACACAAAGCCGTTATTTCTCTCTATAATGAATTTTTTCTAAACACTAAATACAAATAATGAATTATAAAAATAAAAAGGGACTCATTATTATGAATCCCTTTTTATTTTTCACTTATTTTTTAATCTCAACTTTAGTTCCGGTATAATAGTGAGTCAAAATTTGCTCATATGTAAAACCGGCTTTTGCCATACCCATAGCACCCTCTTGACTCATGCCTACCGCATGTCCCCATCCTTTACCTGTGAAAACATATTCAGTAGGACTTGCAGAAACAGTGGATTCTTTACCGCCTGCCCCAATAATAGTTACTTTCTGATTTGGATTAGTATAAGTTTTTTCTCCATTTTTGGTTATTACCTTTAACTGATTCAGGGAAACATTTTCTATCTTATTATTAACTTGAACATTTATACTGGCATCAGAAGAAATGTTATACATTTGACTTGGAAGACTAAGAAAAGTCCTGCATTTGTCCTTTGGAATAATAACACCTTCAGGCTTCAATGTTCCAGTAACAACTAACTCAATTGGTCTTCTGGCCTCCGAGTACTTGGTAATTTCAATTCCCGTTACGGTTCCCAGCCCATAACTTTTTAGTTTTGTACTTATTTCATCCGCCGTAAACTTCATTGTCCAATTGTAGTTATAGGAATTACCTGACTCATATTTGTCCTCAACACTTTTGAGGTATGGTACGCTGTTCCCCCAAACATTTACTGCATCCTCAGTTCTGCCACCTGTAGACGCTGAAAATACTGTTTCAGCAAGAGCTCCGTTATATGTTACAACCATATCACGAGTTTCATTAACGGCTTTGTTTGTATTGGCATTTTCAGAGCTATAGCCCTTATATACCTGGCAGTCGGTTGTTGCACACAAATTAAAACCGTATTTTGAATGCTTGTTAATTGATTTATAAGAATATGTTCTAGCTGCTACAGCCTGAGCCTTTAATGCTTCAATATGTGAATATGCCGGCATTTCATTAGGAACTACGCCATATAAATATTCTTCGAAAGGCAGTACATTAATAATTGTCATATCACTACCAGATAATCTACTAAGCTCAACCTGTCCTCGGTACAAAGTTGTTCCAATTTTTATAGTATTTGGATTGGCTGATGATATTGATCTTCCTCTTAAAAGACTATTTGAAGATGCATACATGAACAAAACTTTACCATTTTGATCAGTACCATAAATTCTTGAACTACTTTCAGCAATTACAGTATATGTATTTCCTCCTAATTTGGATTTAACAGTATTAACAGCTGTTTGGGCTGTAGATTTGCTAACATAAAAACCTGTCCATATCTGCCAACCTGAATCAGTATAAACAGGATATGCAGTTATACCTTTCGTACTATAGCTCTGAATCAATGAAACTGTATCATTATACGATTTATATGTACCATTAATCTGAATATGGTAAGGACCGCTTGTTGGATTTCCATTTAAATCAACTGGTGTGAACTTTGCTCCACTTTGTATGAAGTAGCTGTCCTTTCTTAATGTAATTGTCTGACCAGAATCCTCTTGATATATATTATTGTATTTTCCTGTTTTTGAATCATACGCACAGAATAATACTCCCTTGTCACTACTGATATTAATCTGACTCTGAGCTGTTGACCCATAATACAGACCTATTTTTACGGTCGTTGCCTCAGCCGCTGATGAATTCAAATTGTTGAAACCGGTCAGCATTGTAAATAGTATTACAATGCATAAAAATAAGCACATCTTTTTCATTTGTACTAGACTCCCCCACTTTTCTTTTTTTCCTAACTTCGACAAGTTCAAAAGCACATCCTCCCTTGTTTACTGAATTGTAACAATAATGAAATATAGCGCATATAATATAATAATCAGATGTAAAAAAATTGACACTTGATATAACAGGATGTTATTATAGATAAAAGAATATATGCTAGATAGAGGTGCGTTTTTTAATAGTATGGACAATAAAGATTCTGGGGTCTGATGATTTGTTCTGAAAGGAAAAGACGCCGAAGGCAATACTGTACCCTGAACATGTAATGCCTGGTTTCAAGGTCAATAGCCTTGTGACTGTCATCATTTGAGTAATGGTGGAGCGCTATCTGTTTTTAATTATATTTTACTATAATTGGTTAAACAGACGTCGGCGGAACTGCCGACGTTTTTTAATTATATTATTGATTATTGTTTTATGAAAGGGTGGTAACAATGAAAAAGCCAATTTTTACTGGTTCAGGTGTAGCAATTATTACCCCATTTACAAATGACGGTACTGACTACAATAAATTATCGGAACTAATTGAATATCAGATTAAAGAAGGTACTGACGCAATTATTATTTGCGGTACAACAGGTGAAGCATCTACCATGTATGACGATGAACATAAGGCTGCAATCAAATTTACAGTTGAAAAGGTCAACGGAAGAATACCGGTTATTGCCGGAACAGGAAGCAACCACACTGTTCATGCTGTAGCACTTAGTAAATATGCCGAGGAGGTTGGTGCAGATGCTATCCTCACAGTTACCCCATATTATAATAAAACCACTCAAAAGGGTTTATATGAACATTTTAAGACGGTTGCAAACAGCATAAAAATTCCTGTAGTACTTTATAATGTTCCCTCAAGAACTAATCTTAATATAGCTCCTGAAACTATACAGGCTCTCTCAAAGATTGATAATATTGTAGCTATAAAAGAATGTAATCTTTCTCAGGTAGGAGACATCATTAATCTGTGCGGGGATGATATAACAGTTTATTCTGGAGAGGATGGAGCCATAGTGCCATTTTTGTCTATGGGTGCTAAAGGTGTTATATCAGTTTTAGCCAATATTGCACCAAAGGATACACATGATATTGTTGCAAAGTATCTTTCAGGTGATGTTGAAGGCAGTAGAAAACTACAATTAAAAGCTAATGACCTTATTAAGGCATTATTCTGTGAAGTAAGTCCTATACCAATTAAAGCTGCCATGAATCTTATGGGAATGAATGTGGGAGGATGCAGACTGCCATTGGTTGAAATGTCAGATAAAAATCTGGAGATACTTAAAACAGAACTTATAAAGTATGGTTTATTAGCATAACAAAAAAATATTAAATAGGATGTGGAAAAACTAATGATTAATATACTATTAAGTGGGTGCAATGGAAAAATGGGTCAGGTTATTACCAGACTTTCTGATAATTTTCCTGAATTAAAGATTTCGGCAGGGTTTGATATCAATAATAATATAAATAACCCATACCCTGTTTTTACATCATTAGCAGACTGTAATGTAGATGTTGATGTAATAATAGATTTTTCAAACCCTAAAGCATTTACACCTTTGGTAGAGTTTGCTCAGGAAAAACATTTACCTCTGGTATTGGCTACTACAGGTTTATCAACTGAGCAAGTTACAACACTAAAAACTTCTGTCGCTAGCAGAATACCGGTTTTTTTCTCTGCTAATATGTCACTTGGAGTAAATTTACTTATTGATTTGGTTAAGAAGGCAGCCAAAGTCCTTGAAGGGCAGTTTGATATAGAGATAGTTGAAAAACATCATAATCAAAAAATAGATGCTCCAAGTGGAACGGCCCTTGCTATAGCAGATGCTATTAATGATTCACTTGATGAAAAATGTGAATATATGTACGACAGACATTCAAGAAGAAAAAAGCGCAGTAAGAAGGAGATTGGTATACATGCAGTGCGCGGAGGCACAATTGTAGGTGATCACTCTGTTATTTTTGCAGGAAACGATGAACTTATAGAGATTAATCACACTGCTTTATCAAAAGAGATATTTGCAGTAGGTGCATTAAAGGCCTCCATATTTCTTGCATCCAAAAAGCCGGGACTGTATTCAATGTCGGAGCTTATTTCTGAAAGCAATTAATTAATTGTTAAAAATTAGGGAGGAATTATTATGTCCATTTTACCAGTTACAAGTATAAGTACAGTATACAATGTAGCATTAGTGGCAGTAGATAATCTTCCAAATGATATGGTTCTCATTGCGGGAATTTTTAATAAAATTGCAGAAGAAAAAATAAATATTGATATGATTAGTCAAAGTCCTCCATATAAAGGGAAAATCAATATTTATTTTAGCATACCTACTGAAAATATAATAAAGGTAATTGCTATTTTAAACTCATTTAAAATAAGGGTTCCCAACCTGCGAATTGAAATAGACTCAGATAGTACCAAAATTAGTGTTTTTGGAGAAGGAATGAAAGATAAACCCGGAGTAGCCGCAAAAGTATTTTCATTAATGGCTGAAAATGAAATCGAATTGAAATTAATTACAACCTCAGAAGTTGATATATCTTATCTAATATACGAAAAGGATGCTGATAAAGCAATTAGAGCAATAAAAAAAGAATTTAATCTGTGAAGTTTTTTAACTTAGAACCCTCCTGTTTTATAACATGGAGGGTTCTTGTATATGCAAAAAGTCGCGTGCATGTACATGCACATAAACAAAGCCTCAAGCAATGAACTTGAGGCTTTCATATAAATCTGGCAGAGACCTACTTTCCCGGGCCGTCTCCAGCCAAGTATTATCGGCACTGAGATGCTTAACTGCCGTGTTCGGTATGGGAACGGGTGTGACCATCTCGTCATTTCCACCAGAAAATTCACAGATTTTAATATGCGTCGCACTACTTCGTTACCTTCCTAGCTCCGGTACTCATTTATCCACATAAACTCCGTTCCTCGCTTCGTCGGTGCCTTGTATTGCTTGCATCTGAAAATCTGATTCTGACTTATTAATTTTTGCTCAGGTACTTTGTACCTTCAGAACTGATTAATGTTACTCTTCTAAGAAGATGTGAAGCTCTCTCATTGTCTAGTTTTAAGACCTTCTACTTTTTTGATACCTGTTTCTTTTGGGTCAAACCCTCGACCTATTAGTATCAGTCAGCTTAACACATTACTATGCTTACACTCCTGACCTATCAACCATGTAGTCTACATGGGGTCTTACCTATTGCTAGTGGGATATCTCATCTTGAGGTAGGTTTCACGCTTAGATGCCTTCAGCGTTTATCCCTGCCGAACTTGGCTACCCAGCTGTGCCATTGGTATGACAACTGGTGCACTAGAGGTTCGTCCATCCCGGTCCTCTCGTACTAAGGACAGATCCTCTCAAATATCCTGCGCCCGCGACAGATAGGGACCGAACTGTCTCACGACGTTCTGAACCCAGCTCGCGTACCGCTTTAATTGGCGAACAGCCAAACCCTTGGAACCTGCTACAGCTCCAGGATGCGATGAGCCGACATCGAGGTGCCAAACCTCCCCGTCGATGTGGACTCTTGGGGGAGATAAGCCTGTTATCCCCAGGGTAGCTTTTATCCGTTGAGCGATGGCAATTCCACTTTCATACCACCGGATCACTAAGCCCTACTTTCGTACCTGCTCGAGGTGTCTCTCTCGCAGTCAGGCTACCTTATGCCTTTGCACTCGCTGTGCGATTTCCAACCGCACTGAGGTAACCTTTGGACGCCTCCGTTACTCTTTGGGAGGCGACCGCCCCAGTCAAACTGCCCACCTGACAGTGTCCCTAGACCAGCTTATGGTCTCAGGTTAGAGTTCCAGTACTTTTAGAGTGGTATCCCAACGTCGACTCCATGATGGCTGGCGCCACCACTTCTCAGTCTCCCACCTATCCTGTACAAAAAATACCGAAACCCAATATCAAGCTACAGTGAAGCTCCATGGGGTCTTTCCGTCTAGTCGCGGGTAACTTGCATCTTCACAAGTACTACAATTTCGCCGGGTACGTTGTTGAGACAGTGCCCAAGTCATTACGCCATTCGTGCGGGTCAGAACTTACCTGACAAGGAATTTCGCTACCTTAGGACCGTTATAGTTACGGCCGCCGTTTACTGGGGCTTAAGTTCATGCCTTCGGGTTTCCCCTAAGCAATTCCCGTAACCTTCCAGCACCGGGCAGGCGTCAGCCCCTATACTTCATCTTTCGATTTAGCAGAGACCTGTGTTTTTGATAAACAGTTGCTTGGGCCTATTCTCTGCGGCCTCAATCTCTTGAGGCACCCCTTTTCGCTAACTTACGGGGTCAATTTGCCGAGTTCCTTAACAACGCTTCTCCCGCTCGTCTTAGGATTCTCTCCTCACCTACCTGTGTCGGTTTGCGGTACTGGTACCTTTAATCTGGATAGTGGTTTTTCTCGTCAGTGTGGAATCTGTCACTTCGGTACTTGTTTTCCCTCCGCATCACGTCTTCGAAACATCCGGCGGATTTGCCTACCGGACTATCTACCCCGCTTGCACGATCTTTTCCAGCTGATCGCTTGACTTATCCTCCTGCGTCACCACCTCTCTCATAACGATTAACGGTAGTACAGGAATTTCAACCTGTTGTCCATCACCTACGCCTTTAGGCCTCAGCTTAGGTCCAGACTTACCCTGGGCGGACGAACCTTCCCCAGGAAACCTTAGGCTTTCGACGGTAAAGATTCTCACTTTACTCTCGCTACTTATTCCGGCATTCTCACTACTGTCTCGTCCACAAGTCCTTTCGATCTTGCTTCAACCTACTACAGTAAGCTCCCCTACCACCCTCGTACATCCAATACTACTGCTAACGGTACAAGTTTAGCTGTATGTAATTTGACGAAATGTTTTGATTTATTTTTCATTTGTTACATTTCGTGAAATTACCTCTTCGCTTCTTATTTCATTTAGCAATACTATTGGATGTACGCTGATCCATAGCTTCGGTACACAGTTTAGCCCCGGTAATTTTCGGCGCAGGCTCACTCGACTAGTGAGCTATTACGCACTCTTTGAATGAGTGGCTGCTTCTAAGCCAACATCCTAGTTGTCTTAGCAAACCCACATCCTTTTCCACTTAACTGTGATTTTGGGACCTTAGCTGATGGTCTGGGCTGTTTCCCTTTTGACCATGGGACTTATCTCTCATAGTCTGACTCCCAAGTAACATCATTACGGCATTCGGAGTTTGATAGGGTTCGGTAACCCGGTAAGGCCCCTAGCCCATTCAGTGCTCTACCTCCGTTTGATTTTCCCTTGAGGCTAGCCCTAAAGCTATTTCGGGGAGAACCAGCTATCTCCGAGTTCGATTGGAATTTCTCCGCCACCCACAGCTCATCCCAGACCTTTTCAACGGTCATGTGGTTCGGTCCTCCACGAGATTTTACTCCCGCTTCAACCTGTCCATGGGTAGGTCACCCGGTTTCGGGTCTATAGCATGCAACTTCTCGCGCTTTTAACACTCGGTTTCCCTTCGGCTCCGTACCTTCTAGTACTTAACCTTGCTGCATACAATAACTCGCCGGACCGTTCTACAAAAAGTACGCTGTCGAGCTTTAACGCTCTTCAACTGCTTGTAAACATAGGGTTTCAGGTTCTCTTTCACTCCCCTCCCGGGGTTCTTTTCACCTTTCCCTCACGGTACTGCTTCACTATCGGTCACCAGTTAGTATTTAGCCTTGGATGGTGGTCCACCCTGCTTCCCACGAGGTTTCACGTGCCTCGTGGTACTCTGGATTCTAGCCTGCCTCTCAACATTTCGCTTACGGGACTTTTACCCTCTATGGTCTCAGCTTTCCAGCTGCTCATTCTGCTATGTCTCAAGGATCATTATGCTAGTCCTCAACCCCAAAAGATATTGCTATCTTTTGGTTTGGGCTCTTCCGCTTTCGCTCGCCACTACTTACGGAATCTCTTTTGATTTCTTTTCCTGTTGGTACTTAGATGTTTCAGTTCCCAACGTCTGCCCTCGTAACACTATGGATTCATGTTACGATGACCGAGTGCTTAACTCGGCCGGGTTTCCCCATTCGGATATCTACGGGTCAATGGCTATTTGCGCCTCTCCGTA
>NZ_JAGE01000001.1:2890000-3165000 GCF_000526495.1 Ruminiclostridium josui JCM 17888 | reverse complement strand
ACAGAGGTACGGAGTTTTCAAACCCAGAAGGACTGGAATGTGGGATTGATAATACCATACGCACATCCATATTTTTTTGTGATCCTATGGCTTCGTGGCAAAAACCAGGTATAGAAAAGAACCACGAATATATACGTTCTGTTCTTCCCAAAGGCTCATCCTTTGATAAACTAACGCAATGGGATGTAACAAGACTTGCAAATCATATTAACAGTACAGCAAGAGCCAGTCTAAATGGTAGAACCCCATTAGAACTGGCTCAATTGCTACTGGAAAAACATGCATTAAATGCATTCGGACTAAGAGAGATATCCTGCGACGATATCATCCTAAAACCAAAACTGCTGAAATAGAAACACAAACCAAGAGTTAAAACTGCGGATAGAAACCTCAATATCAACTCTATTCCGAGTGGAATTTAGTTTTACAAAAAATCCTCCAGTCGGCTGTTTGCCATGCAATTTTTTCTTCAGAGCAATTTCTGTATGCTTATTATACTATATTTCAGGCACAAAGAATATAGTTCAAAGACTTGATTTAGTGGAATTTACTCTTCATTGTGGAATTAAAATTTACAGTGGAATTTAACTTTTCAATTAACGGTAATTGTAGGATTACAATACATATGTGACAATTAGTAAAAAATAATGCAATAAATTTTAGTCCTTTATATTGGAGCAAATGTGGTTTTGAATTAATGTACCAAAAGCGATTATCAAATACACAGAGCAAATAATTCTTCTATTGGAAATGATATTTCAAATAGATGTATATTAATCAATAGCTAAATATTATAATTTGGTTAGCAACTTTTTTCTGTTCTTTTGTATTCTCGATATAAATTTAAAAATTGTAGTTGCAAGCATTATTCCAAAACCGATTGCACCGCCTACTGCTAATGTCTGAGTTCCGCTGCTGAAAGCTGAGGACATGTTATTTTCTACTATAAATAGCAGTGTTCTATATGCCATCATTCCCGGTACCAGTGGAAATATTCCTGGTATCAAAAATTCAAATGTAGGTGTTTTAAGTATTCTTGCCATGGATTCACTGTAAATACCAACAGTAAGCCCACCAAAAAAAGATGACAATATGGGATTGTTTGTATTTTCATATACAAGGCTGTATATAATCCAGCCAATAGCTCCACAAAAACCTGCCCATAGTATTTTTCTCCTATCAATATTAAATAGTATAACCGGAAATATACTTCCAAAAAAAGCCAGCACGGTTTGCTGAAACATAAAATCACATCCATTTCATAAATAGCGATAATGCACTTACTATACCTGCACTCATTGCAATAATTATAAGTACAGCCTCGCCAAATTGTGCAAGTCCAGAAACATAGTCACCATACAGTATATCCTTTATGCCGTTTGTGAGGGATACTCCAGGTAATAGTACAATTATTGCTCCGGTTATTACATTATCCTTTTGAATAATAGGAAGCAAATGCTGTATTGAGATACTTAATGCTCCTATTAATAACCCGGATAAAAAGTATTGGAGAAATTGAAAAAAACCAACTTCGTCAATTTTTTGAAGAATAAAATAAATTCCCAGGCTGATTATCAAAGCTACTATCGCATCAGGAATGGTTCCCTTAAAAAATAATGTATATACAAATGAGGTCATACTGGCTGCCATTAATCTTATTCCAAGGTTAAAGCTTGGAGCATCGGTTATATCCCTTAGAATTCGCTTTGCTTCTTCATATGAAACAGGTTTTTCCATCAGGCTTCTTGAAAAGGAGTTTATGAGTTCAACCCTGTACAAATCCACACGCCTTTGACGTATCCTTTTTATTGATGTAACCATTTCACCGTCTGGACCTGTTATTGAAATAAAAATACCGGTAAGATTTGAAATACATTCACCAGTTAAACCATACGAACTACATATTTTAGATATAGTATCCTCTACTCTGTAAGCTTCTGCTCCATTGCTCAACAGTATTTCTGCAGCTAATACTGCTATTTCAACAACCTTTTTTGTCTCCATAAATACCTCAATATAATGTGTATATCATTAATATGTCCAACATGATCATAATATAACACTTACTCATTTTATGTCTACAATAATTGCTGCAATGGGGCAGCAATAAATTCAATATTTTATCTCATTGTGTAATATCTTTATCTTTCTTATTGACATAAAATATGCTCTCCTCTAAGCAAACAAGTTTTTTACTATTTCACTTGTCTACTAAGAAGAGAGCATATCAATTGTTAGCACAACAGCAGCTGTTAAATGTTTTAAACTCCAAGTAATCCTGCTACCTGTTTTTGTAATGCAGACAGTTGTTTCTTTATTGCTATTGATTCAGAGTGTTGTTTTTTTACTACAGATGTTAATACTGCTACAATATCCATTACTGATATTGATTTGCAATCATCACTGGCAAATATCTCAGGAACATCCTCCGCAATAAAACCTATATTATGTTTTTTCAAACTGTCATTTTTATAATCAAATGTGACAGGATTTAGTTTTTTCAATAAATCTATTGCTGTTTTTAATGGCAGTGCTGATATATTTTCCTTAAGGGTTCTAGATGACGTTTGGGTCAATGTCGTTGCTGTTATGTTATTAGCCTTAATATCACCTTCTACAGACAATCTGACTCCATTTTCAGGAGTTCTACCTATTCCTACGTCACCATCATCACTTACATTTACTATGGGATCAGTTTTTGAATAAAGGGTGTTATGTGTATGTTTACTAAGAGCTATTTGGTCAGAGTCTGTTTTTGTACCGGCTTTCCATGAGGTAGTTTTTTCATCCCAGAAAATCTTGGCGTTATTTTGGTCGATTCTGGTTAATTCAATTCCAGTATTATTTATTATTGTACCACTCGCTGACAGTGTTCCTGTAACTACTACATTTCCTGCAACGGATAGCTTTTCGGTAGGTGATGAAGTTCCTATGCCTATATTTCCATTACTTACTGTTAATGCTGAAGTAAGATTAAACTCTGGGTGTGTATGGTCAGTAAAGCATATGGTTTTCATGTCATCGGTAGTACCTGCTTGCCATTCTCCACTTGATTCATTCCATGTAATTATACCCTTAGTTGAGTTACTTCCTGTTACTTCAATTCCCTTATTTAATTTTGTAACGACGCTTTTACCGACTGATAGTGCTCCTGAAACTTCTACATTTCCTGTTAAACTTATACTCTCGCTATTTGTTCTTATAGTATTTGTAACTAGATTAGAAGTCTTCACAGTTCCTGAAACTCCTACATCCCCTGTAACGGATAGCTTTTCGGAAGGTGTTGGAGTTCCTATACCTATATTCCCATTACTTACTTTTAATGCTGCAGTAAGCTCTGAAATTCCGCTATAATTATATTCTGGGTGCGTATGGTCAGTAAAACATATGGTTTTCATATTATTGATGTTACCTGCTTGCCATGCTCCACTTGATTCATTCCATGTAATTTTACCCGTATTTGAGTTACTTCCTGTTACTTCAATTCCTTTATCTATTTTTGTAACGACGCCTTTACCGACTGATAGTGCTCCTGTAACTCCAACATTTCCTGTTATACTTATACTCTCGCTATTTGTTCTTATAGTATTTGTAACTAGATTAGAAGTCTTCACAGTTCCTGAAACTCCTACATCCCCTGTAACGGATAGCTTTTCGGAAGGTGTTGGAGTTCCTATACCTATATTCCCATTACTTACTTTTAATGCTGCAGTAAGCTCTGAAATTCCGCTATAATTATATTCTGGGTGCGTATGGTCAGTAAAGCATATGGTTTTCATTTTATCTGTAGTCCCTGCTTGCCATACCTTACCCAGTTCATCCCATATAATCTGGGCATTGTTTACGGTACCTCCGCGGAACACCTCGATTCCGGCTTGATTGGGGACAGGTTGAGTCTGAGAATTATACTTGTTTAGAGTTATAATATTATCTTCAACTTCTAATGTTTTTGTATTAACTGTAACTGTGTCACCATTTACAACCAGATTACCACCTATTGTCAAGTCATTGGTTATACTGATATTGCCAGCTTTTAACGTACCGTTTACATCAGCAGTTTCACTCTTGACATTGCCTTTTGCAATAAGACTTCCAGAGACATCAACTGAAGTTACCCTTAAATTTCCTGCAACATCAAGTTTTGCTTCGGGTATGCTCTTTCCAACCCCAACGTTTCCACTGTTATCAACATAAATTACTTCTGTCCCAGTAGAAGTACATACATTATTGTGTGTATGATTCCCTAAGCAGATTTCTTGAATGGAACCTTCTATTCCTGCTTGCCAGACCTTGTTCTTTTCATTCCAGAGTAATTTGGCCGGCTTTTCGGTGTTTCTGGGTATCTCCAAACCTTCAGCAGCAATTTTTAATGTTGTACCCGAAGAGTTTGCTAATGTTAATTTACCGTTAACAAATGTATCACTGTATATGTCAAGTTTTCCTCCAGTAGTCTTTGCATCACCTATTTTGACATTACCGTAATTGTCCACAACTACTACAACGCCACCACCGCCGCTTGTATATAATTTTGAAGGAAGAAATGTATTGTTGAGATTTAGTTCAAATAAATGGTCACCAAATCCAAATGTCCATGCACATTTTTGTTCATCCCATAAAATTTTGGCATTAGGTCGTTCTGTTCCGTCCGAGGCAACCTGTCTTTTGACTTCTATTCCCCCGTTCAATACTATACTTCCGCCTAAATTTAAGCTACCGTTTATGTCAGCACTTCCAGCAGATAATTTACCTTTAACTTCGGAGTTACCAATAATTTCCATGTTGCCGTGTACAATTGCATTTCCATCTACGTCAAGCCTTTCTTCTGGATTTAATTTACCTATTCCAACCATCCCGTTGCTGGTAGCACTGATACAATTAACATCTCCAAATCCCAATTTCCAAAAATTCGTATCAAACTTCAAATATGTTGCTGTCTCGTTTACTCTGTTTATCTGTATACCATCCTTTTGAAGTGAAAGGACATCTCCGATTAGTGCACTTCCAGTGCTTAATTCTTTCTCTATTTTTGCAATAGGAGTCTGTATACTTCCATCATTGTTAACAACCAAACATGCTGAATTACCCGACGGAACCATTTCCTGACCACTATATTCCTGAGCCCAGGTCCAATCGGACATTCCTATTTTCCATACTCCTGCCTCTTCGTCCCAACTAAGAATTGCACTTTTTTCATCAAGCCCCCTGTAAACCGAAAGAGTACTTGTTCCCTTTTTAACCTCTCCAGACTCACTTTTATTCATAGTAAGTTTGTTACCTTCAAGTTCTATATTGGTACTTTTTATTGCTGTTACATCACCTTTTACATTAAGGTTTCCGGATACAGTAAGGTCTTGACTTACAGTCAAGTCGTGTTTTATGTCAACATTTCCTGTTGATGTTGTACTTAAAGAAAGTATGTTGCCCTTTGTATTGTAAAGCTGACCGTGGGTATGAAGAGCATCTGCGTTACCTTTTTTAGAAAGTTTCTGCCATGCAGATCCACAAGCTATTTCACTAAGGTTATTTCCAACGCCTATTTTCCATATAGAATCCTTTTCATCCCATATCAATCGGGCATTGTCTTTTGAAGTTCCCCTGAAAATTTCTAATCCACTTTCATTTAAAGGTATTTCATCTCCATCAAATTTGTTAAGAAGTATTACATTGTCCTGGACTTTAAGATCAGTTTTCTCTACATTTGTAACTGAGCCAACTACTTTAAGGTCTCCAGTCAAATTTATGTTTCCAGTTACATCAAGATCTCCTTTAACCTCCGTTGGTTTATTTATTGTGATTCTGTCATCTGCTACAGTACTGATTGCAGTATTACCCTTGGTATCACATACTGATGAATGCCAATGAAGGTTATCAGCTATCTTATTCTTAGTTAAAACTTCCCATTTATCTCCATACGCAAGCTCGTACATGGAATTTTTTGTGCCAACTTTCCAGATTCCTTCTTTTTCATTCCAAACAAGTCGTGCTTGATTAGAATCACTGCCGCGATATACTTCCAAACCACCTTCATTATTTATAGGCTGAGCTGCCCCTGTATATTTGTTGGCCATGATTGTGTTGTTTTCTATTTCAAGAATATTTTGTTTGATTACAGTTGGAGTTCCTATTACAGTCAAATCACCATCTATTGTAACAGAACCTTTTACGTCAACGTCACCCTGAATATACTCGTCATTATCTACAATAAGATTTCCTGAAACACTTAGATTTTTATCAATATCTACATTACCATTCTTGTCAACGGCTGCAACTACTGTTCCATCCTCCATTGAAAGTTTTCCATGGCTGTGCATATTGTCAATAACCTGTCCATGTGTAAGGTACTCCCACTCAATACCTGATGGTATTTCCGACATATTACTGCCTGTTCCCATTTTCCATGTGGAGCTACCTTCATCCCATATTATTCTTGCATTTTCATAACCATCTCCACGATATACTTCCAAGCCACCTTCTTTAACAGGAGCTTGCCCATTATCAGGTTTATTGACAATTACTACATTTTCTGTGACTACCTGATTAATTTGCTTATATTCCGTAGCCGGATTTAGTACCGTCAGCGTTCCTTGTACTGTAAGGTCTTCACCCACTGTCAGATTCGAGTTGATTTTAACATCTCCTGTGGGACCTACACTTATTGCCAAATCTCCATCATTGTTATAAACTTCACTGTGTGTATGAAGTGAGTCCGCATTTGTGCCAGTTGTTAAATCTTCCCATGCTCTGCCATATGGTATATTGTACATGTCATTTTCTATACCAATTTGCCAGCGACGGTCACTTTTATTCCATATAAGTTTCGCCTTCAAATCGTTGCCCGGCACTTCAATACCATTTTGGGTTACTATTGTTCCTCCTACAACTATATCGTTGGTTACATTGACATTTCCATCTTCAGCTGTCAATGAAATATTTCCATTGGCATCATGTATATAACTGTGTTTATGAAGATTGTCCACATTTGAACCATTATGCATTGCATCCCAATCAGGACCATATGCAAGCTTATATATACCGCTTTCAGGAATATCGTCCTTCTTGTCGGTTCCTGCCTTCCAAACTTTTTCATTCTCATCCCAAATCAGTTTTGCATATGGAAGCTCTTTGCTTCTGTATACTTCAACGCCACTGCTCTGTAATCTTGGTTCTGTTTCATTGTCCTTTGGGGTATACTTGTTTACCGTAAGCATATTACCAGTCATAACCACATGTGTTGTATCAATAGTTGTATTGTCACCGCTTACATTAAGTCCTCCCGTCGCTGACAGGACACCTGCTACTGCAGCAGTCTTGGATATAGTCACACTGCCTTTTGAATCAACTTTTAGGGCGGGTACATTATTAATATTAACTGATAATGCTCCATTTAAATCTGTATTACCATTTGCTTTTAAGTTTCCTGTTATTACTGAACCTGAAAATTTCGTATACGGTGAATGAACTTCCAATCCATCATTTTGACCAAGGGTTGGATCTGAAAGCCCGTCTATGTATGGAAGATTTGTTTTTTCCTGTGCACCTATTGAAATTTTCTGAAACTCCTGTGAAGTTCCCTGCGTAACAGCGTGTACTACTCCATCTTCTGCCGTATCGTAAATTCCTTCAATGGTCTTTTGTCCTGAGCCTGCATCCTTTAACCTGACACGCGCTACAATGATGTCTGTAATTTCGTCCTTGGTTTTCGGGTCTGGTTTAATTCTGCTGTGTTTTATTTCTGAGCGCTCCCAAATGTGGATTTTTTTATCCCCGCCCTTTTTGATATCTACATCTGATTCTACTTCTTTATATGATACCATGATGTAAATATCTTCATTTACATCATATTCAGATAAGTTTACGGGGTTATCCGGATGGTTATCACTAATCCATATCTCCTGACTGATTTTCTCTTTAGTTTTTTCATCTATTGTACTATTTAGTGCCAGTCCTTTAGTCACCTTTACCTGAGGATAGTTTCCTACTGCTTCGACCTTGAGGCCATCTACAATTCCCCAGTTATGAAAAAACCTGTTGTGCATACGGTGAAAATTTTTATGATAGTCTTGATCAAGCTCAAGGTCTTCTTTTTTTAGCAATAGTCCATCGAAATAATTCATACGCTTGATTTCGTTTGACATTTTATTGTTCCTCCAATTTCTCAGATTTTCCTGTGCCAATCCTTTTATGTTCACTTACAGAAGTACAGTTCATTTTATAACTTTTATTGCTCAGGAACATTTTCTTCAGGCATTAATTCCTCTAAAGCCTGTATAGCACCGCTTATACGTAAAAGAGTCTGGTTGAGGCCTGCACGTTTAGCATCCAAGTCCTCTAGTATCTTTTGACCATTTTCAAATTCACCTTTTAATTCCTTAATTCTTTCTTCAATCTTTTCTTTCATTAATAAATCCTCCTTTTTTAGTGGATATGATAATCCTCTTATTAATTAGTTTAGCTTTATATCAGGCTTGCAATTCTGCAACCTTTTTCTTGAGTTTTTTAATTAAATTTTCCTGTTCTTTTACTTCTCCTACTAGTACCGTAAGTATTTCCATTGGGCTAATGGCTTTTTTATCACCGGATGCAAGAATATCAGGAACATCCTCTGCAATAAAGCCCATTGTTTTTCTTTTCCTATCCCCTTTGAAATTAAACTCAACCGGTTCAAGACTATCAATGGTACTTCTTACTTTTTCTTCTTTAAGTTTCTTTATATTTTCTTTTGCTTCTTTTGTAGACGTATAATAGAAGTGTCCTTCAATGTATGTACCGCCGCTTGCCCTCAAACGTATTCTGTCTCCCTTGTTTCCTATTATTGTAGTGGTTACCGTCTTCCAATAACCACAGCCGTTAGGAATATTCCAAGGACATGTGGAAACAAAATAATTTTGTGTGTATGTTTCAATATTTGTGTCATTTGCGATTCCTATCTCAAGTGTCATATTTTCTCCGCCTCCGCGGAGTGTATCTGAATAGTATCTAATCCACGCAGCATCATCAGTGTTTTTAGGTCTTTCAAACATTATTCCTTTTACGTTGCAATTTCCAACTCCCGGTATTATTGCTCCCTTTACCTGCATATTTCCGGTAGTTATTAATGGTCCGTTAACATCCAGATGATCCCATATTGAAACCTTTCTACCCTGTCCACCCGATCTGTTTCCTACTATCATTAGTGTTTTATAGTCTTCTGTATCGTTGGATATTTCAGCATTTCTTGAGGCTATATCCGGGAATCCGCTCCACTTTTTTGTAAAACGTATGGGGTTTAAGCCACTCATAAATTGTGCGGTTCCAGTCACATCCAATTTGTCCAAGGGTGTATAGGTCCCTACCCCTACATTGCTGGGTGTTAAAATACATATGTTGTCGTCACTGTCATTTGAAGTACCTATTTCCAAGGTACATGCTTCTCCATATTTGGGATAATACTTTATCCAAGCACTGTCCGCTGAACCTCCACCGGGGTTACTTGGAAAAATTATACCATTATTGCCTGCTCCTGCACTCAAGGTCAGCCCCTTGGAAACTTGCATGTTTCCATTTATACTTAGTACTCCGTTAACATCCAACCTGTCCCATATTGCTACTTTCCTCCCCTGTCCTGCAGACTGGTTTCCTACAATCATCAGGGCTTTGTGTACTGTTGTATCATTACATATTTCTGCCTGATTTGTTGTAATATCAGGAAAAGCAGTCCATTGAGAAGTAAACCTTATTGGATTTAATCCTCCAAGTACTCTTGTACTGCCACAAACTTCAAGAGTATCAGATGGATTTATTGTTCCAATACCAACATTCCCGTTGTTTTTCCAGGAAAGAACCAGCTTCTGATCATTCTCAGCTGTGCCGAGAATACCGTTCTTTTTTCCTGTTAATACAGGGCCATCTACATCATTATTTGCAAATGATTTACCGTCTCCATAACATGACAGTGAACCTGATAAAAATGATATGTCTTTTTGGGGAAATACCATATTTACTAAAGAAGATATGTCTCCGACTTCATTTACAGACAACATTGTTCCTTTAGTTGAAGAAAATAGTTTGCTGTGTTCATGCATATTATCAGTAAAATGCCTTTTATCCTTATTATTTAGCTTCTCCCACGTATCCCCGTATACAATAGGATAAAGATCATTTCCTAGTCCTGCTTTCCACACTTTGTCGCTCTCAGACCATACTATTCTGGCATCAGGTGTACCTTCAAGGCCTCCACGAAAAACTTCAAGACCTCCGTCCCTAAGTTTCCAGATTTCAGGACAATCATCATTTTTGCTGTTTACTTGAAAGAAGCTCTTATTGACGAGAAGTTCCCCCATAGTTTCACCGTCTTTTTTGTGGATTAAACTTCCTTCAAACTTTAAATCATTAACTACGTCCACATTGCCATTAAATTTCACATATTTGGAATCTATATCAAGTTGTTGGACATTAACTTTATCTTCTTCAGGTATTGAAGAAATATTAGGCATGTTATTTAAATCTTCACCTAATTTGAAAATAAACTTTTTAAGTTCTAAAACTTTGGCATATGGACCGGCATATACTCTCAAAGGAGTTCCGTCAACATCGTCTTCAAAAATACATGTACTGTCTACAACTACTTCATAATATGTACTGATACTGCCGTCGCTATTTGTTATTTTTTTCTCAACTTTTTTAGGTACAACTCTTGCTAATATGATATTTTCTTTGCAGTTTTCGGGTTTTTTATTTGCGTGACTGATTTTTCCACGTTCCCATAAATGTATTTCCTGACCTTGACCTTTCTCATTGTCCCGATCAGCTTCGATTTCACAATAGCTAACAAAGATATAAATGTTTTCTTCTGCCGGATAGTCCGAAAGATCAAGTGGATTATCCGGATGCCCCTCGTATATAATTATTTGCCTGCTGGTACTCTCTTCTAATCCATAAGTTCCGATATTGGTTAAGTCCAGTGCAGCTCCTTCTGTAACAACAACCTCCATACTGCTGTCTATTACTGGCTTCACCTCAAGACCACAGACTATACCCCAAGTATGTAAGTACCGGTTATGGAAACCCTGAATTCTCCTAATGTACTCTTTATCCTGTTTATAGTCTTCCGCCTTCAAAAAGAGTCCGTCAAAATATTTCATTCTCTTTAATTCTTTTCCCATTTCCTCTTCCTCCGGATACTCAAAATGATGCCATCCTCGGCACTAAAATTTATTCTTTTCATCAGGAATCAGAGGATTCTTCTTGTATAAGCTCTTCAAGTGCCTGTATGGCTCCATTAATTCTTAAAAGAGTATACACAATATTTGTACGCTGCACTTCCAGATTTTCCATTGCTTTCTGTCCGGACTCAAGTTCTGCCTTGAGTTCTTTTATCCTTGCATCAATTTGCTCATTCATATTTAAAACCTCCTATATTTTGATTAACCGGCTAATGCTTCTATTTGCTGCTGAAGTTGATTTATGGCCTCTCTCTGATCCTTTACAACACTAGTTAATACCGCAATTATTTCCATAGGGCTAATAGCTTTTTGATCATTTGCAGCAACAGATCCCGGCATCTCCTCTGCTATGAAGCCCAAAGTTGTTTTTTCATTGTCTCCCTTAAAATTGAAAGTAACAGGATTCATTCCATCCAGAATTTGTTTTGCTTTTTTCGTTGTAAGAGATGTTATGTTTTCCTTAAGCTCCCTAGATGAACTGTAGTAAAAATATCCATCTATATAAACGCCACCGCTGGCAGTAAGCTTTATACGATCACCGCCTCCATAATATCCTCCTGTTCCAACATCATTGGCGATACCAATCTCAAGAGTCATGTTTTCACCGCCGCCCCGGCTTTGATCCGAGTAATACCTTATCCATGCACTATCACCGGTACCCCCATAATAATCCTTAGGGAACATAATTCCATTATTTTCGCTATTACCTATACTTGGAACTATTGCACATTGAGTTTGAATATCACCACTGACATTCAAAATACCATTAACTTCCAATCTGTCCCATATTGAAACCTTTCTACCCTGTTTTCCTGACTTGTTTCCAACTATCATCAAAGATTTGTAATTTGTTGTATCATTGCAAATCTCAGCCTGATTTTCTGCATAGTCAGGGAATCCGCTCCAAGATGATGTGAACCTTATTGGATTTGAACTACTCAAAAGTCTTACATAGCCACTTACATCAAGCTTATCATTAGGATTTGAGGTTCCTATTCCCACATTTCCTGATGCCATAAATGAAATGCTATCATCAGCATCGTTAGAGGTTCCTATCTCCAAAGTACACGCTTCACCGCTTCTGGGATAATATCTAATCCATGCACTATCCCCCGAGCCTCCCCCTGGATCACTTGGAAATACAATACCATTGTTTTTTTCTTTTCCTGCACTTGGCGTAAGTGCTTGATTTAACTGCATATTGCCATTTACATATAAAAACCCATTTACTTCAAGTCTGTCCCAAATAGCTACTTTTCTGCCTTGACCCGCCGATCTATTTCCTACTATCATTAATGCTTTGTGGTAGTTTGTATCATTACTGATTTCAGCACCATTGGTAATTGAATCAGGAAAACCTGACCATGCAGAAGTAAAACGTAATGGATTTGAATTGCTGAGGATGCGCATTGTTCCGTTGACTTCCATTGTGTCATCTTTTGGATTACTCTCTCCAATCCCCACATTTCCAAGGCTATTCCAAGTTATAACAGGTCTCTGTCCGCCATCTGTCGTTCCCAATATCCCGCCTTTATGACCAAATAATACCGGTCCGTCTACATTCAGACCTGCAAATGGCTTTCCGATACCGTACCAACCAAGACCATTGTTGACATTTCCATTGTCCCTAAGCCATATTGTCTTGTCATTCATACTCAGATTTCCGTATGCAGAAAGATTTCCTTTGTTATCTGACTCAAGGGCTACACCACCTTCAAAACTGATTTTTGAATGTCTGTGCAGGTCATCTACAATATCATTTTTTATTAGTCTTTCCCAAATCGGGCCATAGCCTATATTCCACAATTCTCCTTCATAACCAATTTTCCAGCATTTATCCAATTCCGACCATACAAGCCGTGCATCTAATGACTTCCCATCTTCATAGTCCCTGTATACTTCCAATCCTCCATCCTGTAGCTTCCATGTGTCGTGATTCTCAGTTTTACTGTTTACCTGTATGAATGTGTTTGATACTTCAAGTTCATTTTCAAATACTGCTCCTATACCTGTAAGACTTCCATGTACTTCTAAGTCCCCCTTAATGCTGACAGATCCTGTGAAATTTGCAAACGTGGAATTAACCTCAAGACCAATTCCCTTGCTCTTCTCTTCTTCCAAGGCTCTTATAAATGGCATTCCGGCTACATCATCATTTAATTTGAATATGATTTTTTGCAAGGACAATACTTCCCCAGCGGGACCTGCATATCTTCTAAGTGGAATTTGTTCATCATCATCATCATAGTACGATATTGAGCTTATAACTTTTTTGCTTTCACTTCCGTCTTGATTTGCAGCAAGTCCGACTTCTACTTTGGCTAGAATTATGTACTTTTTCTCGTCATCTGGCTTCTTGGTACTGTGCCAGATGCGTCCTCTCTCCCAAATATGTATTGCTTCGCCTTTGCCCTTTTCCAGGTCTTCCTTGTCTTCTTCAACCTCTTCATAACTAACATAAATGTAAATGCTCTCGTCATTTGCACGGTATTGGGACAAATCAATAATGCTGTCCGGATGTCCGTCATATATGTAGATATACTGACTTGTACTTTCATTGTTATCTTCTGTTTCAACTTGATTAATTGCTATTCCTTCCTGTACTTTTACTGAACAGTTTTCTAACGGTACAACCGTTAATCCTGCAATTATTCCCCAAGTATGCAGATATCGGTTGTGTAGCTGCTGAATTCTTTTCTGGTAATCCTGATCCAGTTTATAGTCTTCTGCATTCAAAAACAGTCCGTCAAAATAGCGCATTCTTTTTAATTCTTTTCCCATTTTGCCACTTCCTCCGGATATTCAAAATGTTATTTCTTCTTTAATGTCCTACTCATCAATCATACCGCCCAGCAAAGTCTCTTTTCCCACCCTGGAATAAACCCCGACCCGCATTTCCGGTATCTCTACATTAAGCCTGTAATTTGTATAAAATGGCTTTTCATTCTCTATAACTCTTCGTATAAGTCCAATCTTGTTTTCCAGCATACTTTTACTATGAGCCGGAATCATTGCATTTACACAAAAGAAACTAGTCGAAGAGTTACCAACCATGGTATTATGACCTATTTCTCTGGATTCCCCGATTCTTGCCGTATCCTGGAATTCATTTATTGAAATAGTACTTTCCTCACCTGCATACAGTTGCAGGTACTCCAGGAGACCATCACAGGTTCCGCGTTTTTTGTATAGCTGAACAATAGCCCCTATCATTTGTCTGTTGACTGAAGAACGTTTTTCATGTAGTGGCAGTATTTGAACTTGATTGACATTTTTCTCTGCAGTATCTTCTGCTCCAAAAAATTCAATACCTTCTTCCAAGTCCAGAGCAACCCAACTTGCAAGCCATTCGAGAAACTGCGGAGGAGTTAGTTCAGGGTCCAGATACATATCAAAATCATCTAATATCTCCTCAATTCCCAGTGTTTCCTGCATCTCCGTTTTTCCGGAAAGAATTTGTTCAAAAGCCTTTAGCAGACGTCCCAAAAAATCTCCATCTTCATTGTTTCCATTTTGAAAAATACGTGGGAGGTACTGGATATATTTACTGCTTTCGTGATTACTCATTATTCCACCTCGATGCTTAATTCTTTCAATCGTATTAATTGATATGGTTTAAGAAGGGGAGCATCCAGTTCCATATGTTTTACATGGTCAATCCCCTTTATATCTTCCACAATATAATAGAGGTCGGATGCATAAAGATTTCTTCCCAAGGGCCATCCATTTTTATTCTCGCCGCCTGTAATAGGGTCAATATATTTTTCTATAACCTCTCTTACCGTATCACCCATTTTTTTATCTTTCGCAACGACCTGCATGTTGATTCTTATTTCCTGATAGTCAGGATCAACTACATGTACTCTGTTTGTAAGTACTTTTCTTTCCGTCAAGTATTTTTTAATATACTGCTTGATGTCATAGGTTTCTTTGGTCAGTTCATTCTGATTATTTGTTGACATAATTAATATCAAGGATACATGACCAAATTGCCCAGCTTCCTCTGTTTTGTTGTTTTCCATGTCTCGGTTCGGCAGACAGATTGTTCTTGCAATTAAGTCAGGGTAGTTTTCTTTTATTCCGGGCTTTTCCATAAGTGCCTTCAATGCAAGAAACTCAAAATCCTGGGGAGTAACTGCTCTGGTACACTCATTAAGCTGCTGCACACCACGTCTGATTGCCGACGTTAGTTTCTCCCCTTTCTCAAGTTCTGTCCCCAGAAGTTTTAGAAAACGCAGGTTGTTTTTTTCCGGTACCTGATCAATTCGGTAAATAATCATTTCACAAAGCCATGCAAATAATTCTATTAAGGTAATTCCCGGATCTGAAGGATTATGGTTTGTCCATTCAGGGGCATGCATTGGTATCAATGATTTTGCTTCCTTAACAAGATCATCGAACGTAATTTCATCCAGTTTTTGTATTTGCAGTGACATTTTATATACCTCCTTGTACAATTATTTTGTATTAAATCAGTGACCAAAGCCACTGTTCGACCCATTAAAAGTCATAGTTAACATAACACTTCAAATTTTATTCTTTTCCAAACATCAAGCACATCATCCGGCTTCACATCTTAGCCATTATGCCAGCGTTTGTTGGCCTGAACTTTGACAATCATGTATAATATCTTCCGGACTTGGAAGGTGTGTGTTTCACCTCCTGGGACGGACCTTGGCGGGCCGATTACCCGTATGAAAGAGTATTTTTCCATTCCGGTAAGTCTACATGATTTGGCTGGTTGAGGCCAGCTTTTTAGCTGGTTCCTCGTGTCACATGCAAGGTTGTTTGCTTACATGAGAAGGAATGGAGGCTTTTAAGTCCATTAATTTTTTAAGGAGGCATTTTGATGAATTTCAGACCTATTGCAGGAATCGATGTAGGTAAATTCTTCAGTGAGATGGCAATTCTTTCTCCATCCAATGAAGTGATTGCCCGCATGAAGATCCACCATGATTCCAGTTCTGACGTTGAAAGAGTCGTTGAATTACTGAAAAAAACGGAAAAGGACTTTGATTCTAGGCCTTTCGTCGTCATGGAATCCACCGGGCACTATCACAAAATCCTTTTCCATTCACTTTGTAAAGCTGGATTGGAGGTCTCCATCATAAACCCCATCCAGACTGATTCTATCAAAAATATTGGAATCAGAAAAGTGAAAAATGATAAAGCTGATGCCCGGAAAATTGCCCTGCTATACAGATTTCAGGAGCTTAAAACTACTAATATCCCCGATGAGGATATTGAATGCCTGCGAAGTCTTTGCCGACAGTACTACAAGCTCTCTGACGAACTTACTGCCTACAAAAACAGGCTTACGGGTATTGTTGACCAACTCATGTTAAACTTCAAGGATGTATTCCCCAACATCTTTTCAAAGGCTGCTCTTGCAGTATTGGAGAAATATCCTACGCCTGCGCATATTCTTAAAGCGAACAGGAACAAGTTGATTGCACTGATCCAGAAGAATTCTCGCAGAAGCCTTAAGTGGTCAACTGCAAAGTATAATCTTTTGGTCTCCAAAGCCAGAGAGTTTGCGCCTTTGACTGTTCATAATTCCTCGAACATTGCTATGCTGGGTGTCTACATATCCATGATCAGAACTCTGGAAGATAACTTGGCGAAGGTCCTAAAAACCATTCATCTATTGATCGCTGAAGATATGGCAAAGGATATGCCCATGCTAGCATTAACTCTTGAACTTTTTCAGAGCCTGCCAGGTATTGGCCTTCTTACTGCTGCCACCATTCTAGCAGAAATCGGCGATTTTTCCGCTTTCTCTAAGCCGGGAAAACTGGTTGCTTACTTTGGCATTGACCCCTCTGTGATGCAATCCGGAGAATTTACCGGCACACGGAATAAAATGTCCAAGAGAGGTTCCAGGCTACTTCGCAGGGTTCTTTTTACAACTGCTCTTGCCAATATCCGAACTAAGCGGAATAAAGAGGCTTGCAACCCTGTATTACTTGAATTCTACAAGCAAAAATGCCAGAGTAAACCTAAGAAGGTAGCTTTGGGAGCAGTTATGCGTAAGATCATCATTTACATCTTTGCTGTTCTAAGGGACAGAAAACCGTACCAGTTACGCAGTCCTCAGGAACATGCTCAGATATTAGCAGCAAAGCATATAGCAGCTTAGCAGTACCTGCACTTGATGTTTAGTTTTCAAGGATCAGTATTTCATTTTAGACCAGCTATTTTATGTCTACTTCGCAAAGGTGGTCTTGTTGTTATGCATTTTTTCTATGTCAGGAGTTTTCAAAAATTCATAAAGCTTTTTCTTAAAAACTCTTGACTTTAATTAGCTGGTCTTTCATATTTTTTCATAGAATTAGAAATTAAAATCTAATTCTTATTTAGGAAAACAAAGGTTACATTTTGTTCCTTTGGGTTCGTCACTGATTTTTTCAAGATATCTTCTGTCTTCTTTTAAAAATTCTCCAATATTACATTCTTCAGCAGGATTGATGGAATCATGTATAACATTTGTATCCCTGTTAAGAAGGTATGGAAATTTAATTTCTGACTTTTTATTTATGAAATGCTCTCCGCTGTACACCAGTTCATCTTCCTCTAAAAATATGTCACCCTCCAAAACTTCTCTTATTTTTAGAGGTGTTGTATTGACATATTCATCATTTCTGCTTAAAAAGACTACATCTCTGGCTTCAGGAACAGCTATTTTGATATAAAATGTTTCACTCTGTGCTTTTAATTCATTAAGTATGAATGATCTTATGGTTAAATCTTGCGTAGCCTCAGCTTCTATATCGCTGCCAACCGGATAATCAACCTCAAGAGGTTCCCCGTCAAAAGTTCTGCATTGAAGTGTATCTCCTTCTACTGATTCCACAATCAGTTCCTTTGGAGGGCAATTTACACAGGTAAGCATAATTGTATCGCCTTCTCTAAATCCTTTTACAAGGAGGGTTCGAACATCCTTGTTTGCCTCGAGTTTTTGTGCTAATGCAAATATTATTCGGTTATCTTTGCTTTTTACGGCACAATATGATGGATAAGAAATAGTAGGTCTAAAGGGTACATCATTTATTAATTCAATGTTAAGGGTATAACATTGAACTGAAGCTTTAACTGAGATGTCTGTAATATAGTCTACTCCAGGTGTATTTTTTATTACTGAGCAAACCTCGGATATATACAGATTTTTCCCAAGGCTCCATCCGGTTTTTTCCTGGCCACCTCTTAAAGGGTTCAAAAACTCCCTTAGATTTTCAATAATATTACCCTCTATAATTTTTGCAGATTCAGGTTTTGTGTACTTTACCGATGCCTCTATTCCGACTCTTATATAGTCAGGTCCTATTATGTCAAGCCGCGGACTGTCAGAATTATTTAAAACAGCTGGGATTCGTTGAGTCAGATATTTCTCTATTTCATTTAGCAGCTCCTGACTTGGATTAGGTTTTGGATCATCATAATCAGGAACCACAATTACTGTTGCTTTCCCGGGGCAAAAATCTAGATTCTTATCCATTGTTGGAAAGCACTTTACAATTGCTATCTGAGGTGCAGCCTCACGAACAAGCCATTCTATATCTTCACAGGTTATTCCCCTGTCCATACTTTTTAATGTGTGTGGCCCTCTTTTCTTGGTTTCCTCTATTTCTTCCTGGTCAAAGCCTCCATCAGCTGCTACGGGGTTTGTGACGGAATCGATACCTGGATAACTGTCCCATAACTTTTTTATTGTATCTGCTTCAACATTTCCACAAGAGCCCCCACCGTATTTATAATCACACTGTATGTTCTCTTTTCCAGCAGGGGGAATCATGCCGTTTATACCATCTCCAAAGGTAATAACACCACTTTCGTTATCAAGCATATAATGCCTGCTGTTCGGTTCTGATAATGAAAAAGTCTGAACTTCTTCCCATACTGTGGAATTGCTCTGTCCAAGTGTTTCCGTTACCCTTACCACTTGACCATTTAATACCGGAGTACGTGAAAATTGGAATGTTTGGTTTGGCTCCCCATTACTTGAACCCAGGATTTCATTTTGAATTGTATTTGAGTTAGATGCCCACACTGCATTTGAATAAATTGCCCTTAATCTTGGATAAACTACGTAATCTCCGTCAACTTGATCTGCACTCTCCAGCCTAGCTCGCACCCAAAACATTTCTGACCCAAAAAGAGGTATTTTTTCAATATCCCCAGGAATTACAAGCTGTTGAATCTCTCTCCTTGTAAAGTCCCTTACTGCATCATTAACACTGAGTGTCAACCATTTTCTTCCGTTTGAATATTCCCATGCAACAACCGGATTTTTGCCTTTCTGATCTCCAGTAAGAGGAAAAAATAAAGAAACAGGCAAATTACTTATGTCTTTGTTAAAGCCAAGGTATAAGGCAGGTTCCTTATCAGTACATGAAGAGAAAAGTTTAAAGGTTTTTCCTGAGGCAAGACACTCCTTAGTTTTTTCTCCCATAATAAAGTTATTCTCTGTTACAACATTCTCCGGAAATACTTTCGGAGATGAATATGTATAATCTATTAGTAATTCCTTTATTGATGGCGGATTAAATGTAGGTTCGATGTACTCAGCCTCTGTTAAAGTAACTTCCTCATCATTTAACAACACAGTCTTTGGTACATATGAAACCTTTCCATCTTCACCATAGTTGCCCCCGATTATTCTTACACGTATCCAGTAATTTTCCTCACCGTTTATGCTGTGTATTTGTATATCGGGACATATAAACTTTATTTCTCCGCTTTTTGTTAAGGCATAGGTAGTATCTGAATAAATTAAACCTTCCTTTATAAACTTACTGTTACCGGATGTATCTAATATTCCAGTCTTTGCAAATTCACTCCATTTGACTCCATTCCAATATTCCCATGCAAGTAAAATATTTTTTGTATCAGGTATACTTTTTGCATCTGAAAGATTAATATTTAAAGTTATATCTGCATCTTTTTTTGAAAAAGCCTCTCTACAAGCAAAGTAAAAAGTATCATTAAATATAGGTCTTTCTCCAAATGGGAAAAAATCCTTTGTTAAGTCAATGGGTGCGTAATTAAATACTGCTACTCCCGGAGCAATACCACTTGCAAATGTATCAACACTTATTGTTATATCCTCAACATCAGGTAATAGATTTGAATCTTTCAAGGCTGATTTTAACTCTGCATAAATCCAATGATTTTTCCAGCAACAAAAGGAATTGTCTTTCTTGTATCCTGATATTTCCTTTTGAGAAATTCCCTTTATACCTGAAAATGAAATTCCTCCAGTTTGTAAAAGAGTCTGTCTGCTCCCATTTTCAAGCTTCAGTGGCTGCGAATCTCCTTTGTCGTCAAAATAATACCACTGAAGGCTGTATGTATCGTCGCTATCACCATTGAGTTGTAATTTTACATTTACTACAGCATCTTCTATACTGAATAATTTTGAATGTCCTATGTATATGCGGTGTATTATTGGTGACTCTCCTCTAAACAGTTCTGCCTCAATACCACTATTATTTTCATCCAGCAAAAAATCCAAATTGCTCCATTTGTCTTCTCGCGGATCTATGCTGATAGCCTTGATTAAGTCTGGTCTAATTACCGTCAAATCACTTTGAGTTTCAAAAACAACCTCTTCTTTATTCTCCGGTTGAGCTGAAATCTTAGCGCCTGCAGGTATAAATCCATCCTTGTCCCAATCATCTTTAAGTTTGAAAACCAAGGGTGCTTTTGACGGTATCGGAGAAGTAGGACTAACTCCTATAAGGTTTAGAAAAGCAGTAAAATTCTTATCCAATGCCTGATTCAATGAATAATTGACATGTCCCATCATATTGGAAAATATATTTACAAGTGCATCAAGTTCTTGGTCTGCAACAATGTCATCAATACTTCCAAATTCAGGGCAATAATAAAGTATCAAGCGTCTTATTTCACTAACCAAATCCTGTTGGCTTCGATTATCAATTTTTGGTATCATATCTGTCATTATCTTCCCACACTTTCAAGATAGAATGGATAAACAAGGTTCGCTTTACTGTTACTGGACTTTATAATGTATTCTATATTGATTTCTACAGTCGGCTCTGTCTGGCTCATAGTAGCCGATACGCTCTGTACTTCTATTCTAGGTTCCCAATTAAGTAAAGCCTCCTCTACATAGGTCTGGATTAATGTAGCCGTTCCAAGTTCATTGGATGAAAACAGCATGTCATTTAGTCTACATCCAAAATCTGGTCTCATTACCCTCTCACCTCTGGAAGTTCCCAGGATAAGCATTATTGATTCCTTTATAGATTCCTCGCCGACAGAAGTACGCAGTTTTGATTTTTTTGCTGAAACAGGATATTTCAATCCTTTTCCTAAAAAATCTATTACTTCCATATACCCTCCATTTCTCCAATGTTCCCGGCTAATGGTGACATCAGGATAAAAAGTATTTTTTTATTCAGCCTCCGATAATTACAGTACCTGCAGCAACTACCTTCCCCACCGGAATATCCGCAGGATCATTGCATGTAATAGCCGTATCTCCGTTTCTGGCTGCCATTTTTCCATTTATTTTAACAGTGGCACTACCCACTGAGATTTTGCCCTTATTTTTCGGTGCTTTTTGGAAAGGCCCCGATTTCGGGGAATGAGATGGTGTATTTGTAGCTGTTGAATCTACTGTTGCAGCTGGCTTTCCCATAATATTTACATTACTGCTAAGGTTCCCGTCTATAATGCCTGTAAAAGGATTCGGTATTGGTGTCGGCACTGTGCTTTTCCCCACCGGAACTAATTCTATATGCGTATCCGTTGCTATTATGCGGTCGCCTTGCTTTGCAGCTGGTTGTCCCATACACTTCTTCTCCTTTTGTATAATAAACTTGTAATTAATTTATGTTAACAGTTGCCCCTTTAATAGTCATGTTAGCGGATGACTTTATGTCCATTGCGGATGAAGCTTCGATTTTTGTAGCTGCAGAGGATTTAACTTCTATATCTTTTGCATTTATTGAAAGTTTTCATTAGGTGCTGAAAGTTCAATATCTTTACCTGATTTTATAGTTATTTTATTGTCTTTTGTACTGATATTCAGTGCATTACTACCTGATTTATCTATAATCTGTATACTTTCAGCTCCATTTTTGTCATCAATTTGCACTATATGGCCTTTTGAGGATTTCAATAAAATTCTTTCTTCACCGCTTTTGTCTGAAAACTCCAATATATGTCCGCTACGAGACTTTATAACCCTGATATTATTTTTTCCATCACTGTTTTCTTCAGGGGGTGTATCTTTTCCATTCCATAGAGCTCCGATAATAAAGGGCTTATTTACGTCTCCATTTTCAAATGCAACAAGTACCTCATCACCTACTTCAGGAAGGAAAAAAGCTCCTCTCTCTTTTCCCGCCATAAAGGATGCAATTCTGGCCCAATTTGACTCTTTCATTCCAAGTAATGGAATCTGTACCTTTACAAGACCCGGCCCAGGCTTTTCAGAGTCATTTGCAGAGTCATTTTTTATAACAACCCCTATCATCACACCTAAAACCTTTTCGTCTTTTTGAACATATTCGGTAAAATTTGAAATGCTGATACTTTCACTCATATTCCGGTCCTCTTTACCTTAAATTTAGTCATATAGCCCTGTTTATCTATGTTATGGATAGTTGAAATAATATAGTAAACTCCAGTGAAGCGTTCATCTATCCCTAAAAGTTTTACTGATTTCCCTGCCCTGACCATAGGATTACCATAGCATTTTCCCTCACCGGTTATAAATTCTCGCAGGAGACTATTATACGCTGCCGCCGCTGCCGCTTTACCTTCACTAACATCAATTAGGTTTTCAACCCAGAAGGATACCGGAGCTTTTTCAATACTTTTTTCAGTTAGTTCATAGCCCGATTCTTTTCCACCCATTTTTGTTGTTTCATCCCCTTTTTTTGCTAAGGCTTCTATTTCCTTCTTTTCCTTAACATTCCAACCTCTTACTGTGACTTCACTTCCCTTTGTTAATGCTCTGAGTTCAAGATTGAGTTCCTCATAATCTCTTTTGTAATTAAAATCAGGAAGTTCAGGGGCTTTAGGAGCCCTAGACTTAACAAAGTATAATTTCTTATCCTCGGCATAAAGCTCATAGTCTAGATATGCAGCTCTTTTAATCAAGAAATCATAATTGCTGATATTATTCTGAAAAACATATGGATAAACGGTTTTTGTGTCATCTACCTGAGGAGTGAGACCATGTTCCCTAGCGATTTCACTGGCAATTTCACTGTCTTTTTTCTTTGTAAAAACCTTGTTTCTTGTTCCCATACGCAGCCTGTGAAGCATGTCGTAGCCTCTTATTTCAACTAAACTGTGCTCGGCTACCAACAACTCCAAAGAGGTTATCTCTCCACTTATCATTAATTCGGGCTTGTCAAGCCCCATTGAGATTGATATCTTATCTCCGGGTTTGAAAGTTTTTAAATCAATTCCTCGCCATTTACCGTTACCGCTGTCCACCATATTCATTTGTATTCTAAACAGTGCTGGCAGATTTATTTCATCTTCAATTGTTACTGTTTCTATAGCGTTAAATAAGTCAGGGGATAAATCCGAGCCATTGAGCTGAATTTTATAATTTGCAACTTTTGTAGTATCCATAGTTCCACCCCTTAATCCGGTATTACCAGAGTCCTTCCGAAATCATTTTTGGTAGGAAAACCTATTGGATTAACTATTCCGTTTGCAGCAGCAATTGATCGCCACTTTAAAGGATCTTTGAGTGCTTCATTTGCAATTATATCCAGTCTGTCCCCACTCTTGACTATCCACAGTTTTCTACAAGCTTCCTTACCCTGAGCAAGTTCAACCTTCTTCTGGGGTTCGTCTGATATGAGTGTTATATCCAGCAATGACCTTACAGGAGTTCCGTTTTCCAGAAACATTGTATATTTTTGCTCTATCTTGCTGATAACCCCTCGATATGAGTAACCGCCCCAAACAAATAAACATGTTGGTGGCTTTTTTGTACTTTTCCCGGCTACTTTTGGGTCAAGCAGATCTGTTATTTTCATTGTTTCACGCCTTACGTCGCTTCTCTTTTCATATGTGTCATAAAATAATGAGACTTTAAATTCCGGTGTTTCTGCTATCTGAAACTGCTTCTTATCATTTTCTCCTGTGTATTTCCCTTCAAAGGATACGGTGTATTCATTTGGGTTAAACATTACCGATATCGGTTGGGCACCGGGTAAATCCAACGGGATTATTTGTGCTTTTTCTGCCATTACCTAAGACCCCTCCTATCTTTTTGAATTGTCAACCTCTTCTCAAGTATTTGAAAAACTTTGTCTGCCAGCACTTTTACTTCCTCATTTCCTATGGTTTGCGGCTTTCTATCCTGCTTTGACTGGGAGATTGCTTTAGCGTATACATTTTTTTCTGCTTGCATAACATCCATTGGCAAAATCTCTTTTATTTCGTGTTCTTTTTTATCTTTCTCCTTCATTTGAGGCCTGTAAAAAACTAAATCAATAATTTTGTCATTCTTTTTAGGTAAAAAATGAACAAACTTTTCATACTCATCTAAGTCCATTTCTTTTATTTCATGCTCTCGAAAAATATTACGATTAATTTGTTGTTTATATATACTGTGAATTATATCTTGTGTTGGAAAGCCTTCTTCAGCAAAAACTCTCTCTGTATTTAGTTCACCTGATTTCAGAGGTTGGTATTTTTCTTTTGTGATAAGGTTATTTATAAAAGTACTCTGGTTTATAATCCTTTTGTCTATATTTCTTTGGCTTATGTTTTTTTTGATTATGTTACTTTGACTTATATTCCTCTGGTTTATGTTTTGTTGGTTTATGTTACTTTGACTTATATTCCTTTGCTTTATGTTTCTTTGGTTTATATTACTTTGCTTTATATTTGTGCCTTCAAAAGTTTCATAGAGCCTTTCCCCTAAAGGTTTTGTTATCGGAAACACATTGTATACCAATGTGTTTAGGTTATGCTGCCCCACAAAGTTATTGCCTGCCATTACTGGCTTCTGAGCTATTTCCCGTACTACTGTTTGTTTTTCATAATCTTTCTTATATGTAATTTCTTTTTCAAGAATATTCTGATATGTATGCTCAGGTGCTTCTTTTATTAGCTTTTCAGTTTCAATCAGCTTTGTATCAGTTTCATCATAGAAAACATTTTTAATATTATTTTTGATATCCGTAACATGGTACACATATTTGTTATGATTAGTAGCGCTGTTCCTTACTTCAGTAAATACATCTGATGAAGCTAATTCTGTTTTTTCTGTGAGCTTATGAAAATAGTTTTTTTGCTCCTGCTTATTGTTATTTAATATAACTTTTTGAATAAGTTTTGTAGGTTCCGTTTTAGTATATAGCTTAATTTCCGTTGGGGATGTAATATTTACAGTTTTGTCGTGTATATTATATGACGGTTTTAAACTTACAGTATGTGTTGTGCTGAGCAATACTATTTTAGGAGAGCTATTATTTAAATATTTATAAACTTTTAGTAAATTATTGAACCTTTTTGTTTCAGTATAATAAATGTTTTTTTTCTCTTCACCGGATTCAGAAACCATATGGGAGTTGTTTCTAAAAATCAGTCTGGTAAATTGACCTTTCCACCTACCGATACCGTATTTGCTCAGTATATTTTGTGCAAAGGACGTATTAAGTTGGTTTATCTTTTTTATTTTAATCATATATTTACGTCCCTACCCTATGTTTTATTTATGCATATTTATACCATTATGGGTCAATACCAGTGTTTCTGCCGCTATAGAACTGCTTGTGGCACTAAATGCAGGGCCTTCCCACTTAATAGGACAAGCTTCCAAAAAATCCCACCATAGTTTTGGATTACCTGAATGATCCAATAAGCAAATTGAGCCGTTTTTTCTAGTTATCCTTCCATTGATTACCATTCGATACCAATTCCACAAATAATCATCATTTGTAATTCCATGTTTCAATGTTATATCGCTGTATTTAGTCTGAGTTAGGAATGTGTACTCTTTGTGGTTTTCTCCTCCGAAGGTTTTACGCTCCACCTGTGTTTCAATACTCAACCCTGAAACATCAGTAAATCCTGCAACAGCAATACCATCAATCTCTACTACAAAGTTAAATGTAAGGTATGGATCTTTTCTGTATCCTGGAACCCAGTTTCTTCTTTCCACCAAATTTAGTATATTTGCCATGGTATCCTCCTAAACCTCAAAGAAATCTTTCTTGCCTTCATCTCCGTTGAGCTTCTTGTTTATTTCACTTACTTCCCTACACCAGCGTTCTCTCTCAAAATGCTCCAAACCCATCACTGTTTTGTAATCCCAGTGCAGGTAGTAGGACAAAAAGGCTACCTCCTCGTAGAGGCGGTCGAGAGGGTAGCCGGTTATTCCCCCAGAATCTCAGCCTCTACCTCAAAAGCATGATCACATTTGGGACACTTGGTTTTTATAGTATTAGATCCATTCTGGTTGATTCTGTTGTATAATTCCTGCAAATAGGAAAAGTCAGAAGTATACAACTCCTCTATAACTCTGGGGGTTATCATTTTAAGTGTACCTAAGTTTGTTACTACACGTGAAAGCAGGATTACTGATAAATAAGCGGGATTTTGCTGAACACGTGCATCACGAAGGGGCATAATTTCATCTGCGGCAGTAGCAAGTCTCATTGTTCCCTGCTTATGTATTGTTCCTGTCTCGTCCACATACCCTTTGGGCAGTGTAAAGTTAAATTCAGTTTGTAAAATATCCATTCTGCATTCCTCTCTTTTGATTATTACCTTTACTGATGTAAGGTGCAGCTTCAGCCCTGCAAAACTGGGCTGAAGCGACCTTCACCATCATTTTGTTCCTCAAAATACACAATAAAGGGATAGTTATTGAAATTTGATTGCTTATACCAATATTTAATTTTTTGCAGTATGTTATCAATTCAATAAAAATCCAGCTAATTATTTAAATTTACTTAACTCTTGATATGCCTTCATGGGCAAGCTCAATGTTTTCAATACTAACTTCATTTCCCTTAGCACTTAATGCACTAACGTCATATTTGATTGGCCATGCTTCAATGATATCCCATTGAGCTTTATCATTGCCTTCTTCATCTACCAATATTATGGATAGGCTTCTTCTGTTGTTAAGTGCACCCTTTTGCACAACTGCTTTACGCCAGTTGTACAGTTCCATACTATCTGTAAGACCCCTCTTTAAAGTTACGTTACCGAACTTAGTAAGACCTGACAGTTTTCTTGAATGAGGTGCATCTGTTCCCTCTCTGTATTCTACTGCTTCTGTAGATATATCAGGAATTGTTGCATCAGAAAACGCTGCTATCTGAATGCCGTCAATTACTACTCTGAATCTAAAATTTCTGTATGGATCATTTCTCTTTCCTGTTGCCATTGGTTAATCTCCTCTCTGGATTTTATTTAGACAGCGTCTTTTGGCTGACTTTAATTATTACAAATTCTGCCGGTTTAACAGGAGCTACACCGACTTCTATTACTAATTGACCTGCATCTCTAGATGCTGGAGGGTTGTTTTCCTCGTCTACTTTAACGAAGAATGCTTCTTCCTGGGTGGAACCATATAGTGCTCCGTCTCTCCACACTCTTGTCAGGAAAGCTGATATGTTCCTTTTTACCTTACCCCAGAGGGTTGGCTCATTGGGTTCGAATACTACCCATTGGCTTGCCTTGTCAACTGATTCTTCAATATACATCATCAGACGTCTGATATTTATATAGCGCCACTCTGGATCAGATGAGAGAGTTCTGGCACCCCAGATGCAAATTCCCTCAGGTAAAGAACGAATTACATTTATACCTATAGGATTGAGAAGTTCCTGCTCACCCTTAGTTACTATCTTTTCAACACCTACTACTGTGTCAAGATATCCGTCTGTAGTTCCTGCAGGAGCTTTATGTACTCCTCTAGCTGAATCAACATACGCATATGTACCTACAACTGAACCTGATGGAGGAATGAGCTTTTTCTTTCCTGTAAGTGGGTCGTTGATAAATACCCATGGATAATACAGTGCACCATATGAAGAATTGAATGAATTACCTGCAAATTCTCCTGCACCCTCTTTGAAGTCCTTTACTTCCTGAGGTGTCAATCCGTGTGGAGGATCAATAACGTAGAAGCAGTCTTTTCTGTTCTTGCAGTAATTGAGAATTGCAAGAATAATACTTCTGTTAGACTCCATATTTGCTACGTCAGGAGCTGCAAGTATATTAATTTCGTCTATAGGGTCAAATGCATTAATTCCCAACTTTTGGTTTTCGCTGTCAATGTACTCTATGTATGATATTCCATCCACACCATTAGCCAATTCTATATAGTCATCTTCGTCAGTGAACATTGGAACCTTATCCATGTTATCTAGTTTAGTAAGATCTACCAATGGTGTTACTGTGATAAATGATGATACATCGTTGATTTTTTCTTCAAAGTTGGTTATCAGTAAATTATCAAATGTTTCAACAAGTTCACCTTCAACTTCTTCTCCAACATACTCATCGCTGAATGAACTCTTCTCGGTATACTTGATATTAAGTTTGAAACCGTTCATCTGTCCGTTTGATGAACTACCTATTTGAAAGGAAATTCTATTACCCCAAATTCCTTCAGAACGGGCACTGATTTGGAATAGATTTTCTCCTTGATCATCCTTTACAATGCAATATGCCTTCTTTGCATCTTCTGATGCGGCTCTTACAACATAGCAGGATGTTCCTCCTTCCGCAAAGAAATTATACACGGCGTAAGCAAGGTAAGCATTTGGAATAAATCCTCCAAATTCTCTGACATACTGGCTCCAATTAGTAACCAGAACAGCTTTACCAATGACACCTTTCTCAGCGACTCCGATAAAAGCGCCAACTGCTGTACCTACGCCTTCTATCGGCTTCACCCCACTGGAAACTTCTTCTACATAAACTCCTGGTGATAAATAATTTGGCATTTCAAGTCCTCCTTGTTATAACTGTTTTTATGGTCCTTCTATTGAATGGACCTATATGCCCTCGCTATATTTTTCAATAAGCGAAATCATATTCGTTAATTTGTATAATCTCTAGTTGAATTATCATGTATTCTTTTCTGATAATTCTGTATGGGTTTTTAAATTGTAAAATTTTGGCTTTGGTTCCTCTGTAATTAATGGTAATGTAATTATCTTTTCAGCCGGCATCCTTACTGCAGATACCAGATAAGACAGGCTCAACTTTGCAGGTTTTCCCGGGAATACCTCCCATAACTGTTTAATGTCCTGCAGTGATAGATTATTGTAGGATATTCTTATTTTCTCGTTTCCACAAGCAGCAAGGTTTCCTTTAAGGTCATCTCCACTGAGCACCGCATGCTCGTGAAACAGTTGAAACAGTTTTCCCAAAATCAAAAGTTCGGTATCCCTGTCCTTTGCATATGGAGTCATCAAATAATACAGGTCAAGATAGGAAGGAGAGTCAAATAACTGGTTTGTCCCTGGTATTCGTTCTCTCTCACTGTTTCTCATGCTATGGCTTTCGGTAAGGTAATACAAGCACAATGAAAGCGTCATGTTTGCTGAATCCACATCACTTGGAGAACCAAATGTTATGTAACTATCATCATTTAATTCCGGAACATTTGCTTTAATTAAAGCCTTTAGGCTTGCACTAACATCTCTGATTACTGTACGGGTTTCCACAGCCATTATTTCACCACCTCAATCAGTTGATAATATGGAGCAAAATCTGATTTCAAAAAGGTTTTACCCATTTTTTTGTATTCTCTTTTTGCCGCCTGCATAATTTGCTTTATCCCTATGGGGCACCCTGCATGGGCAGCATAAAAAGCTGCATTTACTGCTATATTTTTTATATTTCCCCCCGCCATAACAAATTTCTCTGCCAGAAAGTCATAATCTAAATTCTCATCTACCGGAGCCCCGGAAGGAAAAATACCCAACCATATGAGCTTACGCTGTTCCTTATCAGGAAATGGAAATGCTACGTTGAAGTGCAATCTTCTCAAAAAAGCTTCATCAATGTTCTGATTCAGGTTTGTAGCTAGAATAACTATTCCCTTGTACTCTTCCATTCTTTGAAGTAGATACCCTATTTCAACATTTGCATATCTGTCATGGGAATCTTTGACTTCGGAACGTTTTCCAAACAGAGCATCAGCTTCGTCGAAAAACAGTATGGCATTTGAAGTCTCAGCTTCATGAAATATTTCCCCAAGATTTTTTTCCGTTTCTCCGATATACTTACTTACAACTCTTGAGACGTCAATCTTGTATATTTCAAGGCCTATCTCATTTGCTATTACCTCTGCGGCCATTGTTTTCCCACTGCCCGGTGGGCCAGAGAACATAATATTTAATCCTTTTCCCAGGGCGAGACGCTTTTCAAATCCCCATTTTTCATAAACAATCGAACGGTATTTTACCTGCCTGCATATTTCTTTCATTTGCAACATTTGATCTTCAGGCAAAACAAGCATATCCATTGTATAAAGTGTGTCTATCTTTTTTGCCAATTCGCCAAGTTTTCTGTTTGATTGAGTATAGCAGGCATTAGTTAGGTATTTTGTCTCAATCCTTCCATCTCTGACTCCATTCCATACCGAATAGTTTTCACCCAATCTAAGAACATTTTCAATTTGACCCGGTGTAAAACGGAAAACTTCAGCAAAATTATTGAGGTTTAAATTTGAATCCAGCTGATATTTTTCACTAAGCTCTTGCCAATATTTCTTTCTTGCTATTGCTGAAGGATAAGGATATTCCACCGCAACATAGGCAAACCTGCTGTCGGTATTTGTTAAATGCCATTGAGTTCTCCCAAGAATAAATGTTGTTTCAGAAAACTCATGGAGCATTTGCAGGATTCTGTTGATTCTTATCTGCTGGCTCCATTCTTCTGAAACCAATAGTTGAAAGTTTTCAAGGCAGAGAATACAATTGCTTATTTTGATCTGCCTGCCCAGCAGTCTAAGAATTTCATCAAATGGTAAATCAGAGCTTAATATCTTTTCTAAATCTGCTGCAATAAGAGGTAATCTAAGGTGCTCACATACTGACAGTACATAATCTTTTTTACCGGCTCCCTCAGGACCATAGAAGTAAAGTATTTGATTTCTTTTTGTCCTTCCATTCCTGTAATAGTCGATAAAATGCAGTATTCTGTCATTTTCATGATTAGGGCTTATGTAACCTCTTTCCCGCGTTTGAATCAGTTCAGCCACATGTATTAACCGTGAATCAAGTATATTGATATCCAATAAATAGTTGACTACCCAATCATCTAATTTAAGGTGACGTGATATCAACGGAATGCAGTTATCTGACAGATCATTTCCATTTTCAAGCAAAAGTCTTACCAAAGGTGCTTGCAGACTGAAAAGCTTCCTTGCTTCAATTCTTTCATCCTCTGTTGATAAAAATATTTTCATCAACAAGTTAATGCTTGGATTTTTTATTGCTGTATCATTCTCAAAATACCCGTATACTTTTTCATATTTTGTATCTATCTCAGGGGCTATACAGGCGATAAGGCATCTTTCTTCAAACAGACTAAGGTTTAGCAATTGTGAAATATACGGTAGTGAAAGATTTATCCCGGATGCCTTGGTTGCTTCCACCCTTTCGGAAATTTCAGTTTCCAGTTCGGCAAGCCTGTACTCTATAGGCTTTTCCTGTCCTTCAATATTTTCTTCTTCCAAAAGACTACATATTTCTTCTTTTGATAGAACTATCCCCGCATATGCCGTTGTATTGCCCTCTTCTTTGTTGTCCCGGATATATCGTCTGAATATTAAATCCAGACGCCGTAATTCATCCACTATGTGTTCTCGGCTTGAAACATATGCCTTTGATTTCTCTGTACTTTTCATATCACCCTGATTTGCGGGAATACCTGTTGCATTGTTTTCTGAACTTATCATTTTTTGGCCTTTCATCAAAGATATACTTTACTTTGCTTCGGATTTAATCCGTTCACTATATACGGAAAATTTACAGTGTAATTTACAACTGCTATTGAAAATTATTTTTTATCTGTCCGCCTATAATTGATTAATTCCTTTTCTACCGCTTCAAGAAGTCCAATAACATTTTTGAGTCTGAAGTCAGCAGTCCAGTATTCCTGATATAAATTTCCGTATTCTATATCCTGCATTAACTTCTCATCCTGACATGAATTGAATACTACATTGTTTTTCGCCCTGATTTTTTTCAAGAGTTCTATTATAGTCTTGAGTTCTTCCATTAGGGAGTTCTCCTTTTTGTTTTGATTTATAACTTCTCACTTTATAAGTAAATAATTATTTTTGATTAACAACTAATAATATTAAGAAAAAAGCAGAGAAGAAAAAATTTAATCTTCTCTGCTTACTAACTGTTGTTTTTATGTGTCAAATGTTGTGCTTTACAGGGAATGCTTCGGAAATTTCCACTTTCGCCCTAGCCGTGTCTCATCTTGTCATGAGTAAAAAACGATTTATGCAGGTTTCACTATGGACTGTGCATGCTGTTTCGTTCCAACTTTATTTGATTAATCTTCAGACTCATTCACTATCAGAACTCTGTCTCAATGTATCTTGCATCTAATTAGCGATGTGCACCACTGTTTCCTATTATAAATTGGCTGTATGGTACGAATACCCTTGCAAAGACTGAAATGAAATTTAAGCCAATTTGACAACTGTTCATTTTTATAAGTATTTCGAACAATTCAGTACAACCCCATAAGGTTTATTATCTCTTAAAACAACATAAATAATGTTCGTTAGTTTTCTTGTGACATGACCTATAGCATTCATGTACGGCTTGCCTCCGGTCCGCTTTCTCTCCAAGAAATATTTCAAGTTTGGCTAATACATAGCTGCTCCTACGGACGCTTGCCAAATGGCTCGCCTAATATACGGTGATCCTCGCTTAGACATATGATTTTTAGTGGAGCTATATTCACCAGATTGCTTTATTGTAGGATCTATTCCAGCAAAAGTGCTAATTTTGCTGCCGATGAAAAACGGCTAATTTCCCTAATCTCACTGAAAATAGTCGCTCCTAATATAGGACCGATGCCTAGAATAATCGTAATGTAACACTCGAAAGTACTAAATAAATCGGTTAATTTATCATCTATTTCTTTTATTTGCCTTTCCATAAATTTAATGTACTCAACATGTTGGCGGATTATTAATTTCATCGAATCAAAGCCAAGAACAATGCCAAATGAATTTTGCGCAAGATTTTCGGTCTCGAGGCACATCGATTTCTGTGTCTCCAAAACTAATATGTACTGTCTTAGAGGAATATCCATTTCTGCTATTGTCAGTATCTTTGTTGCGATAATCGTACCTAGTATAGCCTAATTCTTCTAATTCGCCATCTAGGCCATTTTCAAAAACTTGATATATTAGTTCTTTAACTAAATCGTTGATGTCAATTGAGTCTTTGATAGGATTTTCTCGTAAAAATTCTCCTATCAATGCTCTACGTCTTTTCCTTTCGGGACTTTCATTTCTTCTTCCCATAAAAAACCCTTCGAATTGATATATTTATTCTAACATCAATTTGAAGGTTTACACAAAATTTGAAACGGTCTCTCCTACATACCTTACAAACAAATAAAGAACCAATCACCTGTTAAGCAATTGGCTCTTTATATGAAAATTTCAGTTTACTGTTCTACCCTATTGATATATAACCGTCTTAACAGAGAATGTATCTCCATTAAGACTTGACATATACATAGCGCATTTGTATTCGTACTAAACATTTAGTAAATAGGACTAAAACAAGCATCAGATTGTTTATTAAATGTACAGCAATTCTATAGTAGTCCTTGCTCGGTTTGCTCTAAAATAACGGCCCACCAATTTTCCTCATTACTTAATGCCATAGCATCTAATTTATCAAAATCATCTCTCATTGACCTTACTATTTCAACTGCTTCCTCATCATCAGCCTTTGATAGTTCAGGTCTCCTTGTGAAATAAATTTGCAAGAAATTTATAAAATGTTCAATACTCGAATTAATAATCCGAATGTTCATATCTCTTTCAATATCAACTGATATTATTTCATTTAAATTCTCTCTAATGCATATTTTTGTTCCGTAATCATCTCCAATTGCAATATAATTGCAACCCTTGATACTAATTTGCTCAAAAATATTATAAAAGCTAATATTTAGGTCTTTAAGGAACTCACAGTTTACTGGTAGCCCAAAAAGTTCCAAAAACTCTTTAGTCTCTTGTGTTAATGAGCATTTAGAAAGTAGTTCCATATTAAATCGAACGAGTGAATCATTCCAAAATTCTGTAATACTTTCCTTATCCATCTTATCGTAGCCCTCCTTTTTTATAAATGGATATGTATATTTTTCTTGTTACTTTCCTAAGCTCTGTAATGCTTGTTTCAATAAATCTACACCATTTGCTCTTGAAGCCGCTGATTCTCCGTACTCAAAGCAATAAGTAACTTCAGCTTGCTGAAAGGTACTTTCTATAAATCTTTTGCAGTAACCACCAGGAGCACTACATGGTTCAAGCTCAGAAAAAATCCTTGTTACTTGAGACGGTGGTATCCCCATTCCTTCAAGTTTTTTTGCTATAAGCCTTTCAGCATGACCTGCTCCCCTTTCACTTGCCATTGCTATCGTTTTTGTAACACCATTTTTAGTATATTCAAATACCGAAACATTTCTGGCTGTAAATATTCCATTAGCATTTCTAAACGCTATAGCAGATTTGCTTAAATCTGAACTTCCATACGGGATTTGTTTTATTGCTTTAACTGCTTTAGTAACCTCACTTACTCCCGCATTATAGATATTCTATACTGTGGTTGTATCCTGTAAGCCCTTTTTACCCCTAAAATACATAATCTATTGAAAGCCTCTTTTCAGAGGATTTTTTACAATTTTTACAATTCTATTCTATCAATAATAAAAGTTCTAAACAACATCAATATTCTAACTTTTCAAACGGCTTGTATTCGGTCTTTGTCCGCATCATGCCGTATATAATCCTTACAGCTCTTCTTGACACACAAACAAGAGCTTGAGGCTTACTCTTACCCTCTCTAAGCTTGCTTTCAAAATACTCTCTGAATACTGGATGCCTTGCTTTACCGTTTGAATTTACCTGTACCAATTGGATTGCAAGAAAGTGGAATATAGCATTTAAAACCCTGTTGCCCTGTCTGCTGCGTTGGTCTTTACCCTTTCCGGCAGAACTGAAATTAACTGGAGCTACCCCGCTAAATTGAGCCAGCTTGTTAGAGTTGGGAAACCTTTCAATATTGCCTATCTCTGAAATAATGCTTGCTGCTGTGATAAGGTTAATGCCAGGCATGGTATGAAGCTTATAGCCTGTAAGCTGAATCAGCCTTTCCAATTCTCTGTCGATATCCTCATTTTCCTGCTTCCTGAACTTTAATTCCCGCACAAGGCTCCTGATAACAAGGTCACGCTCATCTTGATAATGCTTCTCTTTCGGGCTGTTTACTTCTGATAATGTCAATATTTGATTCACTTTCTTTACAGTTGTACCCCTATGCACCTTCCTCAATTCTTCCAAAAGAGCTTCTGATTGAACGTCTTTAAGGTGCTTTGGGTGTGGATATGTTTCCCTGTCAATGACGGTGATAAAATGTAAGAAAACAGCGGTTAAATTTTGTATGTATATGGTGGTAACAAAATAACTTGTGATACACTTCAAATAAAACTTGGGGTGTACAAAGAATGAAAGGAAACTACTGGATGGAAATACGAAATGATCGCAAGAAAGGATTATCTTACACAGAGATTGCAAGGAAATATCATATGGATCCACGTACTGCAAAGAAATATGCAGAATCAGATATAAAACCTGTCTATCAGCTTACTGGTCCCAAACCTTCTAAATTAGACTCTTACAAGCACCAGATCGATTTATGGCTAGAAGAAGCACCATTTAGTGCAGTAAGAATTCATGAAAAGCTTCTAGAACAAGGCTGTAACTGCAAATATACCATAGTCCGTGAGTATGTTTCATCAAAAAAACAGGACTTAAATCAAAAAGCCACTGTCCGATTTGAAACGATGCCTGGACTTCAGGGACAGGTTGACTGGGGATTCTTTGAAAACTATAAGGTACTGGAAAATGGAGAATATAAAAAGCTTTACTGTTTTCTCATGGTTTTAGGGTATTCTAGAATGAGATATATTGAATTTGTAACAGATATGAGTACTTCAACACTAATACGTTGTCATGTAAATGCTTTTCGATATTTTGGAGGATATCCTGAAGAAATATTATACGACAATATGAAACAAGTTGTTGTAAAGCGATTATTAAAACAAGCTGACAGTGAACTCAATAGACAGTTTGAAGATTTTGCAGGATTTTATGGATATAAGCCTGTTCTATGTAGACCATATCGCGGACAGACAAAAGGAAAAGTAGAACGAACCGTTGCATATGTTAGAGACAACTTTATGACAGGTATAAAATACGCTTCTCTCGATGACTTAAATGGACAGGCGTATGCATGGTGTAATAAGGTTAACAGCAAGGTTCATGGAACTACCAATGAACGTCCTATTGATCGATTGAGAGATGAGATGTTATCTCCATTAAAAAGAGAATACATAATAGACAAAATTAATCTTCGAAGAGTTGAAAAAGACTGCCTTATCAGCTATGCCGGTAATAAGTATTCTGTACCAGCAGAATATGTAGGCAAAGATGTGGCAGTCATTGTCCTTCAAAATATGTTAGCTGCATATTTTCAAGGAAAACAAATATCAATTCATAAATTATCATACAGTAAAAACACCTTAAACGTCAACAAAGAACACTATAAAACAATGTTGGTTAAACAGAGTTTTGATATAGAAAACACACTTCTACATAATCCAGATATTGTAGATTTTCCATCTCCAAAACATTCTCTTAAACAGTATGATGAGCTGATGGGAGGAGTAACATTTTGAGTGAACTAGCTTACGAAAGAATCAAGAACAACCTTGAAACATTAGGAATGAGAAATACACTTACGATTATTGATAATTACTTAGAGCAAGCCATTCATGAAAAGAGAAATATCGTCGATATCTTAGATCATATTTTCACAGAAGAAGCCAAGTCAAAGAAATCAAGAGCTGTGGAAAATCAAATTAAAATGTCAGGATTTCCATATAAAAAGACACTTGACATGTTTGACTTTGATTTTCAACCTAGCATTAACAGAGAGCAGATCATGGAACTTGCGACCATGCGCTTTGTGGAAAATAAAGAAAATGTTGTTTTTCTAGGTACTCCTGGTGTTGGCAAAACACATCTTGCTGTAGCACTTGGAATGATTGCTGCAGAGCATAGATATTCCACTTATTATATTAACTGCCATAACTTAATTACGCAGTTGAACAAAGCCCATTATGAAAATAGACTTCAGGAACGATTGAAGAACTTTGCCAAATACAAGGTACTAATCATTGATGAAATTGGATATCTTCCAATGGATATTCAAGGTGCAAACTTATTTTTTCAATTAATAGCCAAACGATATGAAAGAAATACAACCATATTTACTTCAAATAAAGCTTTTTCAGCATGGAATGAAGTATTCTCAGATATAACTATTGCCTCCGCTATTCTTGACAGAATTCTACATCATTGTCAAGTTGTAAGTATTAAAGGTGAAAGTTATCGTCTAAAGGAACGAAAGGAGATGATGACAGGAAGTACCACAATGGTAAATACATTATTTAAGACTAAGGAATAATTTTTTTGCCATAAAACAGCAAAATTTAAACGCTATAAAATTACAAAATCGAAACGTCATTGACAGCCGAGATGGATCAGCATTTAGGCTATGAGCCATACGAACGTTCCAATAACACCAATTACAGGAACGGAAAAAATCCAAATCAATACAAAGTACATATGGTAAGATGGAAATTGACGTTCCACAAGATCGAGAATGTTCCTTTGAGCCACAAATCGTGAAGAAGCGTCAAAAGGATATCTCAAGCATTGACCAAAAGATCATTGCTATGTATGCAAGAGGTTTGACAACTCGCCAGATCTCTGACCAGATCGAAGAAATCTACGGATTTGAAGTTAGTGAAGGCATGGTATCCGATATCACAAACAAACTGCTTCCAGAAATTGAGGAATGGCAACAACGTCCACTATCCAGCGTTTACCCAATTGTATTCATAGATGCTGTGCACTTTTCTGTTAGGGACAACAATGTCATCAAGAAGCTGGCTGCATACATCATTCTTGGAATCAATGAAGAAGGCCAAAAGGAAGTGTTAAGCATTCAGATAGGCCAAAATGAAAGCAGTAAATATTGGCTTAGTGTCCTAAATGAACTGAAGAACCGTGGAGTCAAGGATATTCTTATACTTTGTGCAGATGGCCTGAGTGGCATCAAGGAATCCATTGCTGTAGCTTTTCCGGAAACAGAGTATCAACGCTGCATAGTCCATCAGGTAAGAAACACACTAAAATATGTTGCAGACAAAGATAAGAAGGAGTTTGCTAATGACCTGAAGACAATCTACCATGCCCCTACAGAGGAGACCGGATATGAGCGTATGATGCAAATTACGGACAAGTGGCAGGACCGTTATCCTAACGCCATGAAGAGTTGGTCTACGAACTGGGATATCCTAAGCCCGATTTTCAAGTTTTCTACGGATGTTCGCAAGGTAATCTACACAACCAATGCTATAGAAAGCCTGAACAGCACATATCGTCGTCTGAATCGTCAAAGAAGCGTATTTCCAAGTGACACAGCCCTCTTAAAGGCCCTATATCTAGCAACCTTTGAGGCAACCAAGAAGTGGACTATGACTCTCCGTAACTGGGGTAAAGTCTACGGTGAGTTGTCCATCATGTATGAGGGCAGGCTTCAGCAATAAAATCAGGACAATCAAAAACACCCTTTTGGAAGGGTGCTATTGACATGCCATTAATTTACTATTATATTGTAGACAAGTTATGAAAGCCAGCATCTGGCCTTCACAACTCTAATAAAATTATCATAGAAAGCTATTTACAGAGATTATTTCACACACTCCATATCAACAACCCAACAGAGGGTGTACTTGACATGCCATTCTTTAATTATTATATTTATTAATAAAGAGAACTCCATTTATATTATGGGTAACTCATCAAAAATTATCATAGAAAGCTGTATTTACAGAAAAACCTTCACACACTCGTTAAAATGGTTTCACAGTCCTTTTATATCTGTGAAACCATTTTTTATTATAGCCCTTTTTTCATAATCTCTTTTCCAACCTCGGCAAATATAGGTGCTGCTGATTCTCCACCGCTTCGTCCGTCCTCTATAAAAACAGCTACCGAATATTTAGGTGATTTTGCTGGGAAATATCCTGCAAACCAAGCCTGAACTATTTTTTGACCGTCTACATATTGGCCTGTCTCAGCACTTCCCGTTTTTCCTCCTGCTCCCCCAAACTCATCAATACTGGCCTTTTTTCCTGTTCCGGTGTTTACAACACCTTCCATTAGATTTTTAATCTTGTCACTTGTGGCCTTTGATAATACCCTTTTTTGCTCTGTTTCTTTTAAATCCCTTACTTTGTTTCCTTCTTCGTTTACTATACAATCAACTACATTAATATTGTTTTTTATCCCACCGTTAGCAATAGTAGCTATCATATCAGCTATCTGAACAGGAGTTGCCATGGTTTGTCCCTGCCCAATAGATACGTTTGCTACATCACCGGGATTTTTAAGATCCGCTATAGCAGGAATAACGCCCTTTGCTTCTTCAATGCCTTGTTTTGACAGTCCTGTAGGTTTTCCAAAACCCAGTTTTTCACACATTGATATTATGGGTTCAGCTCCCAGATCCATAGACATATTAATAAAGTAGGCATTGCATGATTTTGCTAGAGCACTGTTAATATCCATGATGCCATGGCCTCCTACATTATATGAAGAACATTTGAACTCGGTATCTCCTATCTGTATATATCCTGGACAATTAAATACCATGTTATAATCCTGATCCTTCTCCAATACAGATGCTAAATCAATCAACTTAAAAACTGAACCAATATTGTATTGAGCAACAGCCCTGTTAAATAAAGGTTTTTTGTTGTTGAGCAAATAGTTTTCGATATCGTTAGGGTTAAAATCAGGTTTACTGCACATACCTACTATATCTCCAGTTGCTACATCCTCTACTACTATGGCTCCTGTTAAACCTTTTTCATCTAAAACTTTTTCAATAATACTCTGTATATGGTAATCTATAGTAAGCCTAATATCTAGCTTTTTATTATCACTGTTTTCCTCAATTATTCTATACCCAAGACCGCCCAGCAAATTATTGTCTCTGTCAGTTATTACGCCTATTGAATCTGTTTTTCCATAATTCAATGTCTTTTCATATATTTTTTCTAATCCAAAACTTCCTACCTGGTCAACTTTGTTCAAATAGCCTAGCAAATGTTTTGCCTTAGTATCAGTATTGTACCTGCTTAAAGTGTTTACAAAAGATATTCCTTTAATATTAAGCTGAGAAAGAACATCCTTTGTTTCACTGTCAACTTCCATTATTATAGGAGTATTCTTTCTTTGCAGGGATTCTTTTGTCTTGGCGGGATCAAGCCCCAATATCTGACATATATTATCAACGGCCTCATTCTGCCCCCGCAAAAGAGAAGGTTTCAAAACCGCGGTAACTTTTGGTGTTCTTCCTGTAAGCTTTATTCCATTTCTATCCAGAAAATCACCTCTGGAATTTTCTATATTAACGTTGTTGACTCTTTGACTGGACGCTTCCTTTGAATAGCCGGGACCAACTACAGTCTGTATATAATATAGTCTTGTCACAAGTAAAGCACATATTGCCATAAATATAAATAGTATTGTTTTTATCCTTTTAGTCATATTAAACCCCTTAATTGAAAATGATTATTTATACTAATTATTTCCATACTAAAGGGAAGGTTATACAACTTATGTATATTCCTAAAATTGAATTATTGCATTTTCAAATATTATGTTTATAAAACCCATTTTTCATATAGGTGTTCAGCAACTATATTATCAATATCAACTCCTACAGAAATTTCTTCAAATCCAAGTTCTTTTGCATAATTAATAAGAAAATCAAGACATGGCTAGCATACGTAAAGGTATACCCGTTTATCCAGATTGTTATAATCATGGCACTGTTTAGTAATGCTAAAGTTTTCTGTCCTATAAATTTTCCATTTTATGTATAATCAAAAATAATTATTGTACCCTATACTAATTCACATATCCCCTCTTGGTATTTTCAAAATTACGCATTATATCCCTATATACTGCATATAGAGTAAATATCTAAAGCTGCATCTCATTTCAATTAACTATTTCTTTGATTCTATTCCTGTAGCTCCTACGTGAGGAGCGACATAAAGTTTCAAGAGATAAGTAATATTAAAAAAATTTCAATCCACGCTCCTACGTGAGGAGCGACTTTAAAAAGGGTGTTAGTAATATTCCTTGTATTGAAAATTTCAATCCACGCTCCTACGTGAGGAGCGACTATAATTTCAAAACAAATAAAAAATTACCAGATTATATTTCAATCCACGCTCCTACGTGAGGAGCGACAATATCGCAGTTATCAAATTAATTGTAGCTGCAAATTTCAATCCACGCTCCTACGTGAGGAGCGACCGGATACTTTGTAGTTGTTGCATAAACCTTTGACGATTTCAATCCACGCTCCTACGTGAGGAGCGACAAAATCATTTTCAAAACATTCTTGACCACAATTAATTTCAATCCACGCTCCTACGTGAGGAGCGACCCCTAAAGGCATAAGCCATAATTTCAGTTGTGATATTTCAATCCACGCTCCTACGTGAGGAGCGACTACTGGACATCTATTGCAAAGCCAATTATAACAATTTCAATCCACGCTCCTACGTGAGGAGCGACAGACTATGCAAAAAATAATCACAAATATGGTCAAATTTCAATCCACGCTCCTACGTGAGGAGCGACATATCCCGAGGCGGTAGAAGGTGAAGAGCCAACGATTTCAATCCACGCTCCTACGTGAGGAGCGACCTTTGGACAGAGTTGTCTTACCCATTTAGGCATAATTTCAATCCACGCTCCTACGTGAGGAGCGACGATACGTCATTTTCCCTGTCAACAAGTAGGCTGTATTTCAATCCACGCTCCTACGTGAGGAGCGACAGGATATTAAAGAAGGGGGAGATATAGTTGAGTATTTCAATCCACGCTCCTACGTGAGGAGCGACGTGAATGTACATAAAGATTATAAATTATAGGGACATTATTTCAATCCACGCTCCTACGTGAGGAGCGACGTCAGAGCTAGAAACATCATATAAGCATCCTGTAATTTCAATCCACGCTCCTACGTGAGGAGCGACTTAATCTCTTGATGTTGAACCATTCTTGCTAAAATTTCAATCCACGCTCCTACGTGAGGAGCGACTATCCTGTCTGGTATAAAAGGCACTTCTTGTAACAATTTCAATCCACGCTCCTACGTGAGGAGCGACGTTGAGTGTCAGGCACTTGAAAAGATTGAAATTATTTCAATCCACGCTCCTACGTGAGGAGCGACTTGCTTGGAATGTATTTAGTATTTACCCCTAACGATTTCAATCCACGCTCCTACGTGAGGAGCGACTATAATTTCAAAACAAATAAAAAATTACCAGATTATATTTCAATCCACGCTCCTACGTGAGGAGCGACGACGGCGAATAACCGTTTCAAAAACTAAGCCACTAATTTCAATCCACGCTCCTACGTGAGGAGCGACGAGGATAAGTTATGAATCTAACATGGAGGGGTAAGATTTCAATCCACGCTCCTACGTGAGGAGCGACAAGACGAAACAAAAAAAGACCCATATCAACGGGAAATTTCAATCCACGCTCCTACGTGAGGAGCGACGTATCCCATGTTTTCACCGGGTTTGTCATACTTAGATTTCAATCCACGCTCCTACGTGAGGAGCGACAGATGGATTCGTGCAATAGATTAAGTTTGAAAAAATTTCAATCCACGCTCCTACGTGAGGAGCGACATCTTAATTGGAATAATGACATGGAACTAGCTGTATTTCAATCCACGCTCCTACGTGAGGAGCGACTATATCATTTTGATAATGGTTCAATTCCAACAAACGATTTCAATCCACGCTCCTACGTGAGGAGCGACTTGGCTACTACAAATATTGCATTTACGCTAAAGAGATTTCAATCCACGCTCCTACGTGAGGAGCGACCCAGAGCCAAGACAGATAAGGGTATCGTGGATAATTTCAATCCACGCTCCTACGTGAGGAGCGACTCCTTTGTAACCTGGCATTTTATCAAAAGTTGTAATTTCAATCCACGCTCCTACGTGAGGAGCGACGATTGTTAAAATACATGATATTCATATCTTTTGATTTCAATCCACGCTCCTACGTGAGGAGCGACTTAAAGGTAAATGCATCAATGCTGCCTGAATAATTTCAATCCACGCTCCTACGTGAGGAGCGACTTAAAAATTACTTAAAAGAAAAGTATAAGGATGAAATTTCAATCCACGCTCCTACGTGAGGAGCGACTTTACATTCAAAGTACATTACAGCAATGGTGCAATTTCAATCCACGCTCCTACGTGAGGAGCGACATAATCTGGCACAGAATTTGGGTCAAGCGGTATAATTTCAATCCACGCTCCTACGTGAGGAGCGACTTTATATTAAAATAAAGGAGATAATTTAAAATATTTCAATCCACGCTCCTACGTGAGGAGCGACACCTGCTCTCAACACCCTTCTAATTGCTTCGGAATTTCAATCCACGCTCCTACGTGAGGAGCGACACCAGCATCTGCAGGTGTGTGGCCTGAGGCTGAATTTCAATCCACGCTCCTACGTGAGGAGCGACGGTTGTAGAATCTCCATCCGTAGCTGCCATTGTTGATTTCAATCCACGCTCCTACGTGAGGAGCGACATAGTATGAAATGTAATTGTACTAATAACATGATTATTTCAATCCACGCTCCTACGTGAGGAGCGACTGTGGAGATGAGGTAATAGACTATTCTTTTGTAATTTCAATCCACGCTCCTACGTGAGGAGCGACGGATATTTAAGTAGTAATAATACAATTAAATTTATTTCAATCCACGCTCCTACGTGAGGAGCGACTAAAGCTGTCGAAAGAGCTTCAAATAGCCATTAAATTTCAATCCACGCTCCTACGTGAGGAGCGACAGCGTACTTGGATTTTTTGGGCAACTGGGAAGTATTTCAATCCACGCTCCTACGTGAGGAGCGACGGCTTGATTTTATAACCTTCTTAATGGCTATTTATTTCAATCCACGCTCCTACGTGAGGAGCGACTCAAAAAGATTAGTGCCTAACTAAAAAATTCAACTATTTCAATCCACGCTCCTACGTGAGGAGCGACAGGTTGGTACGAAATCAGACATGACTTAGGATTTATTTCAATCCACGCTCCTACGTGAGGAGCGACTGATTGTGTCGCCGTTGAAGATTGCCGAACTGCCGATTTCAATCCACGCTCCTACGTGAGGAGCGACCCTCTCGCAATTTATGCCCTGTAGGAGCTACTTGATTTCAATCCACGCTCCTACGTGAGGAGCGACACTTCCGGACGTTCTTTCAATGCTACTCCAGTCATTTCAATCCACGCTCCTACGTGAGGAGCGACCCATGGTTAGCAAGTCAAACGGATATGCTTGCAATTTCAATCCACGCTCCTACGTGAGGAGCGACAATACTTGACCTCATAGAGTTTGATTGGGATTTATTTCAATCCACGCTCCTACGTGAGGAGCGACAGCAAAAATAAACAAAAGAAATAAATCTACTTGTTTATTTTGCACAAAAAATAAACATAAAAAGTCTATTTACAAAAAATATTAATATCAATAATTAAAAATTGATTAATGAAATACTATATTTTAGGTGCGAATGTCCCTAGCTTTTAATGTTTGCTATATATTCGCACACTATATAATTAATGTTCCTTCTACATCAAAAGATTCTTTTATGCCAATATGTTCTACTTTATTTTGGTAATTGTTACCTAGATAATAGAATCTTAAGCTGTCCCTTTCCTTGTCAATTATTTTTTCCAATTTATTCTTAACTTCCCTACATTTTGCAGAATCCATAACACATTCAAAAACAGAATTCTGAACCCGTTGTCCATAGTTCATACATTGTTTTGCAACACGTCTTAACCTCTTTTTTCCACCCTCTGATTCAGTATTAACATCATATGTAATAAGTACCATCATAAAATTCACCTACTTCCATAAAAATGGAGGATACTCGTCTAAATCTCCTCGAATAAATCTTGCTAACAGCATAGCCTGAGCATAAGGCACAAGTCCCCATTCAAGTTTTTCCTGTAAAAAAGGATGTGTAATTTTCTCTTGTTTTCTGTTCTGCCAGGCTTGTAAAATTGTTCTTCGGGTATCATCATCCATAATTACTGCACCATCCTCTTTCTGCATAAAACCACTGAAGTTGACTACCCTTTTATTAATAAGAGAAATTACAAATCTGTCAGCATACACATTTCTCAGTTCCTCCATTAAGTCCAACGCCAAAGATATTCTTCCGGGTCTGTCCCTATGCATAAAGCCTACATAAGGGTCAAGACCGACAGTTTCAAGTGCTGCGGCAGTATCATGTGCTAGTAGTGTGTAAACAAATGATAACATAGCATTTACATTGTCAAGAGGAGGGCGTTTGTTTCTTCCATGAAAGAAAAACTTGTCTTTTTGTTGAAGAATCAAGTCATCAAACACACTAAAATACTGTGTTGCTGACTCCCCTTCAAATCCCCGGAGTTCATCCAAATTTCTACTATTCAATACAAGATTCAAGGCTTTTGCCAACCCTTCCGATACCTTCTTGAGCTTAATTGCGTCAAGCCTCTCCGAATAATCTCTGGTAGCACGTTCAATTACCCACCTTCCGTTATAAATCTTCCCAAATATAAAATTTCTGGCTATCTTAGTGCTTTCTTCCATATTATCCGACAATCTGTATTGTGCTTTTCTTAAAGTAACATTTCCCCTTACCTCTCCAACGACTCTTGACAAAAATTTACCGCTTTGACTCATAAAACTAAGAGCAATATTTCGTTTTGCACATGCACCCATTAGTGCTGGACTTGCTCCGGTATATCCAAAAGCAATAATGCTTTCCAGATTGTGAAGCGGCAGCCTTGCCGCCTCAGTACTTCCCTTTTGTATAACAAGGTTTTCTCCATCCAGAGAAAGATAGCTGTCTGGAGAGGTAATATAAACTGTATTCAAAAGTTTTCTCATTACTCTGCCTCCTTCAAACTATCTCTAATGTATTTTGACACAGAAGTATTTTTGCATAGTCTTGGCATACAGATATCTGCCAAAGAACAGGCTTTACAACTCTTAGAAGGTTTTACCTTTGGCGTATACTTCCGTTCAAACAACTCATGCATTTCTTGAATAACGTCTCTAACCCTCTCACGTAAAGCATCATCAAGTGTAATTTTCAGCCTACGTTTAGTCTCCCCGTAGAACATGTATGCTTCCTTTATTTCACACAAGAGCATTTCTTCAAGGCACATAGCCTGTCCGCATAATTGAAGAATATCAGCATCATTTTCCTTTGGTTTACCCCTCTTGTATTCTATGGGAACAGGCCTGTACAACCCTTCCCTGCCAAATATGTTCACACCATCGGCACATTTATGCAATTCCACAATATCGCATACACCGCTGACTCCAAGGGTTCTTGAGAAAACAGCCATTCCCCTTGAAATAATTACGTCTCCGCGTTTTTCTGAGAATCCGTCATCATGAGCCTTTTCATGCAGTATATTCCCTTCAACCGTCCTCAGATTCTCCTGCCACTGCTGTTCAATATGTATCAGTGCCCATTGCCTCCTGCAAAAAGCAAAGTGCTGAATGCCTGATAATAGCAGGAAGTCTTCTTCGTTATATTCCGTCATAAACTTTCGGTTCCAATCCATCTAAATCATCAATGTAAATAGAATAATCATTAATGCATTTTGGCACATCAACATTTGCCTTTATTTTAAGACTTCTATGTACCTTTGCAGAAGAGTATTGCCCTACTTCGCAATTATGCTTCCACCAATAAAGCTTATATACCTCCATACTTCCGTCAGGCCTTGCAGACGAGCAATCATTTTCAAATAATGTTCTTAACGCTTCTTTAATATGTTCACTATCTTCTTCACTAAACCCTGTTTTAGATGCTAATTGAGTATTTATACTCCCATAAATCACATACACACCAAAATCAACTCTATGCTTCATACCCATTGTATCTGCACTCTTTTTGTCAGGGTCTTTTCCTGTCTCTCCATTTACACTTTTTGTAATTTGCATACTTGATATTTCTATTGGCGAAACACTTACAGCCGAATGTATTGATACAGGTCCCCTTATTCCTATAGAGACTGAATTCTCCTCACCTGCTTTAAATGCAAATACTTGGCCAAAGCTCCTTACATCAATCCATTTTGAGCAGGCGTACTCTGCATATTTCTCTTTATCCTTAGTTAATTTTTTTAATTCAGGACAACCGTCTGCTCTATCTTTCAAACTTCTGAAGCCATCTGTTCTTCTTTCGTCTGACTGAACAAATATCTCTTGCTTCATATCCTGCAAACGATTTCTTATTTTTCTTTTTATACACACATCTGATATTTCTCCATATCCGTCATAATTTTCTCTAGGACGGTTTCCATTCAGTGGGTCACCGTTTGGATTAGCATTTTTCACCGAAATAATCACTGCAAAATCAATCTTGTTTTTTAAAATACTCATATAAACAACTCCTTTAATTTATATTTTCAAGTTTCTTTTCATTTTTATCTGCAATTCTTCTATTCTTTTCATCAATAAACACTTGTCTCTGGCAGTAATAACCTAATATATAGCTATCCTCCAATGACTTTAGACTCGTAAAGTCTTCAAATGATATCCGTGAATTGACTTTGGTCATAAGTTCTACCAGAATATTTTTCCCACCCAGCCTTGCAATATATGGTCTGAGCTTATTAGTTATTATCCCCCATGTTTTATAAGGGTGGAGTTTAAATTGATGCATAAGCCTCTCCGCATTAGTATCCCTTTTTTCGCCTGTTATACTAATAGCCCATGCTTCAATTTCTTGTGCAATTGCTAGTAATCTTCCAAAAAGATAGCTCCTGTCATTTTGATTTTCATCAAGTGCCATGTCCCATTCCTCCTTTTTAAATTTATCATTTCTATACTTTTTTAATAAAGAACATGCAATACTTAATGTCTTTTCCCAATTGAAATAATTCATAGAAATCGGATTAGATGCCCTATTCACAGCCGAATTAACAATATCATACGGTAATCTTGCACCATCAATAATACATGGAAGTAATCTTTCTATTGTTGACTTTATTAATTTGTCATCAACCTCAAGCTTTTCATTTCTTTCAACACCGAAAGCTGCCCTAACAATTTCTTTTGGAGCCGGAGCTCCAATAAATTCTATTGTTTTATACTTGTTTTTTCCTTTTTCATCAGTCCCATCCAGAATCCTTTTATAACAGTGCCTCCAGCTACACGTATTGTGCCACTTTTCAATTCTGTTCAAAAAGTCCGGCCCTTTTAGCTCTTTGTAATATGTTATAGACAGCCTTCCGGTTGTCGCAGAATTAAGCCCCATTATTACAATATCTGCATTGGTGTCAAGCTCGCACCCATATCCGGCAATTGCCTTATTGAGTCGTTGTGCGTATTCCTTCTGAGTAGATACTATGATTAGTGAATCCTCTTCTTCTCCAAAAATATCATCCGTATCCGCTAATAAGGGAGGAACCTTTTGATTATTAGTACCCCACGCAACAATTACCTCTTCACCATCCTTGGGATTTCCAAATCTATATCCTTGGATATCGATAAGCCAGCGAAGTGCATTGTGTGCTTTTTGAGAAACTTCATAACTTACAATTACCGCCTGCTTTTTATCAGAGAACCTTCCACGGTATGTAAACCCGCTTTCATCATTAGCCGATATTAACTTTGCTTTATCTCCTGAGTTTCTTACTTTAGAAGGGTGCTTTTCAGAATATGGAATACTCACCCCTTTTATATAGCATAACTCTGTACCTTTCTCCTTATTTAGGTAATATTCTATATAGCTTTTGTAAATCTCATTATCAAGCCAAACCGCTGTTTCACTACTAGGATTTTCTGTATCCTCAACCTTGAATCTTATAAATGCATCAATTTGAGAAACTGTTCCGAGTTTTATGTCTTTTTTTAAATTACCGCTTTCATCACAAGTCAATATTTTCTGTTCAACTAAGTCTTTAATGAGCTTCTTCTTTTTTAAGTAATCAAAAACAGCACAAACTTTTTTGTTTTTATGCATTGAGCTACACCAGTCTTCAAGCTGCTCAATATATTTATTAAAATAATCTTCACTTTTTTCATTTTGTACATATTCTAAGTAGTCCCCGGCAACATATATAAATTTGTCGCATAATGCATGTGGAAAGTTTCCGTTTCCTCTTGATGCTGAATCTTCTGTTACAGGAATTATTGTAACCTGCTCTTCCTTTTCCAAAATTCTAGCACGACGAAAATTCCCTTCTATATCAATTACTACCTCAATTTGTGCATTTTGTGTAGAATGTCCCACAGGCAACAAAGGAATCTTTTTATCAGTTCTACGTTTTCCAACTTCACTTATACAATTTTCATATGTATCATAAAGTTTATCAATCCAGCCCAAGTATTTCACCTCCCTTATCAAATTCTTTAAGACCGCTAAAATTACTATTATTAAACTCTTTCATTCTCATTGCCTTTATCTCACGCTTTATCTCACACTTATCAGGTCTGATGAATTTTATATATCCGTTTTCCATTTTTGGATACCACAGTCTTGCTACAAGCTTGTCCTTGCCAGATTCATCATATGCCTCTTCAGGGTAATCAAAACCGTGAAACATTAATCCAAAAGATATCTCTCCGTAATTGTCATAGACTCCTTCACCATCTCCAAAATTACAAGGCTCCACATACCCCTGACACTCTCGTGTTCCTAAGAAAATATCTCGTCTTCCGCCTCTTTCGATCATTCTGTTAGCTACACTAAAATGTTTATTTTCATTTCTATCCTCTTCTAAATCCCTACGGTTATAGTTCCACTCGAAATGAGCTTTTACCTGATACTCCACATCAGTAAGATAAGAATATATTGATAGTGTATTTCCTCCTGTATAATTAATGGGTCGCATACCCTGTGACTGGGTTTTAATATATTTCATAACCCTAAGCTCATCTATATACCAGATAAAAGTGGGTTTCCAGTAAACACTCTCCAAAATTCCCTTTATAGCCTGATAGGTAGGTATTTGGTATGATACTTTTTCACCTCCAATCCTGTTTATTGGATCGCTGAAAAGTGCATACCTTCCGCTAACCTTAAATTCTACGCTGTTTGCTCTTTCCATCATCATCACCTCAATAATTTAAAAATTCCTGTTGTTGGTTTTCAGCGGTAATTCCTACGTTTTTATCATAAAATTCCTTTCTCAGTGCAATCACCCCTCCGTTATTCACTTGTACAAAAGCTCCCGAGTGATTCAAAATTCTATATTCCTGATCGTATAAATTGACCGAGTACTGCTGAGCCTCCTTTAAATATTTTTTTAAATCTTTAAGATTGCATTTGCCATTAATTTTTGTTATTAACTCTTCTCCCTTTTCGTAAGGCACAATTACACCAACTGTATTCTGGTCTATAACCCTGAAATAATCACCTGCCGTTTTAAAGGAATTATATAGCATCAAATCAGGTTTTACTTGTTTTCTATCAATATAGTCTTGTACAACTTGCTTATTTTCAGAGAGTAAATCAAACATAGTTTTATCAGCATATGGCTTAGGGAGGGTATAATTCATTTCTAATTTCAATTCATTGAAATAGTACTCGAAATATTTAGCAATAGCTTTTGGTGAGAGTAAGTCACAATCAAAAGCTTCCGGATTCTGATTATATTCTTCAAAAATCCGTAATGTTTTATCCTGACCTGCTTTTATCTCCAGAAGTCTGCTTACATTTTCACTGCTTGTATCCATATTTATAACAAAAACATTTCCGCAATTACTCTCAGCATGTCGATTACATCTTCCAGCTGCCTGAGCAATACTGTCCAGTCCTGCCAGAGAACGTACAACACACTCAAATGAAATGTTTACTCCTGCTTCAATCAATTGGGTACTAACACATATCACTTTTTTCTTGCCAAGAACTTCCCTTATTTTATTTAGTGATTCTATTCTGTGAGCAGGACACATATTAGTACTTAAGTGAAATACAATTGATTTTTTCTCCTCCGGTAACATTGAATTATCATTATTAATAGCTTTAAATAATTCTTTTGCTGCATTCTTTGTATTTAGTATAATTAAAGTACTGTTTACCTTCTCCATCAAACATAATGAAAAATCTTTTAGGTCTTGTATACTGTAACCTCCAGCTCGAATTCTTGGTATAACCTTTGTTCTTGTAAAATATCTGAATTTTTCATCTGCATTAGGGATAATATCTGCATTCTTCTCAATAAATACAGGCATTTCAGTCTTAGAAAGTAATGGCTGAGTGGCTGTACATAGAATAACCGTTGTATTGCAAACTTTAGACAAGAAATTTATAGCATAGTTAAACATATTAATACACTTAATTGGAATGGCTTGGATTTCATCAAAGATAATTATTGAGTTTACAAGATTGTGCAATCTTCTAACACTTTGAGTTCCACCGTTAAAAAAAGTATTTAGAAACTGTACCATTGTTGACAGAATTATTGGGCTATCCCATCTTTCCGTCAAAAGCTTATAATCTTCATTATCATTGTCCATTATCAGATTAGAATGATGCTCTAAAACAACATCCTCCCTATCCAGAAAATCCTTAATTTCTTTAGAATTCTGGTCTATTATGGTGGTGAAAGGTATTATGTATACAATTCTATCTTTCTTGAATTCCCTAGCATGCTCCAAGGCATATCTCAGGCTAGAAAGTGTTTTTCCTCCACCTGTAGGTACCAAAAGCTTGTATATTCCTGTATTATTTTTTGCAAAACTTTTGCATGATTGTGAAATTAAATTTCGTAGTAAATCTATGTTAGATATTTTTGGTAAATCATCAAGTTTTCTATTTAAATGTTCCGAAAGTACTGTCCATAGACAGTTTTTAAGTATACCCTGTTCGTTATCAATTATGTCTTTTGATTCCATAAAACTATATGTATCATATCTATCCGCATCAATAAGGCAGCTGAGTAAAAATTTAATTAATAGTGCCATAGAAAATTTAACAAAATGTTTTTTATCGTATACCAATCTAATTCTCGTTAAAATATTTTTTATCTCCTGAACGGCTTCCATGAACAACCTATAGATTTCATTCATTTCACAGCAATCCTGAAAAAAATTATTTATAGCTTCATCATAATTTATCTCTAAATCGTCTCTATTCATTCTTGAAGTAAATTTATCTCTCAATTCTAAATCAATACAATCGATTAACCCTCCATGATGAGAGCAAATTACAAGACAGATAATTTGTGCGGTAAGCTTTTCATAAGGATTTTTTGAGCAATAATATGTTTTGTAAATAAATTTAGCACCTGCGGTAGCATGGTCGACTGTTCCCCTACGAGACTTATCTTCAGGGTATTGAAAACTATATATTATATAATTTTTAAATTCTGTTGTTTCCTTTCCCATATCATGAAGCAGACCGATTAATCTTCCCATATTCTCCAGTGATATTTTTTTACAAGCTGTTGAACATAGCAAAGCTACATTCTCTAAATGCTCCTTGACACTTTGTTTTGTACCGTCTTCTCTTATATGAGCAACATACATTGCTTTTCTCTCCTCTTAATATGTTGAACTTTTCTTAATATAGTTAGATAATAATTAATGTAATAAAAATCAGAATGATTAATTTACATTTTTATCTATATATTACATTATCTTGAATATATCACTTTTGGAATAATATGTCAATGGGTTTTGACTTATTTTTATTCTGTTGATATAATTTTTATATAGTCAAACATTTGATTTATAATCTTTAAATGTCAAATGTTTGTGGATTGAAATAAGATAATGTATTATATAAAAAAGAAGAATACCATTTGGCATTCTTCTTTTTTATGTTTTAATGTTAATTATATAGCTAATGTCTACTTCCTTCTCAAAATCGTATAAGGCCCCACTTCTTCATCAATAGGCATATATACAATCATTTGTGCATGAGGTGCAGTTCTGATACTTTCTCCATCCTCATTGTGCATTTCTTTAATAGTTTGGGTAAAATAGCCTTTTCGGGGGCTTACCACCTCTATTTCATCTCCTACAATCATGCGGTTTCTCTGCTCAATCTTTGCAATACCGGTTGATTTATCATATTCCAGTACCATACCAACAAAGTCGTATTCTCTGATATAGGAACTGGTATTATATATCTGATCTGCACCTGTGGTCTTATTAAAATAAAATCCCGTGGTATATTCCCTATGACTGGCTTTTGAGAGTTCTATCAGCCATTCAGGGTCAAACCTGTAATTGTCAGGGTCAGCTAAATATGCATCAATAGCCTGTCTGTAGGCACTTACAACTGTAGCTACATAAAAGGAGCTTTTCATTCTTCCTTCAATCTTAAAGCTGTAAATACCCGCTTTAACTAATTCAGGAATATGTTCAATCATACACAAATCCTTGGAATTGTATATATATGTTCCCTTTTCATCCTCATAAACCGGATAATACTCACCGGGACGCTTTTCTTCAACCAAATGATACTTCCATCTGCAAGGATGAGAACATGCTCCTCTGTTGGAATCACGTTCTGCCATATAGCTGCTGAGCAGGCATCTTCCTGAATAGGAAATGCACATAGCTCCATGGATAAAAGCCTCTAAATCCAAATCATCAGGTATTTTTGACCTGATTTCACTTATTTCTTGAAGAGAAAGCTCCCTTGCAGTAACAATTCTTTTAGCCCCATGCCTGTACCAAAACATAGCACTGGCGTAATTGGTGTTATTAGCCTGAGTACTTATATGAATCTCCATGTCAGGAGCATTTTCACGTACAATATCAAAAATTCCAGGATCAGAAACTATAACCGCATCTATTCCCAGTTCATCAAGCTGCTTTATATATTCAGGTAATCCCTCAAGATCTTCATTATGAGGAATTATATTAACAGTCACATAAACCTTACATTCTCTCTGATGTGCAAAATCAAGTCCCTCCTTGATATCCTCAAGAGAGAAATTGTCAGCAGATGCTCTTAAACCAAACTTCTGTCCGCCAATATATACCGCATCTGCACCATACATAATTGCCATTTTAAGCTTTTCAAGATTTCCCGCCGGAGCCAAAAGCTCAACTTTATTCATAAATCCTCCCACAAATTTGTTTACTGTTTATTATAGCTAAGTGCTACTCCGTCTCCTATAGGAATTATACCTGTCTCAAATGACTCATCCTGGCAAAGCTCCTTTAGGAAACTTCTCATTCTGTTAACTATAGTTCTCTTTCTTCTTACCACAAGCTCATCACTTGCAGTCATACCCTTATATAGAACATTATCGGAAATAATAATTCCACCTGGGGCAAGCATCCTCTTACAATGTTCAAAAAACTCACTGTACTGTCCTTTTGCTGCATCAATAAATATCATATCATAGCTTTTGTTAAGGCAGGCTAGAACCTCTAGAGCATCGCCTGCAATTACATTTATAGTATCCTGAAGTCCGGCACGCTTTATATTTTTTCTTGCTATCTCAATCATTTCTTCATTTCGCTCTATGGTATCTATTATACCCTTTTGCTGCAAAAATCCTGAAAATAAAATTGAAGAATATCCTATTGCTGTCCCAACTTCCAGAATTCTTGTAGGTCGTTTCATATTTCCAATAACCTTCAATAGTGCTGCAACCTCAGGCTGAATTATTGGTACATGATGCTTGGAAGCATATTCTTCAAGCTCAGCCAACAATCCAGTGTTTGGTTTGATAGTCTCTCTTATATATTGAGTAATGTATTCGTAATTAATCATTTCATTGCTCCAATCAGTTACAACGTCAAAAATAAAGATGGCTGCTGCCATCTTTATTTAATACATTTCCGGCATTTAAGCCAGTCTAATTAATTTTTGCATAATTATTTTGCCAATCCGTATTGCTTCATAGCCTTTAAGTGTTCGGCATAAGTTTTTGAGAACTTAGTAGTTCCGTCACCTGCTGATAAGAAGAACATGTAATCCGTATCCTCATCAGGATACAACGCTGCGTTTATTGCGTCAATACTCGGTGAGCAAATAGGTCCTGGTGGTAAACCTGGATTAAGATAAGTATTATACGGATTATTAACATTCCTATCTTCGTATGTTATTACCTCATGTACCTTTCCCTCAGTATTTAAGAAAATATATTGAAGAGTAGCACATGACTCTAACTTTCTCAGATTCTTATTCTTATCTTTCAAACGCCTGTGAAATACTTCTGATACAACTCTTCTTTCCTGGGTGTTACTTACCTCTCTCTCAATTATTGAAGCAAGAGTAATAACCTCGTCCATTGTCATACCTAATTCCTTGGCACGTTTATAATGCTCTTTTGTTACTTTGTTATTAAAGTTTTCAAGCATTACATTTATTATTGTCTTTTCACTGGCATTCATTGCAAATTCATATGTATCGGGAAATAAATATCCTTCTAGCTTGAATTCACGGTTATTACTGTCTTTTATGTCCTTTATAAAATCATAGTCATACTTTTGATACTTCATTGCATAATCAAATTTATCTGCAGTACCAAGTTCCTTTTTAACAAAGGTATTGACAATCTGTCTGTAGCTCAAGCCTTCAGGTATGGTTACTTTTTTACTTTCAGGCTTTCCAGTAAGTATTGTCATTATAGTGTTGAATTCCAATCCCGGTTTCAAAATATGGGTACCAGCTTGATACTTGCCGTCAAATCCGTTAATTTTTGACACAATTGTAAAAATCTGAGGTTTATTAATAATACCTTCATTTGCAAGAATTTCCGCAATAGTCTTGGTATTTGAACCCATAGGTATGTCAATCATCTTTGCGCCTTCGGCATCAGCCTTTATTTTGACTTCCTTGGTTACTGCCTCAGATGTATCTGTGGAAACCGTACTCCTAAAAGTTATAGTGGCTCCCACAGTAAAAATAAATACAAAAACAATAAAAATGGTCAGCCAGAAAGACATCTTCTTCAATCCGGCTGATATTATAAATAATCCAAAAATAACCAAAGTAAGCCCTACAGCCGTAAACACCGCATTAAGCAAACCAAACTTAGCATCAAAACCTTTCAACAGAGTTCCGAAATAGTTCATGATATTTGGTATTGATAGCAATATACCAACAACCACAGTCAGTATCCCTGTCAATGATACTTTTAATCTTCTATCCATCAAATATGTGACTCCATTCTAAAAATTCAAAAACTCTTATAATAAATACTATAATATTCTTTTCAAATTTTGTCCATATTCCCGGCAATTACATTTTACTTCTCATTTTCGCTCTTGTTTCTGTATCCAGTATCTTTTTTCTTAAGCGAATACTTTTTGGAGTCATCTCTACAAGTTCATCTTCAGCAATAAATTCCAATGCCTGTTCTAGGCTCAAAATTATAGGAGGTGTTAATCTCAACGCTTCATCTGAGCCGGAAGCTCTCATATTTGTAACATGCTTCTTTTTACAAACATTTACAACTAAGTCATCGTATCTGGCATTCTCACCAACAATCATTCCTTCATAAACCTTTGTTCCCGGTGTTATGAAAAGAGTTCCTCTTTCCTGAGCATTGTACAACCCGTAAGTAACAGCTTCGCCATCCTCCCAAGCAATCAATGATCCTCTTGTCCTTGTAGGAATTTCACCTTTGTATGGTTCATATCCATGGAATACGTGATTCATTATTCCATTTCCTTTAGTATCGGTAAGCAATTCTGACCTGTATCCAATCAAACCTCTTGCGGGAATCTTGAATTCAAGTCTCATATACCCCTGGTTTGCAGATGTCATATTAACCATCTCGGATTTTCTTTGTCCAAGCTTTTCCATTACTGTTCCCATAAATTCTTCCGGAACATCTATCATCAAATATTCAATAGGCTCCATTAATACCCCGTCAATTTCCTTATTAATAACCGTCGGTTTTGAAACCTGGAATTCATATCCCTGCCTTCTCATTGTTTCAACTAATATTGACAGGTGAAGCTCACCTCTGCCCGAAACAACAAATGCATCTGGAGAGTCAGTTTCTTCAACTCTAAGACTAACATTTGTTTCCAGTTCTTTGAAAAGTCTGTCTCTCAAGTGCCTTGAAGTTACAAAAGTACCCTCTCTTCCTGCAAATGGGCTGTTATTTACACTAAATGTCATTGACAAAGTAGGCTCGTCAATAGCAACAAAAGGCAATGGGTCAGGTGCGCCTACTTCACATATTGTATCTCCAATTGTAACATCACCTACACCGGAAACCGCAACTATATCCCCCAGCTTTGCTTCTGCAGTTTCAATTCTCTTGAGGCCTTCATAGCAATAAAGCTTTGTTATTCTAGCGTTAAGCTGATTTCCTTCCTTTTTGCAAATTATTGCAGGCTGGCCAAGCTTTACCGAACCTCTTTCAATTCTACCTATAGCTATTCTTCCAACATATTCATCATAGTCAATATTTGAAACCAAAAGCTGAAGAGTTCCACTCAGTTCACCCTGCGGTGGAGGAACCTTATCAATAATTACATCAAATAATGGTTTTAAATCTCTTCTTTCCCCTCCAAGGTCGCAAACTGCAAAACCTTCTCTTGAAGAAGCATAAATAACCGGGAATTCCAATTGTTCATCGTCAGCACCCAATTCAATAAACAATTCCAGAACCTCGTCAACAACTTCCTCTGGTCTTGCTTCTGGTCTGTCAATCTTGTTTACAACAACAATTGGCTTTAAATTCAGTTGTAATGCCTTTTTAAGTACAAACCTTGTCTGTGGCATTGCACCCTCAAAAGCATCAACTAATAGTAAAACACCATCAACCATTTTTAGTACACGTTCAACTTCTCCACCGAAGTCGGCATGTCCGGGAGTATCAACAATATTGATTTTAAATCCGTTATAATTGACAGCAGTATTCTTTGCAAGTATTGTAATTCCTCTTTCCTTTTCAAGGTCATTGGAATCCATTACTCTCTCAGCAACAGCTTCGTTTTCTCTGAAAATACCGCTCTGCCTAAGCATAGCATCAACCAAAGTGGTCTTTCCATGGTCAACGTGTGCTATTATTGCTATGTTTCTTATATCTTGTCTGATATCCACAAAAATTCTCCTTCGCTACTCCTAATATACTATCTATAAATCAATCTCCTTTTTAAGCCATATTAAACCATTTAAATCTAATATAAAGTAAAAAGCCACTAATTATTCTAATTTACCCTGTTTAAATTGTCAACCTTAGCTGTAGCCAATAGAATTTATTTAAGCTCAACAACCGTAACCCCGTTTTCACCTTCACCTAGTTTACCTAGTCTAAAGCTTTTTATATGAGGATTATGCTTCAAGTGCTGATGGAGTCCTGCTCTTAAAGCCCCAGTACCTTTTCCGTGTATAAGCGTAACTTCTCCCATACCTGCTATACTTGCATCATCAAGATACTTATCAACAACGTCAACGGCCTCGCTAAGCATCATTCCACGCAAATCAATTTCAGTAGACATATTCTGTGCTTTAGAAACACCTATTTTACCCATTCCGGTTCTTTGTATCTGCTGCTTCTGTTCATCTACCAATTTTAGATTTGATATATGAACATTTATTTTCATGATTCCAGCTTGAATCTGAGCTTCTCCGTTTTTATCCGGCAGCGATAAAACCGTACCCTTCTGGTTAAGGTTTACTATTAATACGGTATCACCGGGTTTGAGATTTTTAGGCGGTTTCACAAGGCCCTGTCTTGGCATTATAGACTCAACCAAAGAATCATCCAATTTATTTATACTCTTGTTAAGTCTTTGACGAAGTTCCTCTGTTTGTCTTCGTACTTCAGCCTCTTCCTGCTCCTTTGCCAGTCTTTTCATTTCAGCAATCAGTTCATCTGCCTGACGTTTTGAATCAGTTAAAATACGGCGAGCTTCTTCACGAGCTTTGCGAAGTTCGCTTTCCTTCTGGGCTGCTAATCTTCTTTTTTGCTCCTCCAAATCCTTTTTAAGTCGTTCCGCTTCCTGCCTGTAGCTTTCAGCACGCATTTTCTCTTTTTCGGCCTCGCTACGATTCTTTTCTATACTTAACAGGATATCCTCAAACCTTATGTCCTCCTGAGACAGAAACTCCTTTGACCTTTCGATTATGTCATCTGTCAGACCAAGCCTTTTTGAAATGGCAAATGCATTACTCTTTCCTAGCACACCAATAAGAAGTCTGTAAGTTGGTCTCAGGGTTTCAACATCAAATTCACAGGATGCATTTTCAACTCCTACTGTAGAAATTGCATAGACCTTGAGTTCACTATAGTGTGTAGTTGCCAGAGTTGTAGCACCTATCTGGTGCAGAGATTCAAGAATTGCCATAGCCAAAGCAGCCCCTTCTGTAGGGTCTGTCCCTGCTCCTAATTCATCCAGCAGTATCAGCGACTTTTCATTGACATCACCTAGTATATCCACAATATTCTTCATATGGGACGAAAATGTACTAAGGCTTTGTTCGATGCTTTGCTCATCCCCAATATCTGCATAAATCTTTTCAAACACACTCATCTCTGTTCCTTCATTTGCAGGAATCAGAAGCCCCGACTGTGTCATTAAAGTAAACAGTCCTACTGTTTTTAGAGACACGGTTTTCCCCCCTGTGTTAGGGCCAGTAACAATTAATGAACTGAATTTTTCGCCAATCCAGAAATCAATTGGTACTACTTTTTGAGGATCCAGAAGAGGGTGTCTTCCTTTTTTAATAATAATTTTTCCGTTATCATTGATTCTGGGACAAATACATTTATAATCTACTGCCATTTTTGCCTTTGCAAAAATAAAATCAAGTCTTGCCATTATACTCATGTTTGCATTCAGCTGAGGCAATATTAGTGAAACATCCTGAGACAGCTCGGCTAGTATCCTGTCTATTTCCGTTTGCTCCTTCACCCTAAGCTGTTTTATACTGTTGTTCGCCTCAACTACCGCCATTGGCTCAATAAACAATGTTGCACCACTGGCAGAAGAATCATGCACTAACCCCGGTATATCTCCCTTATGCTCCTGTTTTACTGGTATTACATATCTGTCCCCTCTCATGGTTACGACAGATTCCTGAATGAATTTCTGGTATTTGGTGGAACGAATAATGGAATTCAGCTTATCCTTAATAGACGCTTGCTGCTCCTTAATCTGACGTCTGATGCTGCTTAGTGCAGGGCTTGCATTATCAGCAATCTCATCTTCGCTTAATATGCAGTTCTCAATTCTCTGCTCCAACCTCTGATTTGATTCAAGACAGGATATCAGTTCATTGACAACATTAGTGTTATTTTCATCCAGCTTATCGTTAACATATCCTTTTAGCCTTCTGGCGGCTCTTAATACTCCTGCAATACGCAGTAACTCGCTTGGATTCAGTATTCCCCCCATATCAAGTCTTTTAAGGGTCATCCTTATATCCGTAATCCCACCAAGAGGCGGTGAGCCTCTTTTTAACACACAATTTACACCGTCATTAGTCTCTGACAGCATTTTCTCAACCGTCCTGAAATCAGTTTGAGGAGTTAGCTCTAAAACAAGCTCCCTCCCCAATTCAGATGCGGTTAAGCCTTTTAATTTATCAATAATTTTATCAAATTCAAGTACTCTCTGAGTTTTTTCATTCATAAGATAATCCTTCCAATTCATATGAAACATCAGCTTCTATGATAACTTGGAAGTTTGAATCATGTAGATTCAAACTTTTTATGATCATCTTGACGAAGCTGTGCTCTTTTTATTTTTCCACTAATTGTTTTTGGTAATTCATCAACAAATTCTATTATTCTTGGATATTTGTATGGTGCCGTAATTTTTTTTACATAATTCTGAATTTCCTTTTTTAATTCATCTGAAGGTTTATATCCTTTTGCAAGAACAATAGTTGCCTTTACAACTGTACCCCTTATACTGTCAGGTGCACCGGTAACAGCACATTCAACAACTGACGGATGCTCGATTACTGCACTTTCTACTTCAAAAGGACTTATCCTGTAGCCGGATGCTTTTATAACATCATCATTTCTTCCTACAAACCACAGGTATCCATGCTCGTCCTTGTAAACAACGTCACCAGTATGGTATGTGTTATTATACCACACTCTTGCCGTTGACTCAGAATCTTTGTAATATCCGCAGAACAACCCTGCAGGCTTATTGGTATCAACGTCCCTTATTACCAATTCACCTTCCACTCCAACCTGACAGGAATTTCCTTCTTCATCCACTACATCAATGTCATAGGCAGGGTTCGGCATTCCCATAGCACCTGGATCTACAGGCAGCCATTCAAAATTTGCTACAATTACAGTAGTTTCAGTCTGTCCGAATCCATTTAATATTTCATGTCCCGTTAACTTTTTAAACCTGTTGAAAATCTCAGGATTTAACGGTTCTCCTGCTGTTGAACAGTGAGTTAGAGATGATAAATCATATTTCGTAATATCATGCTGAAGCATAAACCTGTAAATTGTAGGCGGAGCACAGAAAGTCTTTACCTGGTATTTTTCTATTTTCTCAAGCAGATTACAAGGATCAAATCTATCCATATCATATAAAAATTGTACAGCACCGCATATCCATTGTCCAAAAAGTTTACCCCATGCAAATTTAGCCCAGCCTGAATCGGCAACAGTCAAGTGCAGTCCATTTTCTACAACCCTGTGCCAATACTTGGCTGTAACAATATGACCAAGTGGATATGTAAAATCATGTATTGCCATTTTAGGCATACTTGTGGTACCCGAAGTAAAATATATAATCATATAGTCTTTATTTTGAGTATCCAATTCTCCTTCAGGCCTTGACCAGTTATTAGAAAATGCATTAATGTCCTTATCATAATCCATCCATTTATCTTTTGCTCCACCAACCATTATGTACTTTTCAACAGTAGGAGAATCTTCCATTGAATTCTCAACATGTTCAATAATTTCCGGATCATTATACGCTATAATAGCCTTTACTTCTGCTGCATTGTTTCTATATACTATATCTTTCTTCATCAACTGGTTTGTGGACGGAATAAAGGTAATACCTATTTTCATGGCAGCGAATGCAAAGAAATAGAATTCATACCTTCTTCTTAATATAAACATTACCTTGTCGCCCTTGCCTAATCCGTTAGCTATTAGGTAATTGGCAGTTTTATCAGACCAGTACTTCAAATCTCCGAAAGTAAACTTCTTTTCGTTTCCGTGGTCGTCGCACCATACCAAAGCAAGTCTTTCAGGTTCCAATCTTGAATACTCATCTATTATGTCATAAGCAAAGTTAAAGTTAGATGGAACATTTAGCTTAAAGTTCTCTCTAAAATCCTCATAGGATTCAAAATCAGTTTTACTCAAATATCTAGTTTCCAAACTCATTCGTATAGCCTCCCAATAACATTTAAACCAAATTTTAAAATTAAAGTAAAATTACGGTAAGAAATCTAGCTTCTTTACCACCCAAGGCAATCTGTTTGTGAGGAAGTGAAGAGTTGAAATATAAAGAATCCCCTGGCTCTAAATCAAATTTCTCTTTACCTATCAGCACCTGCATTTTTCCTTCAAGGCAATAATTAAACTCCTGTCCTTTATGAGAAACCATTTCAGGACTATTATGAGGATCAAGTACAACAAGCATAGGTTCTATTTTTCTGTTGGAATATTTGTAAGCAAGACTTTCAAAGCTGTATTGGTCATATCTTTCAACTTGGAGACCTTCCCCTTTTTTTACGTAGCATATATCGTGAAGTTTTGGTGATGTTCCTGTTAGAATTTCAGTAATGTTGACCTTATAAATCTCTGCCAGCTCATATAAAAGACTGACAGGAATATCGTCTTCCGCATTTTCATAAGACTTGTATTGCGTAAGCTCAATTCCCAACTGCTCTGCAACTTCTTCTTCGGTAGACCCTGCCAGAAGCCTGAGTCCCTTTATTCTGACAGCAATGTCCTTTACTTTTTCATTCATATTTAAACCTCCGTGAGTATTATATCAATATAAATATCACCTAAAAAATAACAACAATATTTTTATTATAGCATATTTAACCAGAGGTTTATTATATTTTTATCTATTTCATGGTCTGATTTTTTTTCTCAGGACAGGATAGAGCCAGAAGCCGAGAGTCATTGTTATAAGACAGGCAGATATGCCAAAAAGAGATGGCATGGACCTTAAAAAAAGAGTTTGAAATGATGTTTCAGAAGTTCTTTCAATATAGATAGCTGAATTGACTATAATGTACGTAAAAAAGAAGGCTATCCCCAGCAACTGAAATATGTAATGCTGCTTTAACAGATTAACTGCAAAGCCTGCAATAAATATTATAATAAAAACTGCTATTGAATAAAAAAAAGCCGGTGACATAAATAACCTCCATTATATTTTACACATAAAAAACACTGAATACTTTACAAATATTGTAATATACTCAGTGCCTTTATACAAATTATTTCTCATTCTAAGGAAATCATAACTAAATGACTAATTTAGATTTTTAGTTTTGGTTTTAGTGTAGAAGAGTAAAACCTTACAAACAAAGTGTACACATAGTCATAGACTACAAAAACTATTTCCACTAAAGCTGCAACTACATACACAGGTGCAGTTAATGTAACCCCCATCATTAAAAATTCTTTTATAAATACAAAACCCAGGAGCAAACATATATTAAAATAAACCAATTTTAATACATATTCTAAAACTCTGCTTTTCTGTCTTTCAAAATATAGTTTCAGCAATCCATATACCCCGAAAAACACTATATATGGCAGTACTTCAAGTCTGGGAATCAACACTGCCGTCAAAACAGCAGATGCGGCATAAAAAGTCCATCCTGCTTTTAAGCCAAATTCAATTATTATAATTGAAATAAAAAGTGAACTTATTGCATATAACGAAAGCTTGCTGGTAGGCAAAACAGATGCAAGAAATACACATATGACAGTAAACCCAAGAAGAATTCCGCTTAATGCAATTTTTTTAGCTCTTGTTGCGTTATTCATATCTACCTCATAATCTTAGTTTAAATCTGGAGCATTAGCAGCAAGAAATTAAATCTCCTCCACAGCACTCACATAATGAATCAGAACACCATAAACATGTACACATATCGCAAAAACTAGGTCCTGCACCATATCCACGATTAACGGCATTACCTCTGTACATGTTATTATTCATATTTATTCGGTTAAGGGCATCCCTATATTCATAGTTTGAAGGGTCCATGTTTACTGCCTGCCTGATATTCATTACAGCTTCATTATACCAACCTTTTTTCATAAAGATGAGCCCACGAAGATAAAACCATTCGGCATTTCTGTTTTGAATAGTTTCAAGTAGTGACTCCGCAGCTGCAATGTTACCTGTATTTATATACATTCTTATCTGACGGAAGTTATCTCCTCCTGCATTACCACCCGCTGCACCTCCAAAGCCTGAAGCCCCAGATGCACCGCTTCTGCCACTCCAACCATTACTGGTTTTTGCAGTATGACCTTTTCCAGTAAGATACTCGTATGCTTCATTTACTTCCCTAAGCTTTTCTTCAGCGAGTTTGGAAAGAGGATTATCCTGATATTGATCCGGATGATATTTCTTTACCTGTTCTCTGTATGCTTTCTTTATTTCTTCTTCTGATGCACCCTCACTTATTCCAAGTACTTCATATGGATTTTTCACCTTTACCACAGCTCCTCTGGCACAAAATTTTATCTGTTTTACTTAACATACCTATATATAATATGTTCTCTAATATTCCTTTATTTTCTTTTAAGCTAAGCAACTCAAATGCCTTGGATGCTTCCTGCAAACAATATAGCACTGTAAACTCAGCCTGACTTTTAATATCATTCTTAAAAACCTTCAAGTCCTGTCCTTTGTAATTGAACTGAGTAAGAAATGGGTTGTAGCTAGAGTTTTTTATATCATCTTCCATATCGTCAAAAGCATCAACAAGATATATCCATTTCCCGATATTATATCCCATCCATCTTAAAATCTGTCTGGTTTTATGGTCTAGTTTTTCATAGTCTAAAACCTCTTCCATTAGCTTTGCAAAAGGTTCTGCAGCAGCATCTATGGAATTGCACTTTTCCTTTTCCAGTATAGACAATTCACTTAGTCTTTGGTTAATTATAGCACACTTTTTGGGATATTCCATATCTAACTTTTTATATGCTCTTTTAAAAGCTGCTATACCTGCTAGTGCTACTTTCGATTTGTCATCTTTCCATTTATCTTTCATATTATTATACGCTAAAATAATATTTATGTCGGAAGAATAATCAATAATTTCATTATGGCTCACAAAAGATTTTTTTAATGGATGAACAATACATCTTTCTTTGGTAAGAGTTGTTTTTATATTAAGTACGGAGCCCAAAAGAAGTGCCAGAAAAGCAGCATCATATGTCAGTGTCATTCTTTTTATCTGTCCGTGTCTTTTTCCTATTGATTTACACACACCGCAATAATATGCCCTGTATATGTCAAATTCCTTTATTTTTAATTCCGGCTTTTCCGGCATTATATACCCGAACATTGTATCCTCCATTGATAAACATTGCTGCGACCCTTAAAACCCTAATTTTATTTAAAAAGGTACACGAAAAAGTGTACCTTTGAATATAGCTAAAATTTATTTGTTTATTTTCTCATTATAATCCTTGGAGAATCTAAAATAAATAATTATATACATTGCCAGTGCAAATAACGTGCAAACTACTGCCAAACCTATTGCTATATATATGGCATTTGATGCGTAGCCACTATCACCTGCAACAATTTTAAGTATAATGGTTGTGAGTATTGCAAAATAAAATATCACTGTGGCCAGCTTACCGTACCAGTTGGCACCAATAACTGTCTTTCCTTTTTTATACACCATTATACCGCCTGCCAACATTAAAGACTCTTTTATTATAACAATAACCAAAACTATTAAAGGTATAAATTTATGTAGTACAAGAAAGACCAATGCTGTTATTTGCATAAGTTTATCTGCCAAAGGGTCAAAAAACTTGCCCCATTTTGTAATTAAATTATACTTTCTGGCTATATAGCCGTCAAGTACATCTGTGAACCCACCAAAAGCAAAAAGAATAATGGCTATAGTATATTTTTCACAGTAAAAAAAGTAACCTAAAAAAGGCACTATTATGAGTCTTAAAAATGTTAATGCATTTGGAATATTTTTTTTCACCAGTACACCACCTGATTACCAATATTAGAGTAAATAGCAAACCTAGTTTATCATATTATGTCATTTAATTGCAATAACTTCTTATTTCTGCAACTTACACAACTTTATTCTTCCTTTCCCACTTTTTCAATGATTTCATACAGTTCAGGAAAGTGTTTTTGCAAATTTATAGGCTTTAAATCACATGTAGTCCAAACATGACAAGTTTCTCCTATTGTAATAGGATTTTTCATATTATCCGATTTAAATACCTCATATTTAAAGTTTAGTCTTGTTTTTGAATAGCTTTTGATGCTTGTCCTTACTATTATATTATCCTCATATGTAGATGAGTTGATATACTTACAATGCAGCTCCAACAGAGGCAGCATAATACCCATAGATTCCACACGTGAATAAGATATTCCGCTTTGTTTGATAAATTCTGTTCTGCCTACTTCAAACCATACAGGATAATTTGAATGGTGAACTATGCCCATCCTGTCTGTTTCAGCATACCTGACTGTTAAAGGTACATCTATATATAGCATACGGTTATTCTCCTTTAAAAGTATGATAGTTTATATTACAAATAGTAATATTTTGGCCTACTAAGCAGTAGTAGCTCCGGGCAAAAGCTCGGAGCTACTATCATTCATTTTTATTAATAACCCGTTTCAATGATTACGCTATGTGCCTCTTCAACCTCTGCTTCAGGAACGAGAACTTCATAATAGTTGTCATTATTTTCATGATTTTTACTTATAGGCCTCAGTTTCACAAGAATACCCTCATTGGACAAAAGCTCCTGAAGCTGATTAGCAACATCTTTGCTTTGGGCCATATATACCACTGTCCACATTATCATTTACACTACCTTTCAAATTGTTATTCACCGCTTTGAATAGTACCATATCTGCAATAAACTGTGGCCTTGCCTCTTATTTTTATCGCAGAAGTATTCTCTGTAAATTGCGCCAAAAGAACTTCGCCTTTATCCAATTTCTCGGTATGATGAAATTTTGTATCCCTTCCACGCGTTAACCCGATAATTGTGACCCCGTTTTCCACAGCCTTAATAGCAACGTACTCACCAGATAACTTATCCTCCAGGTTGTCCATATATAACCACCTCGACACTTATATTATATTATTTTGTACAAAAAATCAATATTTGGCTACTTATTCATTATTTTAATAATACATTTTCTTCGCCCAGCCTATTTACTAATTCTTCCATTATTACATTATTGACATATATCCAGTATTGCCTGTCAAGTTTTTTGAAAATTTTCTGATTTTTTTTTGTAACGTAAATTGGAGTAGTCCCCGAAAAATATTTTAAAAGTGCTCTCAAAGCTACACCATCTTCCTTTGGAAAATGTTCAGGCAAAGTTAAATACACTCCTTTTTCCTGAAGACCTTTTATAGGCAGAACTTCCTCAGCAATTATTTTAGGCTGTTCATCTTCTCTCACGCTCAATCTTCCATTTACAATTATTATACTTTCCGGTTGTAAAAGCTGGGTGAATTTCTCATACACTGTTGGAAAAACTATAAGTTCCATAGTGCCGAACAAATCTTCAAGACCTACGAAAGCCATTAAATTGTTATTTTTTGTTGCTTTGGTCTTTTTGGATACTACTATCCCCCCTACAGTTACCCTCATGGAATCCTGGAGTTTTTTACTGTTTATCTCCATATCACTTGAATTTTCATCATCAACATAAAATTCACTGCTGTATAAGTTTACATGCCGCTCCAATATATCCTGATATTCGCTTAGTGGATGGCCTGATACGTACAATCCCAGCATCTCCTTTTCCATTGAAAGAAGTGCATTTGCCGGGTATTCCTCTATATCAGGGAAATCCTCTTGAATAAGCTCCTGTGGTTCACTCATCATATCAAATATTGACATCTGACCGTCCATATTCTTTTTACGGTTCTGTGAAATTCCATCCAAAAGCTTCTCATATACTGCCATCAGCTTGGATCTGAATACTTTAAGAGAATCAAAAGCTCCGCTTTTTATAAGGCTTTCAACGCACCTTTTGTTTATATCACGGCCCTCAATTCTTTGACAGAAATCCAGAAAAGATTTAAATTCTCCATTTTGTTGTCTTTCTGTAATAACAGATTGAATTGCATTTTCTCCTACATTTTTAATTGCAGCCAAGCCAAAACGTATATTTTTATTTACAACTGTAAATTTTACGCTGCTTTCATTTATATCCGGCGGAAGTACTTTTATATTTAAGGTTTTACACTCATTGACGTACTGGGACACTTTATCGCTGCTCCCCAAAAAGCTGTTTATAGAAGCTGCCATAAACTCTACGGGATAGTAGTGTTTTAGCCATGCAGTCTGATATGCCACAACAGCGTAAGCAGCAGCATGAGACTTGTTAAAGGCATAGCTTGCAAAGTCCATCATTTCATCAAATATCTTATTAGCTGTAACTTCATCTACACCGTTTTTTACAGCACCCTTTACAATCTCGTTGCCTTCCTCATCTGTTATTCCGTATATGAAGTTCTTGCGCTCCTGTTCCATTACAGATATCTTCTTTTTGGACATAGCACGTCTTACAAGGTCAGACCTACCCAGCGAGTAGCCTCCCAGCTCTCTTACTATCTGCATTACCTGCTCTTGATACACCATACAGCCATAGGTAACATCAAGAATACTTTCAAGCATGGGATGGTGATATTTTATCTCTTTTGGGTTATTTTTGTTTCTTATATACCTTGGTATTTGATCCATAGGCCCCGGTCTATAGAGAGAAATACCCGCTATGATATCTTCCAGTGAATTTGGCTGGAGTTCTTTCATAAACTGAGTCATTCCTGCACTTTCCAGCTGAAATACCCCTGCTGTTCTGCCATCTCCAATCATTTTATAGACTTCTTTATCGTCATAATCTATTTGCTGGATATCGATTTTCTTGCCATGACCTTGCTCTATCAAATCTATTGCATCACGTATTACTGTAAGAGTTCTTAGTCCAAGAAAGTCCATTTTGAGAAGCCCCAACTCTTCAAGGGGCACTGCAGGTACTTGGGTTGTCACACTGTTGTCATTTAATTGCAGAGGTACATATTCCACTATTGGCTCCTTTGATATAACCACTCCTGCCGCATGTGTGGATGCATGACGAGGAAGACCTTCAAGGGTTCTTGCTGTGTCAATTAACACTTTTGTCTCCTCGTCGGTTTCATATCTTTTTTTCAGTTCCTGATTTAGCTCCAATGCCTTATCTATATTCATACCAATTTGAAAAGGTATCATTTTTGCAATTGAATCAACATCCCCATAAGGAATATCCAAGGCCCTTCCAACATCTCTTATAACCGCCCTTGCAGCCATAGTTCCAAAGGTAATTATTTGAGAAACCCTGTCTTTACCGTACTTTCCGATTACGTAATCAATTACTTCCTGTCTGCGCTCATAGCAGAAGTCAATATCTATATCAGGCATGCTGACTCTCTCAGGATTTAAAAATCTTTCGAACAAAAGATTATACTTGAGAGGATCAATACTAGTTATTCCAAGGGCATATGATACTATACTTCCTGCTGCGGAACCTCTTCCTGGCCCTACCATTATACCGTGATCTCTTGCATATCTTATAAAATCCCATACTATAAGGAAGTAATCAACATAGCCCATCTGTGATATAACTGATAGCTCAAATTCAAGTCTTTGAATTATTTCTTCCGAGCAATTCTCACCATACCTTGACCTAAGTCCATTATAACACTGCTCTCTCAAATATTCGTAAGGAGTATAACCTTCCTCTACGTCAAAGCTTGGCAAATGCAGTTTTCCAAATTCCAGTTCTACATTACACATTTCGGCAATTTTTACTGTATTTTCTAGAGCCTGTTTGACATTTTTAAAGTTCTCATACATTTCCTCCGGTGATTTTACATATACTTCATCAGTATTAAACCGCATTCTGTTATCATCATTAATTGTCTTACCTGTTTGAATACATAAAAGAATCTCATGAGATTTGGCATTTTCCTTTGTGAGATAATGTGCATCATTTGTGGCAACCAAAGGTATTCCCAATTCCCCTGACATTTTAATAAGCTGCTGGTTAACAAGAGTTTGATCATTTATACCATTATGCTGAAGCTCAAGGTAAAAATTTCCTTGTCCAAATATTCGATTTAAATTAATAGACAATTCCACTGCTTTTTCGTAATCGTTATTCAATATTGCAGACGGAATATCCCCAGATAAACATGCACTCAGGGCAATAATCCCTTCTGAATATTTTTCCAAGGTCTCATAATCTACTCTGGGCTTGTAATAATACCCTTCCGTAAACCCAAGTGAAACTATTTTCATTAGATTTTTGTAACCAATCTGATTTTTTGCAAGTAAAACTAGATGTCCGTAGTTAGAGTCAATTCCCGGCTGCTTGTCCGTCATTTTTCTTTTTGCAGTGTATACTTCACAACCAAGTATAGGCTTAACTCCATTTTTTACAGCTTCTTTATAAAAGTCTACAACTCCGTACATTACTCCATGGTCAGTAATGGCTACGCTGTCCATGCCAAGTTCTTTTACCCTTTGTATAAGATCTTTTATTCTATTTGCTCCATCAAGAAGACTATATTCAGTATGTACATGCAGGTGTACAAAATTCCCCATTCTATTCTCTCCAAACTAAATTAAAAACATTTTATTTAAACTAACCATAATAATTATACCACAATAAGAATATAACAATTTTTATGTTTTTTTCAGTCACAATATGTCTTATTATCCATTGGAACAGCTTGAAATAAACGGGTTTCGGGAAATATAGCGACCTAATTGTATTTTAGTGATACAATGTATATACGAGGTGGTAATAAATGGAATATACAGAAGACAAAGCAAATTCCTTAACAGGTATACTTAGAAAAGCGGGACTATTGTCCATAGATTTAATTTACAGGATAAACTATAAGCTTCTATTTGGTTCAAACCTCTACTATAGACATAGAATTTCATCCTTTAGGTCCTGTGTTTTTTGCCGCAATCTGCACTACAACAAGACCATAAAAAAATACGTTTGTTCATATAAGGAATATGAAGCCAGCAGCTCACTTGTTCCCTGTATTATTCCCGATACATATTCAAAGCTGGTTAAAACATATAGTGAAGAGGCCTTTGAAATACCCTGGCTTTTTAAAAAACCCTGTTTCAATTTTGACGTATTGGAGCCCAAACGTTACTATCGGAATTTCCTTTCTCTGAATATGACAAACAGTATTATCAAATTGGAAACTCTTGAAGGAATATTAACTGGCAAATGTTATGGAGAAATTCCATGTCATATATGTGCCTTGGTAAATAAAGATACTTACACAGGATGCCGGTATGCCACCCGAGCCAAGGAAGCAGGCAGGTGCAGTATTATTTATGATAATCTCAAGAAATACTATGCAAGTTATGATTCTTCTATGGCCAATGTTTCCTAAAATCTTTAATTTACATTTTACGCCTAACCCCTATTAGTGCTTAAAAATAAAATAACTCAACTTCTAACATAGAAGTTGAGTTATTTTATTTATATAATACGTGTTATTATTCACCTTGACCACAGCAGAATTTATACTTCTTTCCGCTTCCACATGGGCACAAGTCATTTCTTCCAACCTTCCCCTTGTTTACAACAGGTTTCTTAGGTTCGTCACCATGACTTGCTGCAACAGGTTCTGCAACCTTTTCACGTTGCGGCGCATGTTCCCTGTCAATTCTTGCTCTTACCAGTAATCTAATAGAATCTTCCTGAATGCTCTTAATCATATCTTCAAACATCTGGAATCCTTCAAACTTATATTCAACAACAGGATCTCTCTGTCCGTATGCTCTCAAACCTATTCCTGACCTTAGTTGATCCATTGCATCTATATGATCCATCCATTTTTCATCAACAACCCTGAGAAGTACTACTCTCTCCAACTCTCTCATTAATTCAGGAGTGTTTTCCATCTCTTTGAATTCATATATCTTATTAACAATTTCCATGAGTTTTTCTTTAATGTCTATCTTATCCATGGAAGCCTTTTCTTCGTCGGTCAGAACAAGAGCACCCTGCGGAAGGAACACACTCTCAAGATAAGCTATTATACTTGGCCAATCCCAAGCATCGGAATATTCACTTTCTGTACAGTAGTTTGCTATAACACCATCTATAACGCTTTCAAACATTTTTAAGAAGTAATCTTTCAGGTTGTCACCATCTAAAACTGTCTGCCTTTGAGCGTATATGATTTCCCTCTGCTTGTTCATAACATCATCATACTGCAGAACTCTCTTACGTATGTCAAAGTTTCTTCCTTCAACTTTCTTTTGAGCATTTTCAATTGCATTTGAAAGCATTCTGTGTTCTATAGGCTGATCATCCTCAAGTCCAAGGGCATTAACTATATTGGTTAACCTTTCTGAGCCGAAAAGTCTCATCAAATCGTCTTCCAATGAAATGTAAAATCTTGATGAACCCACATCTCCCTGACGACCAGCACGACCTCTCAACTGATTGTCTATACGTCTGGACTCATGTCTCTCAGTACCTATAATGTGCAAGCCTCCTGCTTCCACAACCTTTTCTCTCTCTTTATTTATAATAGCCTTAAATTTGTCATTTAATTTTCTGAACTGCTCTCTTGCCTCAAGAATAAGCTCATCATTTGTATCGTTAAAGCTGGTTGACGCATTTATAAGTTCCTCGTCATAACCCATCTTACGCATTTCCTGTTTTGCCATATACTCAGCGTTACCGCCAAGAACTATATCTGTACCTCTACCTGCCATGTTAGTTGCAATAGTTACAGCTCCAAGTTTTCCAGCCTGAGCAATAATCTCTGCTTCCTTGTCATGATACTTTGCATTCAATACCTGATGTGGAATTCCCCTTCTTTTCAGCATAGTGCTTAGGAATTCGGATTTTTCAATAGATATTGTACCAATAAGTACTGGCTGACCTTTTTCATGGCACTGTACTACATCTTCTATAACTGCATTAAATTTACCCATTTCGTTTTTATAAACAACATCCGGATAATCTTTTCTTGCCATTTCCTTGTTTGTAGGAATAATGATTACATCCAGTTTATATATTGTGTTAAACTCGTCTTCTTCAGTCTGGGCTGTACCAGTCATACCTGCCAGTTTATTGTACATTCTGAAGTAGTTCTGGAATGTAATCGTTGCAAGTGTTTTACTTTCTCTTTCTACCTTTACGCCTTCTTTTGCTTCTATTGCCTGATGGAGACCGTCACTGTAACGTCTTCCATACATAAGTCTACCTGTAAATTCATCAACAATGATAACCTCTCCATTATTAACCACATAGTCCTTGTCTCTTTTCATAAGACCATGTGCTTTTAATGCCTGATTAATGTGGTGAGAAATTGTCATATTTTCAGGGTCGGATAAGTTCTCTATACCAAAATACTGCTCCGCCTTTTTTATACCATTTGCTGTAATTACAGTTGTATGTGCTTTTTCATCGACAATGTAATCTTCGTCAAAGACTTCATCAGCATCAACTTTATCATCCATCTGAGTAATTACTTTTGCTTTTAACGTTGAAGCAAAGGAATTTGCTCTTTTGTATAAGTCAGTAGACTTATCACCCATACCTGAAATAATAAGAGGTGTTCTAGCTTCATCTATGAGGATGGAGTCGACTTCGTCTACTATGGCATAGTTCAATTCTCTTTGAACTCTGTCTTCCTTGTATATAACCATGTTATCTCTTAAATAATCAAAACCAAGCTCGTTATTTGTACAGTAAGTTATATCACAGTTATATGCTGCACGTCTTTCCTCATTTTCCATATCATGCACTATAAGACCTACAGTCAATCCCAAGAAGGTATATATTTTACCCATCCACTCACTGTCACGTCTTGCAAGGTAATCATTTACGGTAACTACATGAACTCCTTTTCCTGATAGAGCATTGAGGTATACAGGCAATGTTGCAACAAGGGTCTTACCTTCACCTGTTTTCATTTCTGAAATTCTTCCCTGATGCAGTACTACACCGCCTATGAGCTGAACTCTGAAGTGTCTCATACCCAAAACTCTTCTTGACGCCTCACGAACTACAGCAAAAGCTTCCGGCAAAATGTCATCCAAAGTCTCACCATTGGCAAGACGTTCTTTAAATTCAGGTGTTTTCGCCTTGAGCTCTGCATCTGTTAATTTCTGTATCTCCGGCTCAAATGCCTCGATTTTATCAATAATAGGGTAAATCCTTTTTAATTCTCTGTCACTATATGACCCAATAATTTTTTCTATAAAATTTTTAACCATGTCCTAATCCTCCATAACCCGAAACGGGAAATATTTTTATAAATATGACCGCACAAAATTAACCCCATATTTGTGGGGTAATTATTAAATTCATCAGCAAATAGGCGGTGAGGAATCAGATTGGCTAATCAAAAGCCTTCTCGAAGAAAATTTTTTATTATTTATATTTGAATTATAATAAACTAATACCAAAAGACATAGGATAGCAATGGAAATAGGCATCAGCAATGCTATTTCCCAATGTCTGTTGTTATTTGGCATTTCCTCATTTATAGCATCTGCGGAAATTGCCTTAAAAAATGAAAGAGGTGTTCCTTTTCTAATTAAAGAGTCCTCTTTTTGCGATTCTAAAACAGAAACAGCACTTCTGCTTTCCTGAAGCATATCAAGATGTGTAAGATTCACCAAATATAAATCATATAAATCCGCAGCATTATAAACCCCATTTTCAGAGGCTAATGCAGATAATATGATTATACTTAAAACAAGTTTCTTAAACATTCATTTACCCATCTTTCTCTTGCATTCTATCAAGTACGGTATTATAACCATCAGCACCATAAACAAGACATCTGTTTACTCTGCTTATTGTTGCCGTACTGGCTCCGGTTTGCTCACAAATTTCTGTATAGGTTCTCTTTTCTCTTAACATTTTCGCTACCTGAAGCCTTTGTGCCAAAGCCTTAAGCTCTGCAATAGTACAAAGATCTTCAAAAAAATTATAACATTCTTCTCTATCCTTTAAAAGTAAAATTGCATCAAATAAACTGTCTGTATGTTCATCCCTTAATTTGGAATTCATAGTTAAACTCCTCAACTTATTAAAGCAAAAATATTCTGCATAAATTATTTTATTATAAAGATACAATAACAGCTTTTTATAAATCAGTCAAGGTTCTACAAATGCTACTTATTCTCATTAATCCAATTCTATAATCACAGATAAATGAATAACTATATATTGTGTCAAGGGTATTTACCGAAGTTTATAAGGAGGAACATATGAATCGGCTTATTATGATAACTAATAAACAGAAACTTTTAATACTGGCTATATCACTTATATTTATTATACTATCTGCTGCCTTAGTTTCAATGCTGGAATTTCCAAAAACTTCAATAAATGATACTCCCATAAAATCACAGAACCTTTCCGATTCTCAAAGGGAAAACAAGCGGTTGAAGGAAATTTTATCCTCCATTGTTCCCAAAGCTAATAAAATTCTATATGAAGATGATTTCCGAAAAGCAAGTGATTCAAAAAATCTGGCTGGTGCTGCTGATGTCAAACCTGCAAACATACAGAATTCAGGGGATTCACTTTCTTATAATACAATTTATTCTGATGATGAGTATTTAAGGCCGATATATGTGAATTCGTGGAAACAAGCTTATTATCGTGGGTGGCTGTACCTCCCTCGTAAAGTAATCTATGCAAGGCATAATTTATTTGCTTATACAGGAAATGCCACAGATATTTTAGATATAGAAGGAGAATTGGGATTCCATCCTAACATATCCATAAGTAACGAAAACTATTTGAATTTCCTTATTTACAATTTTGATTTAGAAAATGCAGTTAAGCAGGATAATCGGATTGTCTTTTTAGGAAAACCTTTAAAAAAGGGCGTCCAGATAGTTGCCATAAAAAAAGAGGATATAAGTAATTATGAAAATTATAACAATATAATAGTTCAGCTTTGCACTCCGGCGGGATATGAACTGGATTATCAAAATGTAGTTTTAAGTAATAATGGAAATATAATAGAAGATTATGGGATTGATGATGATACTGTGTTAACATATTCAAAAAATAACCAAGACTTAACCAAGCAAAATATCCAGTTGCGTCAGGAATTGACACACTATATTTCAGATTCCTCTCAGGAAATCTATTTTCAACAAACCGGAAGCTATCAGACTTCTGATGTCCTTTATTCAAATATAGATATAGAAGACAGCTTTAACAGCTCTAAGCTTCTAAGTCATAAACTTCTTTACAATAACTTGAAATACAAAAGTCCGGTATACCATCCTGACTGGAAAAAAAATTACGACCTTGAATGGTGCTACTTGCCAAGAAAAATATATCTTAATATGAAAGAAATTTTTGTATTGCCTTCAGATATTGATGTTCTTAACGACTTGTATGGCGAACTTGGCTTTTTTGAAAAGAGTCCTTCCATAAATAAAAAAGATGTTGGATTTTTTATAAGGAACTTTTCTGTTGATTCTGTACATTTGTTTGAAAACAATATTATTGTTACTGGTACTCCTTGTAGAAAAGGAGTACAGATAATCAGTATTCCTAAAACTAATTTAGCGAAAAACACAGATTATGCAGTCAGACTAGTTACAAATGACCTATACGAAATTGATGCTGACGTATTGAAAAATTAAAAAACTGCATTAGGACTGCTTCAATGGTATAAATTGTATCAATGATTGCTATAAAGCTTCCATTGATACAATTTATACTCCTAAGTACAAGTTACTGAAGATATAAATTAAATCAACCTATTCAACGTAATAAATTTTTAACTGCTTTTGTCCTATATAGTACAGCAAGAAAAATCAATGCAAGAACTGCACTAAGAGCTCCCTGAATCAAATTTCCGGGAAGGTCTGCAATAATACTTGCCATACCAAGGTCACGGTTAATGGCTTTCATAACTGTGGCTTGATAAACAAAATACCCCAGAACCATTTCCAGTCCACCAGCTGCAACAGCGACTACCTGTCTCAGGCGGGATGGAACGCCATTTTTACTATTGCCGATTACCCCTATTATATATCCCTCAATACCTTTGATTATCAAGGTTGCCGGAGCATATATATAATAACCTGCCACAATATCGGCTAGTGCTGAGCCGACTCCACCTGCAATACATCCTACTCTTCTTCCTAAAAGAATAGCAGCAATCATTATAGCCGCATCTCCTATATTATAGTATCCCTGAGTCATTGGACTCGGAATCTGTAAAAACGGAGTGAAGGTTATAATAAAAACAATAGATGTCATTAATGCACATAGTACTAATTTTTTTGTGGAAATTCTCATTTATCCTTCAATCCTTATTCTGTTTAATACTGTAATGTCCGGTATGGATTCAAGCTTGTCAAGCTTTGCGTTGAAATCTCTTTCTGTTGTTTCGCCGCTTATAAATGCAAACTCATTATCCTTTGATTTAGAATGTAATTCTACAAATTCAGTTTCTCCGAATATTGATAGAACGTTCTTCTTAGTATCTGCTATATTCTTAGCAGTTACCCTTACCAAAAATCTCGTAGAACTTTCTTCCACTGGAAGTACATTGTTTTCCTCAGTCCTCACCCATACCCCTGTAGTTACGGAATCCGGATGTTTTGCTATATCAATTACATCGGCTACAACAGCACTTGCAGTAGGCAATTTTCCAGCCCCTCTTCCATAGAACATTGCATCTCCTACCGCATCACCATTAACAACAATGGCATTAAAAACATCTTCAACATTTGCAAGAGGATGTTCGCTAGTTACTATGGCAGGTGATACCCGTGCAAATATCTTATCGTTTATCTTTTTGCTAACTGCAATTAATTTAATAACACCGCCTATGGCCTCGGCATATTTCATGTCATCAACAGTTATCTTTGTTATACCTTCTGAATATATATTTTCAGAATCAACAAATTCATTATATGCAATGGAAGATAAAATGGCAATTTTTCTGCAGGTATCGTGACCTTCAACATCAGCTGTAGGATTCTGCTCTGCATAACCATTTTGCTGTGCTTCCTTTAGTGCAGTTTCAAAGCTTTTGCCTTCTTTTTTCATTTGGGTCAGTATATAGTTTGTAGTACCGTTTAGTATACCTGTTATACCATTTATCTCATTTGCTGCCAAACATTGGTTCAAAGGACGAATAATAGGAATACCGCCACCAACACTTGCTTCAAACAGGTAGCTAACACCTTTCTCTTTTGCCAATTGCAGCAACTCAGGTCCATGGGTTGCAACAAGCTCCTTATTGGAAGTTACAACACTTTTACCTGCCATAAGAGCTCTTTTTGTAAATTCATGAGCAATCTTTGCTCCACCTATTGTTTCTACTACAATACTAACTTCACTATCATTAAATACATCATCCGCATTTTTTGTAAGAACATCCTTATCAGGACTGTCAGGAAAATCTCTTATATCTAATATCCATTTTACTTTTATATCTGTGCCTGCACGCTGTCTTATGCTTTCACTATTTTTCTTAATAACCTCTGCAACACCGGAGCCAACAACTCCGTATCCTAGAATAGCAACATTAACCATAAAAACCCTCCTGCAATAAATACATTTTGTTACATTACCTTGCTAATATTTCACTTTTTCTGACACCTTCAACCTTGTTAATCTCTGTTAAAAGATTTTGAATATCTATTTTCATATTCATAGTTTCAATAGAAATTGTCACATCCGCCAATCCATTGATAGGTATGTTCTGGTTTATTGTCAGTATATTTGCACTGGCCGAAGCAATTTTGTTTATAATACTTGAAAGAATTCCCGCAAAGTCTTCTACAACGAAAAATAACGTTATGACCTTACCCCTTGATGTCTCATTAAAAGGGAAAACATAATCTTTGTATTTGTAGTAAGCACTTCTGCTAATTCCTACTTCTTTAACTGCATCATTAACAGTTTTTATTTTACCTAGACTTAGAATCTTTTTAACTTCTATAACTTTTGAAAATATGTCAGGCAAAATAAATGAATCAACTAAAAAAAATGTAGATTCTTGTTTCATATTTTCTCCTGTCCGCGTGATACGTACAATTGTGTTTCCTTGGTGTAATGTTAGCATATTTTTTATTTTAATGCAACTAAAAAAGCACTAATCATACAAGATTAGTGCCTTTTTTTATTAAACATTTATTTTGCTGTTTTGATATTTTCTTGGATATTTAACGCATCCTTAACCATATCAATCATGTTTACCGGTTCACAGAAGCCCTTGTGAAGAACAGGCTTTTTATCCAATTCCCTTAATGGATTAGGAATTTTAAGACCAGCCATTTCAGACAATACAGAAAGCAGCTCAAATTCAGTCTTTCCTTTAACCGCCTCTTCTCCCGCAATTGCCTTCACAACACTCTCGTTAAACTTAAATGGACTTGCTGTAGAAACAATAACGGCTTTTGAAACATCGCTTGTAGAGATAACGTATTTGTCGTATACATCCACTGCAACCGCAGTATGGGTGTCAACTACATACCCTGTCTCCTGATAAACACTTTCAATTGTTTTTAATGTATCACTATCATTTGAGTAACCTGCCCAGAATATATTCTGGATTTTCTTTTTGGTATCTTGGTCTACAGTATATGAACCTTCATTCTTAAGCTTGTTCATCCACTCGCAAACCTTTCCGGCATTATCGTCAGTTATAAGATACAAAAGACGTTCTAAGTTACTTGAAATGAGAATGTCCATTGATGGAGACAAAGTCTTTTTGAATTCTCTGTTTTTATTATATTCCCCTGTATTAATAAAGTCTGTCAGTACATTGTTGTCATTTGAAGCACAAATAAGCTTGTTAATAGGCAAGCCCATCTGCATAGCATAATATGCGGCCAGAATATTACCAAAATTACCTGTAGGAACGACAAAATTAATTTTTTCCCCAGCTTTAATTTCACCATTCTTTATCATATCAGCATATGCTGAAAAATAGTAAACTATTTGTGGTACCAATCTGCCCCAGTTTATTGAGTTTGCTGATGAAAACTTGTATCCGTGTTCTTCCATTAATACAGATACATCCTCATCTCCAAATATTCTTTTAACACCATTCTGAGCGTCATCAAAATTGCCATTTACGGCTATAGCGTGTACATTGCTGCCCTCCTGGGTAACCATTTGCATTTTCTGTACCTGGCTGACGCCTTCGCTTGGGAAAAATACTATAATTTTTGTCCCATCTACATTCTTAAATCCTTCAAGAGCAGCTTTTCCTGTATCTCCTGAGGTTGCTACCAAAATTACTATCTCTTCTTTTTCCCCTGTCTTCTTAAGTGCTTTAACAAGAAAATGTGGAAGTATTTGCAGAGCCATATCTTTGAATGCACTTGTAGGCCCATGCCACAGTTCCAGTATATTTACAGAATCATATAGCTTATGCAAAGGAGCAATATCATTACTTTCAAATTTCTCTGCAGTATAAGCCTTGTTTACACACTCTGAAAGTTCCTCGGGAGTATAATCGTCCAAATAACCTTCCAGTATTTTAATCGCTCTTTCCTGATAACTCATTTCACTCATGAGAGCTATTTGCTCAAGACTAAACTGAACTGTTTTTTCAGGTACAAACAGACCTCCGTCTGCAGCAATACCTCTTTTTATAGCTTCAGCTGCACTCACACTTCTGCAACTTCCTCTTGTGCTTCGATATAACATTTTTACCTCCTGCCAAATACCCAACCATATGTTATTTATGAGATATATTCTTTATTCTTTAGTGCTTTAGTTTTCTTATTCTCATTAAACTTAATAATATAATAAAAATCGAAAAAAAGCAACGAAGCTGTTAACATTAATATAACAATTAGAACATTTTACCTTAAATTCTCCATCCTCTGTTTTTTTTCTGCATACTGATAAAAAGCTTCTGAACAGCCAATTTACCTTGATTATAGAGGTAAAGAGATTCTTCGGCAGATATATCAAAATCCAAAAAAGAGATTTCTCCGGTATTTATATGAGCAATATTATCTATGTTGTAGGAGTTTTTGGGAACTCCTGTGTCATGGGAAGAATGTAGTAATTTTTTTAATATATGTTCTGCCGAACTCAGGCCTTTTGGTTCCTTGCCTTCCAGTTTAAGTCCTATAATTACATTGTTATCTGTGCTTTCAATGAGCCAAACCGGAAAATTATCAAGAACACCCCCATCTATTATGTAATGAGTTTTAGGCTTGTTTTCCGCATCTTTATAATCAATTGTAACCGGGTCGAAAACAAAAGGTATGCATGTACTCATCCTTACCGCCTTTGCAACCTCCAGTTTATCAGGGTCAACATTATATAGTGCCATATCATCTGGAAGAACAATAACTTTACCTGTATTGGCATCAACCGCAGTCATTCGTACTTTGTATCCTCTGGGATTAACCTTATCTGCTATTCCTCCCCTGAAATCACTGAAGGTGCGTATTCCTTTGTTGGCAAGGAGCTGAGCAACCCAGCTTTCCATTAGTTCACCATTCAAAAATGCATTCTTTTTACTGAATGCAATTAGATTTACAAGAAGGTTTCCTCTGGAACCCACAAAGTCTTCCTTGGACCTTCTAACAAGATTTAATTCTGTGTAATCCTGGCGGTGGAGCAAAGTATCCATATCACTTTCATTAAGAACTTTTTTTTCCTGCTCTATACTTCTCATACTATTAGCAATAGAAATATCCATTGTTATCTCTCTGCCATATGTTAATGAACTAAAATCAAACTCCTTCATAATCTTGCCTAATTCCCTTGACGTATATCCCGCTCCGATAAGTGCTCCCACCAGTGCACCTGCTGAAACACCTGCAATATTGCCTATTCTTTTATATTTTTTTTCAATTTCCTCATATGCTCCAACAAATGCGATACCTTTTATTCCGCCTCCGCTAAGTACAAGATTTACTATTCGGCTTCTTTTATTCATATATACATATCCCTCAATAAAAAACTATCTAAAGTATATATATTATGACAGGAAGTTAAATAGTATATTGTACATACCATCACTACATGTACAAATTACAGCTGTAAAAAAGCACTTTTACACGTGGTGTAAAGTGCCTTATAAACACGTACATGTTATTGTAATGACTCCAGTCTGCTTCTAGCATATTTTATATAAGATGAATTGGGATATTCACTAATTAGTTTTTTATATGCTTCTGCTCCCTTTTGAGGCTCATTGTTTGCCACATAACTTTTACCTAGTACGTAAAGAGCTTTGTCTCCAAAAGACCATTTTTCTCCGTAGGTAAACACCTTTTCAAGCTTTTGAATTGCCTCTTTGTACTTCTTCTTATTAAAGAGACTTACTCCCTCTGTAGTTAATTGGTTTGCTGCATTTTTCATTACATTATCTTTGATAGAATCATATTTCTTTTTATTATCTGCAGATAACTCCTTTGCCGGTATAGCTAAAAGCTTGTCTGCAGCTTCAATATATTTGTATTGTCCATATAATCCCGATACCTGAGATAACTGTGAAGACAGCTGTATTTGCTTTAATTTCAAATTAGCTGCATCCAAATCTTTCTTGAGTTTTTCATTTTGAGCTACTACCTTGTCGTATTTCTCATTTAACTCAGTATTTACAGTTGTATCCGGTCCTCTTTCATCGCTACGAGTATTTTTATAATTCACTGCAAAAAAAGCTATTGCAGCTATAAGGCATAAAACACTTAAAATGTTTATGGTTACGGCAACAGAAGGTTTCGCTAAATATGAACCTATACCTTTGATTAGTACATATTCTGCTTGTACTTCTTCGTTAGAAGGCTTCTTTGGTTTTGAAATTCTGTTTTTGGGATTAGGCTTTTGTGGATTTACTTCAGCTTTTACTGTTTTAGTATTGCCGCTGCTCTTTCCAGAAGTACTCCCTCTGCCTATATAACTTAAATATTCTGCTGCTTTAACTGAATTGCCTTCAGCATCTGCGACTCTGCCAAAAAGTTCTTGTGCCTTATCTATCTGATTTGTATACGCATAACATAGGCCCAGTAAATTAACCGCATCATAAAAATCAGGATTAACTGAAATGACCTTCTTCAGTTCAATCATAGCTATATCTTCACTGCCTGTACGCAGATTTTCTATAGCTTTATTATACACTTTTACAGAGTCTATTACCTTTTCGGACACGTTCTTTTCCTGGGATAGTTTTTCTATGTCAATAGGAGTATAACTTCTGATTTCCTGTTTCAAATCCATAACAAAAGCTCCCTTCAAAGTATTTTAATTTTTTTATTTATAATGTCCTCTTATTTCTCCAATCATATAAAGTGAACCAAAAGCACAAATGACACTTTCTTTATCCGCAATACCAACTGCAATCTGTAACCCATTTTCAATGCTCATTCCATCTATTACATTCTCAGAGTACATCTTTAAAATTTGAGCCAGTTCAGCGGATGGTATGGCTCTCTCATTATTGGGAGTAACGGTAATAATAGTATCTGCTTTACTGCTCAACATATCCATTATTCCTTTAAAATCCTTATCACGTAAAAATCCTACAATAAAGATCTTTTTCTTTTGAGTAAAATACTTATCAATTGCGGAATTCAGAGCCTGACCACCCTCAAGGTTATGTGCACCATCTATCATAATTAAAGGGTTTTTGCAGATTATTTCCAACCTGCCGGGCCAAACAGTTTTTCTCAAACCATCCAATATATTCCTATGTGTAATAGCAAATCCTTTATTACGTAAAAGTTCACAAGTATCAATTGCAACAACAGCATTTCTGATTTGGTGATCACCCAATAAACCGATTTTTATGTTTTCATAGTCTTTATAATCAAATATCTGTCCTTCTAAACCAAAAGATTTTTCGGATATAGTTGAAAAATCTACATAATGTACTTTTGCGTTTTTATCTTTAGCAACTTTGTTTATTACTTCTTCGGCTTCTTTCTCCTGAGGATAAAGCACCACCAACCCATTTTGCTTTATTATACCTGCTTTATGGAACGCAATCTCCCCAAGAGTATCTCCTAATCTATCTGTATGATCCATACTTATTGTAGTAATAACCGATACTTCCGGCAAATCTATTACATTAGTAGAATCTACAATACCTCCAAGGCCTACTTCCAATACAACAAATTCACATTTTTTTATGTAAAAATACTCCATAGCAGCAGCCGTTATAATTTCAAATTCTGTGGGATGTTCAAATCCACTGCTTACCATTTCTTCAACTTTTCCCTTTATTTTTAAAACCAGCTCAGCCAGTTCATTATTTGATATCTCAGTATTGTCAACTTTAATTCTTTCTGTAAATCTTTGAATATACGGAGATGTAAACATGCCTGTCCTGTATCCAGCCTCAATTAAAATGTTGCTGATAAATGCTGTAGTAGAACCCTTGCCATTTGTTCCAGCAACATGGATGAACTTTAGCTTTTTATGGGGATTACCCATTAAATCCAAAAGTTTGGTAATTCTGTCAAGTCCGAATATACTGCCAAACTTTAGGGTACCATGTAAATATTCCAATGCAGCTTCATAATTCATGGTAAACCTCCAAATATTATTACGTATAGCCAAATATATATAAATTAACAATAGCAGTTTTTTTATACACAGTCAATGTGAAACGGTAAGGAGCTTGTTACAGTATGTTTTCATCCAACATACTTTTTAATTCTTCAAAACTTTTTGAAGTATTTATTCCCATACTTCCGAGCATTATATGATCAAAAATAACCATACTGCACTTGTTACTACGTTCTTCTTCATCTTCTTTAGAAAAGGTTTCTAAATCACTAAATCCCCTTGAAATATAGTACCTTACTCCATACTCAGGAATCATTTCTGTGAATTGTTCATTTCTCCAAATGTTTTCGTCAGCTAAAATATAGATTTTCAAGCCCTCAACTTTTTTACTCTCAATGGGAACAGATAAGAATGAACGTTTTTTGTCGTAATGAACCTTGTTTACTATATAGTTCATATTCAGATTCTCTAAAGCAGCTGTCAGACGTCCAAGTAAGTAAATCTTTTTATCCTCATCCAAAGTCATCAGTGAACTGTCTATTTCAACAATTATATTTTCATTGCCTTTAAGTGCTGATATTATTTTATTACTGACACTTTTGTTGTCCGTTTTTTTGGAGGAGTACGATATTGTAAAATCAGATATTGCACCTTTTACTTTTTTGTTTTCCGATATTTTTAGCTTTATTGATTTATCCATTGTAATCTCCTTAATGTCCTATTATTGCTTAAATTATATACTTAGCTTTAAACAATGTGAATATACTTTAGATACTTAACAAAAAAGGCTGCTGCAAAAGGAAAAATCCCCCTGTTTCAACCCAGGCACTCTAGTATCAAATCATATCAATGATTATTTTCAATCTTTCATTGATGTAATTTATACTACCAGTACAGGCTAAAACTACTTTTGCAACAACCCTTTGATTTAGAGTTAAAATTTATATAATTTACTTACCAAGTCTTGCTTCCAGTTCTTTCTTTTGCTCCTCATATCCAGGCTTACCAAGGAGAGCAAACATATTTTTCTTGTATGCCTCAACACCTGGCTGGTTAAACGGATTTACAGCAAGAAGATACCCGCTTATTCCACAAGCCTTTTCAAAGAAGTATACAAGGTTTCCGAAGTAATATTCATTAAGTTCAGGAACATTAATAATAAGATTAGGAACTCCGCCATCTGTATGTGCAAGGAGTGTTCCTTCAAAAGCTTTATTGTTAACAAAAGCCATTTCTTTTCCTGCAAGGAAGTTAAGACCATCAATATTGTCCTTATCTTCCTTTATTGTTATGCTTTTCTTAGCCTTACCAACATTTATAACAGTCTCAAAAAGGTTCCTCAAACCATCCTGTACATATTGTCCCATTGAATGGAGGTCTGTTGTGAAATCAACTCCTGCAGGGAAAATGCCCTTCTGATCCTTTCCTTCACTTTCTCCGTAAAGCTGCTTCCACCATTCTGTAAAGAAATGAAGTGATGGCTCATAGTTAACCATAATTTCAATAGTTTTATTCTTGTTATAAAGTACGTTTCTTGCAGCTGCATATCTGTAACAATCATTGTTTTTAAAATCAAAGTCCTTGTACTGGTTGTATGCGTCAAGAGCTCCCTTCATAATCATGTCAATGTCTGCACCGCATACAGCAATTGGCAGAAGTCCAACAGCTGTCAGAACTGAAAATCTGCCGCCTACATCATCAGGTATTACAAATGTCTCGTAGCCTTCTTCATCAGCAAGTTTCTTTAAAGCTCCCCTTGCCTTGTCTGTAGTAGCATATATTCTTTTCTGTGCTTCCTGCTTGCCATACTTGTTTTCCATGTATTCCTTGAATATTCTGAAAGCAACTGCAGGTTCAGTTGTTGTACCTGATTTTGATATAACATTTACCGATACTTCCTTTCCTTCTATTAATTCCAATAGGTCAGAAAGGTAAGTTGAACTGATATTGTTTCCTACAAAGTATATTTCAGGAGTTTTTCTTTTATCTTTTGGCAGCATATTGTAAAAAGAATGTGAAAGAATTTCTATTGCTGCTCTTGCCCCAAGGTATGAACCACCAATTCCGATAACTATCAGCACATCAGAATCGGATTTTATCTTTTCAGCTGACTTTTTTATACGTGCAAATTCATCTTTATCGTAATTTAATGGCAAATCAACCCAACCCAGAAAATCATTTCCTGGGCCGTTTTTTTCGTGAAGCATTTTATGTGCCTGTTCTACGTAGCCTTCGAAATAGTTAATCTCGTAATCGCTTACAAAGCTGGAAGCTTTGGAGCTGTCAAATGTTACTCTTTCCATAAGTATCCTCCTAAATTGCTCTTTTATGCTAAAGAATTTTATCTTTACTAGTATAACATTTGGGACTAGCAAATAAAAGTTTTATTTCCTTTTTTTATAATAAAATGAAATATTTTTTGAAGCAAATCTAGTAATATTTGCATGTAAAAAAATCTGCGTTGTTGATAAAAATACATTTAAACGGAATATTTCCGTTAATAATATAAAAAAGGAGAATTATTATGTCGAGACCTAAAACACCACTTGTGGAAGGCAGCAGGGAAGCTCTTACCAGGTTTAAGATGGAATGTGCTGCTGAAATAGGCAGAACACAGTTTACCAAAGAGAACAACGACCACTATAAGGGCGATTTAACAGCAAGACAGAACGGCTCTGAAGGTGGCCCTATCGGTGGACAAATGGTTAAGAGAATGATTGAAGCCTATGAAAATCAATTGAAAAATCAACAATAAAATGTATAAATAAAAACAAGCACATTAGCTGAAAACCAATATAAATAAGGTATTTTGCTAATGTGCTTTAATTTTTAGTAACTGATATCCATAATTACTGAATTCTTATCTGAGTGTATAACCAACTCCAGCCATATAATCCAGCAGACTCTTTGCAAACTCATTTATTTCATCGCTGGAAAGAGTTTTTTCCGCTGAACCGATTACAAACCTGAAGGTCATACTTTTCTTTCCTTCCGGCAAACCTTTTCCGTTGTATATAGTAACAAACTCAAAACCGTTTAGTATCTTTGATTTGAAACCTCTGATGTCCTGCATGAGCTTGTCAAATGTTACACTATTGTCAACCAAGAAACTGTAGTCAAGACGAACTTCCGGATATTTTGACGGTTCCTTGTATTTAACCAGTTTTTGCTCGATGCTCTGAAGAACATCTCTGTTTATCTCAAGCACAGCAATGTTTAATTTTTTACCGATGTTTTTCTTTATCATAGGGTGAACTACCGAAATATATCCCATCAGGTTTCCGTTAAAGCTTACATCCACTGATTTCATAGGATGAACCCAGTTATGTTCACTAGTACTTGCTGTAAACTCTAAATCTACGTTTTTTAAAGTTTTAGCAATAAATGAAAGCATTCCTTTCAATTCATAGAAAAGCTCGTCTTCACTTTTAAGCTTGCTGGCTAGCAAAACACATATATTCTTGTGCTGTTCACACTTATCCTTTGGAGTTGCAGCACTGAATACACTTCCAATTTCAAACAATGAAAAATCGTCATAAGTCTTTTCATTTTTTTCAGCAAATGAAAGCATTCCCGGAACCATGCTATCTCTCAAAGTATTAGAATCATGTGCCTGTGGGTTTAGAACCTTTACCTGTGCATTTGTTTCAATACCTACTCTTGAATTAAAAATATTGTCATACCATATATAGCTGTTGACCTCAGAAGCACCAAACCTTTCTGAAAGTATTTCCTTTACTTTGTGGTCAAGAAGTCTTTCTTCATTATATTGCAGCGGTTTTAAAGCAATATCAAGGGTTTTAGGCTGAATGTTATCATAACCAAAAACTCTTGTTATTTCTTCTATTATATCTACCTTTATAGTTATATCCTTTGTTGCTCTGAAAGTAGGAACTTTTATTCTAAAAGTATCTCCGTCCACGTCAACCTTGAATTCCAAAGCCCGGAGTATCTCAACCATTTTTTCGGTAGATAGAGTGTTTCCGATATATTTGTCAATATACGGTTTGGTTATTTCTATATCAATTGGTTCAAGCTTATTACAATAAACATCCGTTAAGGCTGAAGCAAACTGTATATCAGGCTGCATGTCGCGGAGGAGTTTTACAAACCTTTGAATTGCCTGAACTGTCATATTGGGGTCAAGCATTTTTTCGTACCTTGCACTTGCTTCAGTACGAAGTCCTATTTTTGTTGAGCTTTTTCTGATGGATGAACCCTCAAAAGTAGCTGATTCCAGTAATATTGAAGTGGTATCTTCAAGTACTTCTGAATTTTCCCCACCCATTATACCAGCTATTGCAACAGGCCGTTCCTTTGTACAAATAAGCAGTACATCCTCCGGCAGCTTTCTCTCTACTCCATCCAGTGTTTTAAATGAAGTAGTTTCTTTTGTTGAACGGACTACTATTCCGCTTTCAACCTGTCTGCTGTCAAATGCATGCATGGGCTGTCCCATTTCAAGCATAAGATAATTGGTTAAATCAACCAAGGGAGATATTGACCTCATTCCGCAGTAAAAAAGCCTTACCTTCATATTCAGAGGAGTTTCCAGTTTCTTAACTCCATCAATTTTGAGTCCTGAATATCTAAGGCATTTCTCTGTATCCTCAACACTTATGTCTAGTTTTGCCTTATCCTTGGATCCTTCCAGATTATCAAGGTTCATTGGCTTCAGTTCTCTACCGTAAATAGCTGCTATTTCACGGGCAATTCCATAGTGTCCCCACAGGTCAGGTCTATTAGTAAGGGACTTGTTATCTATCTCAATAATTACATCATCAATGTCAATTATTGATTTAATGTCAGTTCCCGGTGCATAATCACCCTCCAGAACCAAAAGTCCGCTGTGATCATCGCTGATTCCCAACTCTGATGCAGAACACAGCATACCAAAACTTTCAACTCCCACAAGTTTTGCCTTTCCAATTTTTGGTATTTTCTTTACAGAACCACCAATTTTTACCAAAGGTACTAATATTCCTTCTGCCACATTAGGAGCTCCGCAAACAATCTGAATTACACCATCTCCTGAATCTACTTGTGTAATTTTCAACTTTTTGGACTCAGGATGAGGAACTACGCTTAAAACCTTCGCTACAACTACATTTTTTATGTCCTGTCCTACAAACTCCACATTTTCTACTTCAGCTGTGGACATAGTAAACCTATACCATAATTCCTTTATATCAATGCCTTCCAAATCAACATAATCTTTAAGCCAGTTTAATGATATTTTCAACCTTTTTCCCTCCTATCTTACTGAAAATTGCTCCATAGCTCTTAAATCACCTGAATTAAGAACACGGATATCGCTTATTCCATATTTCATCATTGCAAGTCTTGTAAGTCCAAGTCCGAATGCAAAACCTGTATATTCTTCAGGGTCAATGCCACCGTAGCGGAGTACATTTGGATGAACCATTCCGCAAGGCAGTAATTCTATCCAACCTGAATGCTTACAAGTAGGACAACCTTTTCCGCCACAAATCATACAGTTTAAGTCAAGTTCAAAGCCCGGTTCAACGAACGGGAAGAACCCTGGTCTAAGCCTGATTTTAACATCTCTCTGGAATACTTCTGACAAAAGCAGCTTCATTACATAAATAAGATTTGCAATTGAAACGTTTTTGTCAATCATCATTCCTTCCAACTGGAAGAATGTATTTTCATGAGAAGCATCAGTACTTTCATTTCTAAAACATCTTCCTGGAGCAATTACCTTGAGAGGTGCTCCGTACTTCTGCATTGCTCTGACCTGGCATGGAGATGTATGTGTTCTCAGCAAAGAACCGTTTTCCAACCAGTATGTGTCCTGCATGTCTCTAGCAGGATGATGTTTTGGTATATTTAATGCTTCAAAATTGAAGAATTCTTCTTCTGCCTCAGGACCATCAACTATATTGAAGCCCATTCCGGTAAATATTCTTTCTATTTCCTTTTGTACAATAGTTACAGGGTGCAGAGAACCAAGTTTAAAGTTAGTACCAGGTAAAGAAATATCAAAGTTTGACCCGCTTGATAAAGACTTCTTTACATCATTTGCACTAAGCTCCTTGAATTTTGCTTCAATTATCTCAGTCAATTCGTTTTTCAATGCATTAGCTTCCTGTCCGAACTGCTTTCTTTCCTCAATATCCATATTCTTGAGGTCCTTTAGCATTTCAGTCAATTCACCTTTTTTACCCAGCAGCTTTACTCTGAGTTCTTCTACCTCTGCGCTGCTGGTGGCTTCCTTGATTCTGCCTATGGCAGTATCTCTTAAAATACTGATTTTTTCAATCACCTTATTATCTCCTTTCATTACTTACTGTCACAAAATAAAAAACCTTCGCCCCCAATAAAGGGACGAAGGATATCTTCGCGGTACCACCCGGATTTCCGGATAAATTTACCCGGACTCTCTTTTAATGTAACGGCTTTTAACCGGCAACCTCTACAAATGATATAAAAGCATATCACGGTTCAAAGTTGCAGCTTCGGAGGGAACTTGGGCAAGTCGCATAATAAAGGTACTTTCAGCCGATGATACCTTCTCTCTGAAGTATTCGTCTCTTGCTTACTTTTCTCCATCATTGCTATTGTATTATATTATTAAAACCACATATATAAAGGTATTATAGCAATTTAGTACAAAACAATCAAGGAAGAATTTTGCATGTTTATATTTGACTACAATTATTCCAGAATATATAATGATTGGGAAATATTATTAACATAAGAGGTTTTCATGGTTACTGCAGAAAAAGTTAGTTTTGGATTAAAATGTATATTTACAGGTGCACTGATTTCTATAATTTTAGCTATCCTTTACAATCTCTATAATTTTATTCAAGAAAAAACATTTATGTTGACTGGAGATTTACTGTTTGTTCGTTCAAGTTTACTGAAATGGGTTTTTGTCCTGTATGGTTTAGTTTTATGTTTTTTAATTATTTCTCGTGAAGAAACAGGTTGTTATCCTGCCACAATATATAAAATCATAACTCGATTGGGAATTAAGAAAGTCTTTATGATTATTTCTGTTATTTTCTTAGTAATATCAACCCAGATGTTTTTTACATATTCTAAGGTAAATGAGAATGAAATAAAGTCAAGTAATGGTTTTATCCTTAAAACACAAACATACAGCTGGAAGGATATAAGCAATGCCGCGGTTTACTGTTCATACAATAGAAAATCTATTTCAAAAGTTCACCTTCACTATATTCTGAAGTTTAAAAATGGCAAAGAAATAGATGTGGCAGAATCAAAACAGTTCTGGAAAAATATATTAAAGGTTGAGAATATTCTTATACAAAAAGGCATTATTATTTCCAGAGGGTTTATTGATTACAAGACAAGTATTGATATTCTTATGGATAGCGGATACTCTGACGAAAACAAGAATACATTAAATAGAATTATTTATGTTGATAACACATAAATACAAAATACTCTTCTTCCCATGGAAATATAAACTCTTTAGGAGGTTACAATAATGATTTGTCCTTTGTGTAAAGCAGAATATGAAAAAGGTTATACTAAGTGCAGTGACTGTCATATAGACCTTGTGGAACGAGCTGATATTCCCAGATATGTAAACAGCTTATCCCAAAAGGGATTATCCATGCTTAAATTTGGAATCGCTCTGTTGTTTGTAACTATGTTTGAATTGATGACATTAATAACTTTACATGATTCAAACATAATGCACACGACATACGGTGAAGGCCTCAGTGGGTTGTTATGCTATATAAATCCAATAATAAAACTTTTTCTTGGAGTTCAATTCATTATTTCATTATTGGTTTTGATTTATGGATTTTGCTCAAAAGAAAGGAATTAGCAAAGGGAGTTATTGCAATATTAAGTTTAATTTATGTTAACCTGTACTCAGGAGTATAAATTGTATCAATGGAAGCTTGGTTAAAGATATTTGCAGTTGTTTATAGGCGAAGCAAGGATATTTTACCGGAAAACCTATCACGATGTAGGTTTTAGCGAAACCATGAATCATGGACGATGAATGTGAGCGACGGTAAAATATCCTAAGCTGAGCCGCTATAAGCACTTGCAAATATCTAAAGAAGCAATCATTGATACAATTTTATACGGGAGTACCAGTGTTAAACAGAAAAACTTTATGTGTTGCAACAACTACCCTTTACTTATCTTATTTCATTACAACCACTACATTGTGCTCTGTTCCGGTCTCAAACACAGGTATCTTTTCTGTTTCAACACCGTCTACTATTACTTTTGCTACACCTGTACAAACTCTGTTTGGATTTTGCACCTCTATATTATAGGTAGCACCTCTGAACACTCTTGTAGCTTTAAAACCTTTCCAGCTTGAAGGAATGCACGGGTCAACTGTCAATGAATCATAGTTTGCTCTTATTCCCAGTATATATTGGCTGGAAGCCACCATATTCCATGCAGCTGTTCCTGAAAGCCAAGAATTTCTACCTATTCCAAACTGTGGATGTTCTTTTCCCAGAATATTCTGGCAATAAACGTAAGGCTCTACCTCATAAAGCTCTGCGTCATCATTTCTTTTGCCCGGCAAAATCTGATTGTAATACATATAAGCCTTGTCTCCATTGCCAAGCATTACCTCTGAAATCATTACCCAAGGATTTGTGTGAAGGAAAATCCCTCCATTCTCTTTTGCTCCAGGAGGATATGTGGTTACTCCGCCTTTTGTGGTATCATGCTCCGTATAAGCAGGATACATGGTTACAATCCCGTACTTGGAATTCAAATACTTTTCAACAGATTCCAGTGACTGCACTTCTCTTCCGTTTTCCGCTACTTTACTTAATACTGCCCATGACTGGGAGTTAATGAATATTTTGCCGAACTTATTTTCTTTTGAGCCAAGAGGCTGACTGTTATCATCAAAAGCCCTCTTGTACCATTCACCATCCCAACAAGTATCATTTATTGCCTTCTTCATGTCCTCATACATGTTGGTGTATTTTTCTATCATATCCGTCTTTTTTAAGAATTCCAGTATTTCAATCATTTCTAATAATGCTCTGCAATAAAGCATTGACGTAAATACACTTTCTGCAACACCCTTGCCTGTATCAAGGTTAAGTGTGTCATTCCAATCAGCACGGCCAGCCAAAGCAATATTATGAGGACCACGGTTATTATTTGTAAATTCCAAAGCTTTATCAAGATGCTCCATTACTGTCTGAGAAGTAATTTTATCATTATATGGAACTTCCATGTTAAGGAAATCAAAATCTCCCGTTTCCTTTATATATGCATTTACAGCAAGTATTAGCCACAGATGGTCATCAGAGTACCAGTCGAATTTCTTGACTGGAGCATCCCCCTGTCCGCCTTCACCTGTAAGCGGAAAGAACAAATGATATGCCCTTCCGTCGGTGTACTGACATTTGAGAAGCTTTATTATAAGTTCCTTTGCCTCCTCAGGTATGGTATGCATTACCCCCAGTGTATCTTGAGCACTATCTCTGATACCCATACCCCTTCCCAGTCCAAGTTGATACATTGAAACAAATCTTGACCAGTTAAAAGTTGTTTTACACTGATACTGATTCCATATATTTACGAAAAGATTCATATCCTCATCAGGTGTTTCAACACTGAGCTTGGATATATAATTAACCCATGAACTCTGTAGTCTGCCAAAAGCTGCCTTAGCATTTTCTGGCAGCAGATATTCCTTTATATCATTTTTTATTTCTGATCTTTCCTCTGCAAACCCAAGTACAAAAACTAATTCACGCTCTTCATTAGGGCCAAGATCACAATCGATGCAAAATGCCCCCACTCCATTTGTCCTGTATGATATAGAATTGCTGCAGCCACCCTGTTCTACTGCAATAGGATTACTTTCGGATCTATACTTTCCTATAAAAGTTTCCAGATTGGTATCAAAGCTGCTTACCCTTTCACCAGTTGCAAAAAAAGCAGCGTTGTCACTGATGTGGTGGGGATGCCAGGTGATAATTCCATCATTGAACCTGCCCTGATTAATCTGTTGAACCCAGTCAACATTTTGCTGATCCATGATTGCATCCCAGAAGCAGAATTCTGAGTATGCAAAAACCTGAAGATTCTGCTTTATGCTCCGAGTATTAGATACCTTGACTAACCATAATTCAAAGTTCTTATCATCGGGTACAAAATATGTAACCTCTCCTATTACCCCTTGATATTCTCCGGTCAAAACAGTATAGCCCAAGCCGTGACGGCAGCTGTAATTATCAAGTTTTTTCTGTACAGGCTGGTATCCAGGATTCCAGTACTCCCCGGTATCTTTATTTCTTATATAAATGTATCGTCCGGGTCTGTCCATTGGTATATTGTTGTATCTGTATCGTGTTACCCTGCGGTTCTGAGGGTCCTTATGGAAGCTGTACCCTCCTCCGGTATTGGAAACTATTCCCCCGTAATTTCCGCTGCCTATGTAATTAATCCATGGCGTTGGCGTATCAGGCCTTGTAACAACATACTCTCTGTTCTGTCGATCAAAATATCCAAACCTCATATTTTCCTCCTTTGCATACAACGGGAACGTTCCCATTGTATGCTAAAAAATAATAATTTATAAAGTTTCCCTCAGCTATTTCATTTTACAACAAGAAGTACCATGAAATATTTCCGTTTCAAATGAAATAATCTGAGGTTGTGCATTAATATTATCAATATTTGTCATCATTAAACGTATTGCGGCCTCAGCCACTTTGTCCATGGGCTGTTTCATAGAAGTCAGCCGAATATTTGACGGTATAAACTTTAGTATATCGTAAATATTATCAAAACCAACCACTGATAAGTCCTGAGGAACACTTATTCCCAACTCGGATGCTCTTTGAATTACCTCATATCCCTGTATATCATTAAAAGTAAAAATGGCAGTGGGAGGCTCTTTTAATCTTAGCAATTTGTCTGCAGATTTGTATCCGCTTTGCTCACCTGAATCTGTATGTATGACGTATTCCTTGTTGTAATCTATGCCGTTTTTATCTAAGGCTTTTATATAACCGTTGAGTCTTTCCAACGTAACTTTGTGATTTTTATTTCCGGTAATGTGTGCAATTTTACGATGACCCAACTCTACCAAATAATTTACAATATTTACTGCTCCCGAAAAATTATCAATTATTATATTATTTACCTTTATATTGTTAAAGTGATTCTCTATTAATACTAATGGAAAGCCTGTTTTAAGAACTTGCTTAACCAACTCTCTGTCTCTCGAGTCACTTCCAAACAGTATAAGCCCGTCTGCAGCACCTCCGGTGAAATACTGAACATATCTGGATTTGGAATCGTAATTGTCGTTTGAACTGCAGAAAACTACATTGTAATTATATTGAGCTGCGTATTTTTCCAGATGATTTGCAAGTTTGAGATACACAGAAGCATTAAATTCATTTAAGACAACTCCGATAACCCCGGTTTTTCTTGAAACAAGACTTCTGGCAACATGATTCGGAACGTAATTTAGCTTTTTTATGGCTTCCTGTACCTTTATACGGGTTTCCTCCCTGACACCGGGCTGGTTGTTTATTACCCTTGAAACCGTAGTTTTTGATACACCTGCCATCCTCGCTATATCAAAAATATTGTTCAATAATTCCTCCATGAAACGATTAGTATGGGAACGTTCCCATTTAAGAGTATTATATACGGATTTTGGTAATTCTACAAGTACTAATAACTAAAATCATATAACTTTCTGTCTCACAATTTCATAAATCATTATAGAGGCCGCAATGGAAGCGTTCAATGATTCAGCCTTGCCTGGCATGGGTATTCTCACGAGACTGTCCGACATATTAGCTGTATCATCAGAAATACCATTTGCCTCATTGCCTATAACTATGGCACTTCTGCCTGTCATATCCTCTTGAAAATAATTGTTTTTACCTGACAAATGAGAAGCTATTACCTTGTAACCTTTTTGTTTAAGTACTTGGATAGTTTCTGTAATATTCAACCCTTCAAATATGGGAATATGAAAAACAGAGCCCATTGTAGATCTAAGAACTTTGGGAGAATAAAGATCTACACAGCCCTTGGACATAAGAACTGCTGAAATTCCTGCGGCATCTGCAGTTCTTATGATTGTCCCTGCGTTGCCGGGATCTTGGAGGCAATCCAATATTACCACCGAACTGCCTTCCTCAATAACCTTCTGAAAATCAAAATGACTCTTTTTAAGAACTGCAAGAATACCTTGAGGGTTCTGAGTATCTGAGACTTCTTTGAACAATTTTTCAGGAACAAGGCTTATGTCGCTACATACACTTTTAACCTTTTCTATCAGTTCACTACCACCATTAAGGCCCTCTAGCTTATCAGAAATTATTATTTTTGAAATAACCTGTCCGTTATCAATAGCATCACTAACAAAGCGTATTCCCTCTACAAAATATAAGCCCTGAGAATCCCTGTTTTTTTTTAAATGCAGGGACTTGATTTCCTTTATAGATGAGTTCTGACTGCTTTGAATATAATTCATATATGTTCTTCCTCCGTAAATTTGTAGGAACAATAGGTTCTATAAACTTTTTACAAATATTATCCCCAAAATAGTTTCCGGCTGCTCTACTTTTAGGATAATCACTCATCCTTAAGGCAGAACACCCTTGAAACAGCCTTTTAAATGCTTTTAGAAGAAACAACTTCCACCGATAAACTCTTTTACAATTGAATTATTGGGAACATCTTTTTCATCTATTGGCAAGAAGTAACTCAAAAACTCTATTAACCTTTTCACTTCTGAGTATCTTTCATTATCAGGCCCAAGTTTAAGGAGCAAAGGCTCTGCATATACTTTTAGCAGACAAAGTTCATATACAAGAGATGAATTAAACATAACGTCTGCATTTTCCTGAAAAGGAAATATATTCTTCTCCTCACCCCTCCGTACTGAAGGCCACCTGTTTATTGTATTAATTGCAGAACACCCTCTAAATTGATTATCTCTTACAATTCTCCTTAAGATTCTGGTATCAGTTGACGGTATTCTATTATGGTCATCAATGTTTATAGATGTTAATGCACTGACATAGATTTTATATTTATCTTCACTGGACACTAATTCGGTAAGTTTGTCATTTAGACCGTGAATCCCTTCAATTACAAGGATATTATTATCCTTCATAACCATTCTTTTACCTACCGGCTCTCTGGACCCTGTCTCGAAATTATAAATCGGTATTTCAACTTCATTGCCTTTTAGCAACTGGGAAAGATGCTCATTAAACAAATCAATGTCAATAGCTTCAAGTGCCTCATAATCATATTCTCCATATTCATCTATAGGAGTTTTGTCCCTGTTTACAAAGTAGTTGTCAAGGGAAATGGTTCTTGGTACAAAACCGTTTACCCTAAGCTGTATACCCAGCCTGTTTGCAAATGTTGTTTTTCCTGAAGACGATGGGCCTGAAATAAGTACGATTCTTTTTTCCTCTTCATTGTTTGTTATTTTATCTGCAATTTGCGCAATCTTCTTCTCATGCAGGGCTTCGTTTACTCTTATAAGATCACCTATTTCACCGGATCTTACAATTTCATTAAGTGAACCAATGTTCTCGACACCTAATATTCTCACCCATTTTTTATATTCAATAAATACATTAAACAGCTTTTTCTGCTCAGTAAAAGGCTGAAGTTTGCAAGGGTCTGTCTTGGTCGGAAACTGGATAACTACGCCGGGTTTATGAAACTTTAGTGCAAAACAGTTTATATATCCTGTATCAGGTACCATGTACCCGTAATAATAATCTTCATAGCCACCGCAATTGTAAAAAGTAACATATGGCTTCTGCCTGTGTTCCAGCACTTCATACTTATCTAGTTTACCATTTTCCTTATACAGCTTTCTCGCACTTTCTGTTGAAATTTCCTTTTTTTCAAAGGGTATTTTCTCAGATACTATCTCTCTCATTCTTTTCTCGACCAGCTCAATATCATCCTCAGTGAGCTCATCCTTACCGTTTATTTCGCAGTAAACACCATTGCTCATAGGATGGCTTATCACTGCTTTTCTATCAGGAAAAACATCATGAACTGCCATGATAAATATAAAATACAAACTTCTCCTGTAAATTCTCATTCCGTCTTCATCGGTTAAATCTATAAAACTTATATCAGCGTTTTCTTTTATTCTAAAGCTAAGTTCCTTAATATCATTATTAACTCTCGCCGCAACAATTGTGGATACGTATTCCTTTTTAAAACGTTTGCTTAACTCCAGTAAAGTAATGCTTTCTTCCAATTCATAATTTTGATTCTTTATTGTAATAAATATTTGACCGTTGCTCATTCAAAACCTCCGAATCCTTTATTGTACATGACTTTATATAACGTTTACCTAATTATACTATTTTATAAGAATTTTTAAATACCCTTTCAACAATTAAGCTACCATTTGAAAGTCTTTGGTAAATTTTAACACAAATTTAGATATTGTAAAACAATTTTCTAATATTCATTACTATTTGACAGTAACAAGGCTATAATATACAATGAAACGTGGTTATTAATAGAATTTCGAGAGGTTATAAAAGATGCCTGATTTAAAAGATGAAATAAAAAGAGAAGTATCTCGCAGAAAAACTTTTGCTATTATTTCTCACCCTGACGCAGGAAAAACCACTTTAACCGAAAAACTTCTACTTTATGGAGGAGCTATACGACTTGCAGGTTCTGTTAAAGCAAGAAAAGCCAATAAATACGCTGTGTCCGACTGGATGGAGATTGAAAAGCAAAGAGGAATATCAGTTACTTCAAGTGTAATGCAGTTTGAATATAACGGCTATTGTATCAATATATTGGATACACCTGGTCACCAGGATTTCAGTGAGGACACTTACCGAACTCTTGTTGCCGCTGATAGTGCAGTCATGCTTATTGACGGTGCCAAAGGTGTGGAAGCACAAACAATTAAACTATTTCATGTTTGCAAAATGAGGGGTATTCCCATATTTACATTTGTAAATAAAATGGACCGTGCCAGCAAGGACCCCTTTGAGCTTATGGAAGAAATCGAACAGGTTTTGGGAATCCGCTCCTATCCTATGAACTGGCCTATAGGTACAGAAGGTGATTTTAAAGGTATATATAACAGAAAGCTTTCGCAAATAGAGCTTTTTGACGGCGGTTCACATGGACAAACCCAAGTATCATCAACAGTCGGTAAAGTTGATGATAAGATATTTGCTGACCTTCTTGGAAGTCATTACCACGAGAAGCTTTGTGAGGATATAGAGCTTTTGGATTTGGCCGGAGACGAGTTTGACAAGAAAAAAATTCGCAGCGGAGAGTTGACTCCTATGTTCTTCGGAAGTGCCATGACAAATTTCGGTGTTCAGCCATTCCTTGAATCCTTTTTGGAATTAGCGCCTTCACCTGGAGTCAAGGCAACTTCCAATGGTGAAATTGATCCTGAAAGCGACAAGTTCTCTGGTTTTATATTTAAAATACAAGCAAATATGAATCCCACTCACAGGGACAGGCTTGCTTTTTTACGGGTATGCTCAGGAAAGTTCACAAAAGGTATGACCGTAAAGCATGTAAATACAGGAAAAGATGTACGTCTTTCACAGCCGCAGCAGTTTATGGCTCAGGAAAGAACTATCGTGGAAGAAGCATATCCAGGTGACATAATTGGTTTGTTTGATCCGGGCATTTTCAATCTGGGTGATACATTATATCAAGGAAATGGCAATGTAAGGTTTGAAGGTATTCCTATCTTCCCTGCCGAATTTTTTGCAAGAGTATCTCCTGCAGATACAATGAAGAGAAAGCAATTTATTAAAGGAATTGACCAATTATCTGAGGAAGGCGCCATACAGGTATTCAAACAGATTGACATAGGTATTGAAGCTCTGATTATAGGTGTTGTAGGTGCCTTGCAGTTTGAAGTTCTTGAGTACAGACTAAAAAATGAATACGGTGTTTCCCTTCGTGTTCAGAATCTTCCTTTTAGACACGCAAGGTGGATTGAAAATGAAGGTCTTGATCCCAGAAAATTAAATTTGCCAAGTACATCAATTATTGTTGAGGATAAAGAAGGAAGAAATTCAATTCTATTTGAGAATGAATGGTCTATACGTATGGCAGAAGAGAGAAATAAAGACCTTAAACTTATTGATATAGCAACACAGGATTTTAAAGTTAAAAAATATTAAAAATATTTTTTTTGATAATGCTTGACAAAAAGTGCAAACCCCTTTATAATAGGTTTTGCGCTTGACGTTGGGATGTAGCCAAGTCGGTAAGGCACCAGACTTTGACTCTGGCATTTCGTTGGTTCGAGTCCAGCCATCCCAGCCATTTGACCCATTAGCTCAGTTGGCAGAGCACTTGACTTTTAATCAAGGTGTCCGGCGTTCGAATCGCCGATGGGTCACCAAAACTCTTTTAACTTTATTGTTAAAAGAGTTTTTTATTATTACTCTTTAGTTCCTTGACAACTTTAAATGGCATATGCTATCATGAAGTAAATTTTAACATGGAAGGAAAGTTTTGATGTCAGTATTATCTGTAAAGGTGATTAACAACTAAATAGTTGTAAAAGGTTCTTTTCTTAAACAGGTCGTAATCCTGTTTATTTAGTGTACCTTTTTTATTACAGATACCTTTATTTTGGTATCTTAGGACACCTGCTTCGTACGTTCAGTACATTACAGATATGCTTCAAAACCATTTTTACTAATATATAGTTATTAGCCGTATTCAAATGATTTTAGCAAAGCGTGACGGGTTTGTTCCTGTTACGCTTTTTAATTTGTTCTGGTGAACGTATATATATGGCTCGTGTCCCATTAATTAAAATAAATTTTCACGCAGATTGGACACACCTATCTGCCTGCTAATAACAGGAGGATAATTATGAACAAATATGCTATAACACTTGAATTTAACAAAATAATTGAAATGCTTGTGGAAAATGCCGTTTCCCAGAAAGCTAAAGATAAACTTTCACTGCTTGAACCATATATGAGCGAAAGTGAATGTAAAAGAAGAATGAAGGAAACCACTGATTCAAAGAGGCTTCTTGAAAGCTTGGGTACTCCCCCTCTCTCTTCAATGAACGAGCTTGATAAAATTCTTGATTTATGTGCCAAAGGAGCGATGCTTGTTCCTGAACAATTTGAAGAAGTCTCACAGTTTCTTCTGGCTTGCCGACGCATGAAATCATATCTAAAAAGGGCAGAAAGCCTTGGGAATGATATTGCTTATTATGGAAACTCAATAGATGCTCTTAACGACTTGTGTGAAGAAATTGAGGGTTCAATAAGAAATGGTCGCGTTGATGATTCTGCTTCACCAAAACTGAAAGATATACGTAGGAAAAAGGATAATGCCCATCAGCAAATACGCTCTAAACTCGAAAGTATTTTAAGAGGTAAAAAGGAATGGTTTGCAGACAGTTTTGTTTCTATGAGGAATGGGCATTTTGTGCTGCCAGTTAGAAAAGAATATAAAAACATGGTAGCAGGTTCTTTGATAGAAACCTCGGCTACAGGAGGAACATGTTTTATAGAGCCTTCTGTTGTTCGCAAACTACAGGATGATATATCAAACCTTACTGTTGAAGAAGAGAATGAGGAAAGAAAAATCCTATATACTCTGACCTCATTAGTAGATGAGCAATTACCGGTGATTAAAACCAATGTGGATATTATGGAAACTTTAGATATTTATTTTGCCAAGGCCAAACTTTCTGCTCAAATGAAGGCAAATGCAGCTGAAATCCATATAAACCGCAGGATTTCTATTAAATCCGGACGGCATCCTCTTCTCAATCAGTCAGAATGTGTACCTCTTGACTTTGAAATCGGTAATAAAACCAGAGGAGTTGTTATAACAGGCCCAAATACAGGAGGTAAAACTGTTGCCCTTAAAACTGTAGGATTGCTTTCAATTATGGCTCAAAGCGGACTTCATGTTCCTGCTGAAACGGGAAGTGTATTTTCAATGCATAATGTGATTTTGTGTGATATTGGCGATGGTCAGAGCATTACAGAAAATTTATCAACGTTTTCAGCACACATAACAACCATTAATGATATTCTAAAGCAATCTACGAGAGAAAGTCTTATCCTCTTGGATGAGGTAGGCTCAGGAACCGACCCTGCAGAAGGAATGGGTATAGCCACAGCAATTCTGGAAGAACTAAAAAACAAAGGCTGCCTCTTTGTGGCAACTACTCATTACCCTGAAATAAAAGACTATGCTAGAAATACACCCGGACTTGTTAATGCTAGAATGGCTTTTGACAAAGAGAGTCTAAAACCATTATATAAACTTGAAATTGGTGAAGCCGGAGAAAGCTGTGCCCTGTACATTGCAAAAAGGCTAGGTTTTCCTGCCCATCTTCTCAGACTTGCTTATGAGGCTGCCTATAAGGAGTACAGCATCGGCAAAACTTATATCCGAGAAAGTCATGAATCTTTCTTAAGGGCTATCGAAAAGGAAAAGCAAACTGAAATTATGTCAGGCCAAGGCTCTCCTGTGTTAATTAAGGAAACTCCAAAAAAATCTGTACCTCAAAACCGAAGCAACAAATTTAACATAGGAGACAGTGTTATGGTCTTCCCCCAGAAAGAATTGGGTTTGGTCTATCAAAAAGCCAATGAGTATGGCAAAATAGGTGTTCAGATTAAAGGCCAAAAAAAGCTTATCCCTCACAAAAGAATAAAGCTCCACGTGCCTGCCAGTGAGTTGTATCCACCTGACTACGATTTTTCAATAATATTTGATACTGTTGAAAATCGCAAAGCAAGACACAAGATGGGAAAAAAACATAATCCCGACTTAATGATTGAGTATAACAATAATAACTCTGACAAGTAGTAAAAAAGCCGATAAAATAAATTTATCGGCTTTTTTAAATATGGGGTGAATAGTGGAATTCGAATCCACGGCCTCCAGAGCCACAATCTGGCGCTCTAACCAACTGAGCTATACCCACCATTTATTATTATGTCCCGCAAGACACATTTGATATTTTACGGTACAATGTTACTTTTGTCAATAGGAAAAATTTAATTTTAAATATTTTTTATAAAATAGCTTAATTACTGTGGAAATATTGTAAATTAAGTATTTCTTAGTGGTCCCAAAATCCATTTAGATTCTTTTATGTAATTTTTTTACATAAATTATATTAATTCTATTGCTTATTATTATACCAAAGTGTATAATGAAAGTGCAAAGCTTATAATTTCTTATACTGATTCATAACATTCTTTTTGTTCCGTAATGTTTAAGTTCTTATATGCTCAGCAATAAAATTTTTTAGGAGGTATACCCATGGAAGATAAGACTCTTACTTGTAAAGATTGCGGTGCAACTTTTACATTTACGGTTGGCGAACAACAATTCTATGCTGAAAAAGGATTTACTAATGAACCAGCTAGATGTCCTGATTGCAGAAGAGCTAAGAAGGCATCACAGAAAAGCTTTAATGGCGGATTTAACAGAAGGTAATTTTCATAATTACAAGTAAAATGAAGCCCCTGATTATTCAGGGGCTTTTTTGATTTTATTTATTTAAAAACTTATATATTGTTACATAATGATATGTTTCGTTGGCTTTAAGAATTGGTGAAGGAAAATTTTTATGTTTCATTCCATTTGGGAAAAACTGTGTTTCAAGACAAAGTCCTGCTCTCTTATTGTAAACAGTGCTATTTTTCCCAATCAAATGTACTTTTTCACTTAAGTGGTTTCCGGAGTAGAACTGCATGCCCGGTTTTGTTGTGAATACCTGCATTGCACGGCCGCTTTCAGGGTCATACAGCTCACAGGCAACTTCATTTATATTTCCATTTGTATTCAGCACCCAGTTATGGTCATAACCTTGACCGTATACAATCTGCTCATCATCACTGAAAATCCCTTGGGAAAAACTGCTCAATTTAGTAAAGTCCATTACAGTACCTTTAACATCACGAATTTCTCCTGTAGGAATACATTCATCATTTACAGGGGTAAATTTGTCTGCATTAATATAAATCTGATGTTTCAAAACATCTCCGGAGTCATGTCCTGATAGGTTAAAATATGCATGGTTTGTAAGGTTTACAACCGTGTCCTTATCAGAAACCGCAGTGTAGTCTATTTTCAATTCATTATCTTCTGAAAGTGAGTACTCTACCTTTACGTTGAGATTTCCGGGGTAATTTTCTTCACCGTCAGGACTAGTATGAGTCAAAACTAACTTTTGAACTCCGTTTTCTTCTTGTATTTCAGCATCCCATACTACATTATGAAACCCTATTGTACCGCCATGAAGGTGGTTATTGCCATCATTCTTCACAAGTTTATATACTTTTCCGTTTAATTCGAATTCGGCATTCTCAATACGATTTCCGTGTCTTCCAATTAACGCTCCCACATATGCATCATTTTCCATATAGCTCTTAATGTCATCAAATCCCAAGGCAATATCGGCAATCTTCCCGTCTTTATCCGGCATGAGAATAGAAACAATAGTTCCTCCGTAGTTTAATATATCTACAGACATATTGTTTGAATTTTTCAAGGTATAAATATCTACTTGCGTACCATCCGGCATTTTTCCAAAAATCTTCTTAGTTATTGTCAATGTTATATCCTCCTGCAAATTAATATATGTTTACCTTCTATTATATAATAGTTCATTTATGTGTATATTGTAAATAAATATTACCTTATTTTCTCAAGTATCACCAATCAGGGCTTTAGCCACTTTCCGCTTGCAGTAATGAGAGTCAGCATTTTTATACTATCTCCATAATAATCATAGATTTCGGTATCAGATGAAGCAGCCCAAAGTGCGTCAACCCATTCTTGGGCATTTGCAACCGATTTGTCCTGACACATTGCCGCTAATAAGAACGGTAGTGTAAAACATGTATCATTATAATTAACCAGAGGGTTTCCTTTAAGGTCATAGGTTCCCATTATTTTGTCGGGATTGCCTCCTGTAGACTTCTTAATCCAGTTATTTTGCATATCAAGAATTTCCTTTGCCCTTTGGTCCCCTGTCATAATATAATCTGTTGCAAATCTCCAAGGTGTACGACATGAATTATATGCATAATCGTCATCATTTTCACCCTCAAGGAAATATTCATAAGCTGGAGCATATGTACCATTGCTTTTCTTAATTACAAAATCCGGTAACAAACCAGTGTTATATCCATTACCTTTCACCATATTTAATGCAATAGAATATGAAGCATCTATTACTTTATTCCAGTTATTGTTACCTGTCACTTCAGCAAATACTTTAAGCTGTTGCATAATAAAATCAGAGCATCTTGTTGCCGTATAATAATCATCGTTATAATCACAAGTACTGCACCAGGAGCCTAACTGTAATGTCCAATCTTTCTTGTTGACCTCATATGTCATAATATCATTAATAATTGCCAATGCGGCCTTTTTATAGTTTATCTCGCCACTACTTCCCCACTTTGCATCTGCAAGAAGAAGAGCATATGCAATATCTATATCTCCGTCTGTTGCAGAATCCGGGGTATTAGTGGCATTATATCCGTCATTCTCACAATCAAAAATCTTTTTACCATTATCCGCCTGCTGCCATGCCATCAAATTGGGACCAATAGAACTTGGGTGTGCTTTATAAAAACGATAAAGCCCGTCAAAAATATCCTTTGCCCCGTTATCATAGTCTGCCATCAAAGCTGTAATAAGCATTCCATATCCTTGAGCTTCTGAAACAGTAACTGCCACTCCTGCTCCTGGAGGAGGATTATTCGGATTGTATGACTGACCACTATACCACACATAATACTGTAAATCCTGAGTGTATGGATTTTTTACAATATAGGTTTTCTTCCATTCATCATAGTATTTTTCAGTTGTCTGAATCATAGCATTTAATCCTACCCTAGGCAGCAAAATTGTATTTTTTTCCTCTATAGGCTGAGGAGTACGATTTTCTAGTATTATGAGTTTTAAGTTTGCAAGGTCAATTGAATCTATATTACTATCTATATTAATGTCTGCAGCTTCCATGCTTATCATAACATCTTTCCCTAAAAGATACGACTTAATTAGTGCTAAGTCAATCGAGTCTATAAAGCCATCTCCATTTAAATCCCCATAATATTTTGATTCTATAGGATTGCTCACATTCGCAAAACTACTTGAAAATCCCATATAACTGAGCAATATTGCAATTACCAGTATAATTGATGTCGTTAAGTGGCTTTTCTTTCTTCTGTTTTTCAAAATCATTTTACCTATCCCCTCTCTTTTTTTAGATGAACTTTAACACAACAGAATACCAAGAACATGTATAGTTCATCCGTAATTTTAATGTATTGCTAATTATACCATTTTTCCTAAATTTATACTATATTTCACAATAATACAATATATTATTTACTTAATTCACGGTATATTTTTAATCCAAATTTAATCTTTTTTTGTAAAATATATTGATTTTTGGTAATTATTTTTGGTATTATTTGATTTATTAATTTATAAGGAGGCTTTAATTAAATGTTAAGAAAACTTTCAGCTTTAATCACAGTACTTATATTGTCACTTACTTTTTTAAGTACTAACGTATTTGCCGACAACAGCCCCCACAACTCCCGGACAGTACAATGTTTTAAAAATCCCTATACCTTGTGAAGATAATCGTAAAGAGTATTTTCTTGTAGAAAACAGGCAATTAACCGGCTTTGATTCCGGTCTGGATACTTATGCACCAGGTGGTATTGCAGTTTGGCATGTGAAAGAAGCACCAAGTTATTTATCAAAAATCAAAGTAGAACCTGCAGGTGTTGCATATGTATCTTCGGATGGACTTCCTGTCTTTCCGTACTTATACCATAATGGAGCTAATGGAAACAACACATTTGGACCGAATACCACCCCTTCCAACAGTAAGAGTTTTTCAGGTGAAAATGGAATAGTAACCATTACAGTAAATGGTCCCAGTTCAAGCTCTATGTCAGTCAATGTAAAACTTCTAACACCCCCTCAGAATTTCAAGGTAACATCAGATGGTACAAACATCAGGCTTTCTTGGGATCCTCATGAAGATGCAACTGAATATGCAATAAGTATAGATAATGGGGAGTTTATCAGTGTCGGCACTGCAACGAGCTATTTACTGCCGCCAAATATCGGCAAACATTCATATAAGGTAAGAGTAAAAGATATAAACGGTGGTGTTGTTGAAACAAAAGCACTCAATACAAAGGGAATTATTTTTGGGGATGTAAATAGGGACGGTGAAGTGTCTGCATCCGATAAGAGCTTGATACTTGAGTACCTACTTGACCCAAATACCGCCCTAACTGATACGCAAAAGCTGGCTGCCGATGTAAATGGCAGTGGCAATATTGACTCAATGGATTATTCATTAGTTACTGCGTATCTTGACGGCTCCATATCCCAATTTCCTGTTGGAAAATTTAAAGTTATTACATACGGTGATGTTAATGGGGATGGATTAGTAACTTATGAAGATTATGAAATAGTTTTAAATAATCCTGACGGTCCCAACGGTGAGCATACCCTAACTGACTTTGCACAACGTATTGCTGCACAGGTAAGCTATTGTGCCTGGACTGAAATCTATATTACAAGTACAGATGCTAGTTTAATAAAAGAGTATCTGGACGGGCAACGAAAAAACTTTCCTATATTAATAGAACCCCTAGATATATAGCTTTTATAAGAATATAAAACCCCTTTTCAGGAATTACTAAAAATATCCTAAAAAGGGGTTCTTATTAACCAAGGGCAACATCCAGAATCATCATTACCGTAAAACCTATAATACATCCTGCAGTGGCCATATGTGTACTTTTGTGGCTTCCGCTTTGGGCTTCAGGAATAAGTTCTTCCACTACAACAAATATCATTGCTCCTGCGGCAAAAGCAAGTGCATACGGAAGGATAGGCTGTACATACATTACAAGTGCTGCTCCCAAAACACCTGCAATGGGCTCAACTATACCGGAAGCTTGCCCGTACAGAAAGCTTTTTGTACGAGATAATCCCTCCCGCCTTAATGGAATTGATACAGCGGCACCCTCCGGGAAATTCTGAATTCCAATTCCCAGTGCAACTGCAATTGCAGATAACAATGTTATATCGTTAAGTCCATTTGCCGCAGCTCCAAAAGCAACTCCCACTGCAAGTCCTTCTGGTATATTATGTAAAGTTATTGAAAACACAAGTAGTATACTACGTTTTAGCTTTGTTGATACGCCTTCGCTTTCACCATCTTTAGAATTTAAATGCATATGAGGAATTAACTTGTCAGCCAGATAAAGAAAAACCGCACCACCTAAAAAGCCTAATGCCGCAACTAGCCAAGCAGGTATTTTTGATGAATTTTCCGCCATTTCTATTGCAGGAGCAAGCAGTGACCAAAAGCTTGCCGCAATCATTACCCCCGCTGCAAAACCAAGCATTGTATTAAGCAAGCGTTGGTTTATTTCCTTAAAAAAGAAAACCATTGCAGCTCCCAATGCAGTAAGTGCCCATGTACATAATGTAGCAAGCAGCGCCAGTAATATATGATTTAAATTATTTAAATTATTCAACAACTCCATGGGTTCTCACCTTTCAAACATATATTTTCTAATATATTAATACCCTTATTTGTTAAAAGTAAACAATATCTTACCTAATTCCATTAAAAAAATAGTAATATTAACTAACCTTCAAAAGTTATTATAGTAAGTTTTGGCCTGTCTATCCCACTTCCTGTAAGGCCTGCAACCAAAAACCACATCCTTGAACAGATATCTGTATACCCACTGTAAATAATTGGGGGGTTGTTACATCTGACTATGAGTGTTAACATAATGTCCATACCCCGGTAGGCTGATGAATATTACGCTGATAATTCTTTTGGCAGAAGCAACGTCGCAAGAACGCTGATTATGGGCAAGAAGAAGAAACGAACGTAAAATTAATCGAAACTAATGGAGGTAAAATATGAATAAAAAATCATCTATAGTAATTTCAAGTGTAGCTGCATGTGCTATTTTAGCATCAGCCTTTGCTTTTAACGGTTTTGCAATCGGAAATACAAAAGCTGAAAGTATTGCAGCACAAGATACAGCAAAAATCAGCCAATCAACAAATGCACCATCAAAAATACTAGAGTCAATAATATCTAAAGTATCACAAGCTACAGCACAAAATAGTAATAATGTATCCGACTCAAGTAAAGTGACTGTTAACAGTGCAGCCACAAATACTTCAAAATCAACAAATTGCCCAACAAAAAATAATGTTGATACAACTGCTCCGGCAAACAAAGTACAAAATTCTTATAATCAGCCAACTACAGCTACCAATAACAATATCCAATCAGCAGATATTATGGATAAGCTGCAAAAAATAGCATATAAAAATAATTGCAATAACTCAACTGCCAAAAATAATAGTTATTCAAATATTCAGTCTGCATTGAATTCATTATTGAATTCGGGGTCATCAGCAGCTAAGCCTGCTGCTTCAAAACCATCAACAACAAAACCATCACCAGCAAAGCCATCAGCTTCCAAGCCTGCTGCCCAAACACCTGCAGCAGCTTCAACAGCAAGCGGTGATTATGCTGCTTTCCAGAAGAGAGTTGTTGAACTTGTTAACGCTGAAAGAGCTAAAAACGGCTTAAAGCCTTTAACAATGAATGCTCAGGTTAACAAAACAGCAACACTTAAATCACAGGATATGGCTAAATTGGGGTACTTCGATCACAATTCACCAACTTATGGCTCACCATTTGATATGATGAAAAAATATGGCATCAGCTACAGAACCGCAGGTGAAAACATTGCAATGGGACAAACCACACCTGAACAGGTAATGAATGGTTGGATGAACTCTCCTGGACACAGAGCAAACATCCTTAAATCATCATTTACACAGATTGGTGTAGGTGTAGCAAAGAATTCTAGCGGAAGATTATACTGGACTCAGCAGTTTATAGGCTAATAATAGAACCTCCATTCATGAAACTTGAATGGAGGTTTTTTTATTTTACTTTCTCAGCAAATCTCTGATTTCAGTAAGTAACTGTACTTCTGGCGACGGCTTCTCTTCTTTTACTTCTTGTGTTTCCTCCACCTTTTTTCTTTTCAGCATATTTATAAACTTTACCATCATAAATACAACAAAAGAAATTATAAGAAAATTAACTACTTGTTGAATAAATGAGCCAAAATATACTGCTACTTCAGGTATGTCTCCCTTTGCCGCTTTTAATGTCCATTTAAAATCAGAAAAGTTTATGCCCCCTATTATAAATCCTATAACAGGCATAATAATCTGATTTACAAGTGAATTAACTATGGCTGTAAATGCAGAACCAATTATGACACCCACAGCCAAATCCACTACATTTCCTCTAGATATAAACTCTTTGAATTCAGAAATAAAAATTGATTTTTTCATAACAACATCCTTTTAATATTTAATTACTATGTAAAATTAGTATGTACAAATCTTACATAAATTAACGAAATGATTAAACTTATGTTAACCACAATTATTATTCTACAACTGAGAATTTCAGAACAGCCTTTAAGTGAGGTTAAAAAATATCTATATAATATAATAAAAAAAAGTCCAACCATCTATGACTTTTTGAATCGTAAATGATTGAACCAAAGTATATTTTATATATTGGGAGAATCCCAGCCTACTCATAGCACTATGCATATAAAAAGGCCGGGAATATTAACTTTATGCTTATCCGAGAATCTTTTTCAAATCCTCATCAGGAGTAGAAATCGGGCTGATGTTGAATTTCTCTACTAATATATTTAATACATTTTGTGAAATAAATGCAGGCAGTGTAGGCCCAAGGTAAATATTCTTAATTCCAAGAGAAAGCAGAGTCAGTAGTATGCAAACGGCTTTCTGTTCGTACCACGAAAGTACCAGTGAGAGAGGCAATTCATTTATATCACACTCAAAAGCGTTAGCCAGAGCAGCAGCAACCTGTATTGCACTGTATGCATCATTACACTGTCCCATATCCATAATTCTTGGAAGTCCACCTATTTCACCGATATCGAGGTCATTGAAGCGGAACTTTCCACAAGCAAGTGTCAATATTACAGTATCTTTTGGTGTTTTCTTAACAAATTCTGTGTAGTAGTTTCTTCCTACCTTCGCACCATCACATCCTCCTACTAAGAAGAAGTGTTTTATTGCTCCTGCCTTAACAGCATCAATTACCTTATCTGCTACCGAGAGAACAGTACCCCTTGCAAAACCGGTTGTTAATGTATCACCGCCGTTAATACCTGTAAACCTTGTGTCTTCCTTGTATCCACCAAGTTCAAGTGCTTTGTTTATTACAGGAGTAAAGTCCTTTTCTTCTCCTATATGAACCATTTCGGGATATGCAACTACCTCAGTTGTAAACACTCTGTCGCTGTAGCTTGGTTTTACAGGCATAAGACAGTTTGTTGTAAACAGTACAGGAGCCGGAAGATTATCAAATTCCTTCTGCTGATTCTGCCAAGCTGTACCAAAGTTACCTTTCAAATGAGGGTATGCTTTAAGTTTAGGGTATGCATGGGCAGGAAGCATTTCACCGTGAGTATAAATGTTGATTCCCTTATCCTTTGTCTGCTCCAGAAGAAGGTACAAATCGTAAAGGTCGTGACCTGAAATCACAATAAAAGGACCCTTTTCAACTGTCATTGGCACGGAAGTAGGAACTGGAGTTCCATAGGTTTCTGTATTTGCCTTATCAAGAAGAGCCATACACTTTAAATTAACTTCCCCTGTTTCCATAACAATTGACAGCAGTTCATCAATAGACATATCACTTCCTACGGCTCTTAGTGCCTTGTAGAAGAATGTGTTAACATCTTCATCAGAATATCCGAGAATCATTGCATGGTATGCATAAGCTGCCATTCCTCTGATTCCAAATAAAATAAGAGATTTCAATGAGCGAATGTCTTCATGAGCATTCCATACTTTTTCCATATCATAATTATTATGTACTGCAACTCCATTTACCAAGCTTAATTTCTCGCTATTAACTTTATCAATATGTCTAAGAATAGATGCATTGTCAAAGTTAACATTTGTTATTGTTATAAACAGACCTTCAATAATTGTTTTATGAGTACGATGGGTTGGTTTAGCATTTTGTGCTGTATTTGCAAGTCCAATCATAGCACCTGTAAGCAAATCCTGATAATTTGATGTATCTGCTTTTTTACCACAGACACCTGCACCTCCTGTGCACCCTTTTCCTCCTGCTGTTTGTTCACATTGAAAACAAAACATATCTGACATAATATAACTCCTTTCAAAAAACATTTATTTTATTTAATTTGATTTTGTATTGATTGACTTTACGAGATGATTATACTAAACTTGATTTAGGAAATCGGTTGCATTTGCAACAAGGAGTAAAAATTTATGAATAATTCAATAGAAATATTAAAACAAGTGGCAATTTTTCAAAACGTAAGCGATAAAAGTATTCTCCATATGTTGAATTGTCTTGGAGCCTATGAGCAAGTTTATTCTAAAAATGATATCCTGCTGCTGGCAGGGGACAAGGTATCCTCTGTAGGGATAATTCTATCTGGTTCTGCCCAGATTGTTAAAGAAGATATAATGGGTAACAGAAATATAGTATCTGAAATCGGTGTTGCAGACATGTTCGGGGAAGCTTTTGCATGTGCAAATGTATCGAAAAGTCCGGTAACAGTCCTTACTACTACGGGATGTACTGTAATGTATATAAAGTTTAGCAGGATTATTACAACCTGTTCTTCTGCCTGCAGCTTTCACACCATGCTTATTTCAAATATGCTTTCACTTATTGCACAGAAAAATATATTTCTTAATAACAAAATAGATATTCTGTCACAGAGATCAATTCGTGAAAAGTTAATGGCCTATTTCTCAATGCAAATCCAAAAATCCGGAAAAAATAGATTTAGAATTCCTTTTTCACGTGACGAACTTGCAGACTTTTTATGTATAAACAGAAGTGCTTTATCAAGAGAATTATCTAAGATGAAACAAGAAAACATACTTGATTTTGACAGGAATGAATTTGAGATATACCCGATGGAGTAGCAGACTCAGGGGATTGATTTTATCCATTTGTAGAACCTTTATTTTTTAATATAATTTATATTTTTGTAAAAAATAAAGACTGCAAAAGTATTATGTAAAATCATCTGAGCATTGACCGGAGGTATTGATGTCAATAAAAGCAAAATTACTATTAACTGTAAGTGCACTTTTCACCCTTGCAATGGGCATTTCAAATGTCTTTCTTAATATCCTATTATGGAAAGAATCAAAGAACTTTATAGTTTTAGCAGAGTATAATCTTATGCAATATGTATTCCACCCCCCTGCTTTTCTTTTTGCAGGATGGCTGTCAAAAAGAAAAAACGGCATATGGTCACTTAGGTTAGGAATACTTTTTTATATTATTTTCTTTGGGCTTATCCTCTTATTTGAAGACAAAATTTCAAAATTCGTGTTGCTATTCGGTATATTATATGGAGTAGCCGCAGGTTTTTACTGGCTTGCCTTTAATGTTCTAAGTTTTGATTTTACGTCCACCGAAAACAGAGATACATTTAATGGATATAATGGCTCCATTGCAGGTATCTGCGGTGCTGTTGCACCTATTTCTTCCGCATATATAATAAATAAAAATATTATGGGAATGGGTTACACAATAGTATTTTCTATCTCACTGCTGTTATTTATAGTACTGATATTGATATCCTTTTTATTAAAAGCAGAATATTACGGAAGTAAAATGAATATTAAAAAGATATTTGGCAGTAACTCTTATGATTGGAGCTTTTTAAGAAAAGGCTTGTTCATATGGGGCTTTAGAGATGTCATAATAGGATTTCTTATAGTTGTCCTTGTTTTTAAAACTACGGGTAGCGAATGGTCTGTTGGAACTTTTTCACTGATTGCTTCTGTTATTTCATCAGTAGCTTTTGTAGTTGAACAAAAGCTTATTAAACCAAAATTGAGGATAAAATCAATGCTAGCAGGTGCTATATTAATGTTTATAGCAGTATGGGGTTTGGTTGTCAATATCAGTTATGAAACCCTATTGTTGTATATGATAATGGAATCAGCATTTCTGCCCTTCTTTCTGGTTCCTTTTTCTTCTGCCAGTTTTAATATAATTAGTCTCCAGCACCAGGAAGATTTGCGGCTTGAATATATTATTAACAGGGAAATCGTTCTTAACATCGGTAGAATTGTAAGTCTTCTTATATTAATAGGCTTATTATGGTTTATAAAATACGACCAAAGCCTTAACTATTTTTTACTGTTTATAGGCTGTACACAAATCATATCTCTGTACTTTTTACGAAAAATGAAAGTCTGGGGATTGTAATTTTCACGAAATTATATTAAATTAGTCATTTGATATGACCATAAAAAAATTTTATTTAATATTTTGTTGACAAAACTATCAAATGTATTTATAATAAAAACTGCTCGTGCGGATGTGGCGGAATTGGCAGACGCGCTGGATTTAGGTTCCAGTGGGCGACCGTGGGGGTTCAAGTCCCTTCATCCGCACCAAAAGAGAGTTTCACAATTGTGAAACTCTCTTTTTTATTCCATAATGTCACATAAAAGTAATTTTAAATAAAAATTGACACATTTTGGTGTATAGTGTATTATTTCAAATAAAAATACATAACAGGAGAAAAATACTATGAATGAAAGAGTCTACACCAAGGTACAATTTATTGGCCATGTGTTAAGTTCTACCCCACTGCTAAAGGAATCTGTTGAGGGAATAAGCGATTGGGGAATTTATCTTGGCCTCGCGAATGATAATGATGATATAAATGCCCGTTTACAAATAGTGTCAGATGTACTAACACAGGTAATCAGCATTGGCGATATCAGCAAAGACCCTTCTACACTAAAAGTATTTACATTGCCTGAATTTTTCTGGAGAGGGATTAAGGGTGCATATTTAAATTCACAAAAAGCTAACGATGAAATGTACAAAAAAATAAGTGACGGCCTTATTAATATTATTAAGACTTTGGAAAAGCAATATGATTTCAGTGACTGGCTTTTCTTATTCGGTTCTATTCTGACAACCTTCGATATCCCCGACTGTATAACTGATACAGACAAAACACTTTCAAAAGTTGGCGATGATTATTTAAGCGTATACAGCATACTAAAAAAATCTACAAGCAGTAAAAATATTCCAAAAGTCTCTCACTTGCTGAAAATTATCGATAAAAAACAATCATCAGAAAGCAGCTATGACCAGGAACTATCAGATTTGCTGTGCGATATATTGAATATGAGTGACGGTTTAGCCAATAAAATAGTTTATAACAGGTGTTTTATTTATTACAGACAAAATACAATATCCATTCAAAAGCAATTCAAGTCCAAAGAAGACTTTATTTTAAATAACCCTTCTGCTTCAAAAGGCATAGTTGAAAATTACCTGCAAACAATGGTTAACTATCCACCTATATCTGATACTAATAATCCCGTACAGACATTAACCTACTCAACATTTAACTGCGGAGGATTGAATATAGGTGTTGAAATCTGTCTTGACCACAGTAGAAAAAGACTCTTTAATTATTTATGCGAGAAAAAAATAAAGGAATTAGATATTCAAATAGTAATATCTTGCGGCATGTCTTTGAGAAAGGATTCTGCTGCAACAAAACAAGGCGGTATACTATTTAATTGCGACGGAGAATATATTATAGATGGTGATGCTCAAAACGGAGATTGCTGTCACTCACAGTTAAAAACTTTTAGTTTTGATGTAAGCTGCGGTCCGATGCTGTCAGACCATATTCCTGCATCAATTGTTACAGATGTTAAATCTTCTGCTGCTGAGAAAAAGCTTTATCCTCGTGGATTGGGACAAATACATGTTTATAGTCCTCAAAAAATAAAATAACAGTTATGGTTATAATAAATAAGCAGAGATGACTTATTTTACGTCTCTCTGCTTGTTTTAACATGATGATACTATAGAATAATTCTTACAGGTTTCCAGATTTATTTCTTCATAGGGATATTTTGAAGTTCCGTCAGAGTTTTCAAACAATCTGACAATGGGAATATGCGACTTGTTCACTCCTATAACAATTCCCTTTTCTCCGCTGCTCATAGTAACTTCAGTGCCAATAGGATATGGCGGAATAACCTTAAGGAAACAGCTTAAAACTTGTGAATCAAGGAGCAAATTATTAATAGACTCAAGATAATTTATAGCATTTAGCGTTCCCATTTTCTTGCGGTATATCCTGTCCGATGTCAAAGCATCAAATATATCTGTCACAGCTACTATCTTTGAATAAAGATGTATCTCCTCCTTATGCAAAGCCATTGGATAGCCTTTTCCGTCGCATCTCTCATGGTGATTCAATGCAACCAATGCAGACTTATCACTAATACCCGGTATATTTTTTAGGATATCATAACCTAACTTTGAATGACGTTTTATAACTTCAAATTCTTCATTGGAAAGCGAAGACTTCTTATTCAGTATTTCTGTAGGTATCAAAACTTTACCAATATCATGTAAAAGTGCACCTACTCCCAGTTCCTGAAGTTCAGCCTGACTAAGCTTAAGATTTATCCCTATTATTAAGGACAGAATACAGACATTTACACTGTGAGAAAAAGTATACCCATCAAAGGTTTTTATATCCATCAGATTAACAATTATTTCTTCGGAATCAAGGATATCATTTAAGATTTTATCTACAATTGAAATGATATTTCCGGATGGTGGCATACCTTCTAAACTATACTTTTCCATAGTTTGTTTCATAAAGCGAATGGCTTCCAGCCTAGTGACGTCTTTTATTACGTCTTTTACTTGTACATCCTTTGAGCAATTATCCTCAATATACAATTCAGTAATACCAAGAGAGGCAATTTTTGCTAAGTGGGTTGGTGTTAATACAGTTCCTGTATCAAATAACATTGATGAACCATCATAATATACAGCCTTCCCTAATGTCATTCCTGCCTGGCAGTTTGAAATATTAATCTTTCTCATTGTTTCCTCTTCAGCCTAAAACCGTGCGCTAAGCCAGACATACCCCGTAGCATGACAGCTCCAGCACTGCTTTGATTTCTAGTATTCCGGGACATTAAAATACAATCCGGAACAATTTGTGTATAATAATTGTAGAAACATTATCTAAAGCTTAATTACACTACTACCGAATTACGTTGTATTTTATGATTTGACTATTAATTAACCCCAGTTCTTATTTGATGTGACAAAATTTAGTATCTACCAAAACAATTATACTTTTTTTCCCAATTAATATCAACAAAATTTTGTTTTATTTTACAAAGAAAATATTTTAGAATATACTTTATTTATAACATTATTTAGAATAATGAATTAAAAACAGGAGAAATTAATGAGTTACTTTATAATAACAGGCATTGTAATACTTCTGCTGGTTTATATGCTGTTTGAAACCATTCTGATAAAAAAGAATTATATCAATTTTAGTAAAAGTTCAAAAGGCCTTAAAATCGCACATTTATCCGATTTACATGTAAATCATATTCATATTAGCAATAAGAGGATTGTAAACGCATTAAAAGAAATTAATCCTGATGTGGTTCTCATATCAGGAGACTATATTGAGACAGAGAATGATATTCCGAAAGCTCTTGATTTAATAAAAGCAATAGCTGATATTTTCCCAGTATACCTTACACTTGGGAATCATGACCATAAAGCACACCTCAATAAAAAAGATGGCGTACAAGGCTTTATTGTACAACTAGAAGAAACTGGGGCTTTGGTACTGAACAACTCATCCACAAGCATTTTAAAAAATAATACTACTTACAATATTGTTGGTATTGATGATCTGAAAAGAGGAAAACCCGATTTGGCTAAAGCATTTGCAAATATAGATTCCTCCACTCATAACCGCATTAATATTGTATTTTCCCATAACCCTGATACAGTACTTACATTATCTAAAGACCAAGCTGACTACTTTTTATGCGGTCATTTTCACGGCGGACAAATTTGGATGCCTTTTCATCTGGAGTTCAAAATTCTTAGAAAAGAACAGCTTTGCAGGATGGGATACAGGAGAGGGCTTCATAAAATCAACGGAATAGTTGTTTATATTAACAGAGGCTTGGGTAATGTTCTGATTCCTTTACGATTTTTTTCTGTACCGGAAATTGCAGTTATCCAGCTTCCTTAGTCAAAAACCCTTAAAGCAGGTGAAACTAACCTGTTTTAAGGGTTTTATTTGCTAAACTTAAATTATAAAAGTGGCTTTATGACATCAAGAACTCCAGCCTTAAACCTTTCAAGCTTATCCTGAGATAAATTCAAAGTCTTGTCCGACACTCCGTAATATATCTTTATTTTAGGCTCTGTTCCAGATGGTCTAACACAGAACCATGAACCGTCTTCCATTTCAAAATAAAGAACATCGGACTCAGGTAAAGTTATTTTCTCGGTAGCTCCGCTTGCAATAACATACCTTTCTGATTTCTTGTAATCTCTTATAGCCTTAACCTTGATACCTCCAAATGCTTCATATCTGGTATTTCTCATAGTTGACAAGGCTTCTTTTATTTTCATAACTCCATCCTTGCCCTCAAGGGTAAAGGAACTTATACCCTCAACAAAATAACCATACTTTTCATAAACATTTATGAGTGCGTCATACAATGAAATACCTTTTGCCTTGTAGTAAGCAGCCATCTCGGCTATAAGCATTGATGCAACTACAGCATCCTTGTCTCTAACATCTGTTCCTGCAAGATAACCGTAACTTTCTTCAAAACCAAACAAATATTTCTGGTTTCCGTTTTCGTCTCTAAGCTTTATCTGTTCTCCTATAAATTTGAAGCCTGTCAAAACCTCAACCAACTCAATATTATAATAATTGGCTATAACCCTTGCAAGTTCCGTTGTAACTATTGTTTTTACAACAAAACCGTTAGCAGGAAGCTTTCCTTCTTCTTTCATTGCAGTGAGTATATATTCCAACAGCAAACACCCTGTCTGGTTACCAGTGAGAACTGCATATTCCCCATCATTTTTTCTAACAACTACACCTACTCTGTCGCTGTCCGGGTCAGTTCCAATAATTAAATCAACATCATTTTCTGACGCAAGCTTGATTGCAAACTCGAAGGCTGATCTTTCTTCAGGGTTTGGGGATTTTACAGTTGAGAACTGTGAATCTGGAAGCTCCTGTTCCTTGACAACTAGTACGTGTTTAAAGCCACTTTCTGCAAGTATTCTTCTTACAGGCTTATTACCCGCTCCGTGCAGTGGGGTGTATACGATTTTAAAAGTATCTGCTACCTTGGCAGCAGCGTCCTTATTTATTCTCAGCTTCTTTAGCATCTCAATATATGCATCATCAACTTCACTGCCTATAATTTGAAGGAGGCCTTTACTTATAGCTTCTTCCTTTGAAATAATGTTAACTTTTGTAATGTCTTCAATCTTATTTATTTCAGATATAACCGCATTTGAGCCGTCGATAGAAAGCTGTCCGCCGTCTTCTCCGTACACCTTGTAACCATTGTACTCCTTTGGGTTATGACTTGCAGTTACAACTACTCCCGCAGCAGCTTTCAAATATCTTACTGCAAATGACAATTGAGGTGTAGGTCTCAATTCATCAAACAAATAAGCTTTAATACCATTGGCACAAAATACCTTTGCAGCTTCCAATGAAAACTCCGGTGACATAAAGCGTGAGTCATATGCTATTACAATGCCTTTATCCTGTTTTCCCAGGTGGTTTATATAATTTGCCAAGCCCTGTGAAGCAACTCTGACAGTATAGATATTTATTCTGTTGGTTCCGGCTCCGATAATACCCCTGAGCCCTCCTGTGCCAAACTCAAGGCTTTTATAGAATCTGTCTTCAACTTCCTTGGCATCGTTTTTTATAGATAAAAGTTCTTTTTTTGTATCTTGATCGAAATATTCATTATCCAACCAAAAGTTAAGTTTTGAAAGGTATTCCATTATATAAGCAACCTCCTAAAAATTTCATTTGAATACTAGTATATCATAAATGTAATCAAATTCAATGAAGATTGAAAAGTTGAATGGAAAATCTAAAATGTAAAAATTTTATTTATCTGTGAAAGTTTTGAAGTGATATAAAAACTATATAAGATATTACGTTTAATAAGCCTGTAGAAATGATTTAAGGTATATGCTACCTCATTTATAACTCCGGATTTTTCAAAAAAATCCTCAGTATCAAAATTTACACCTTCAATAGGCTTATAGGCTTTTAAACAACCACTATAGGAAGTATATCTTTCAAGAAGAGTATGAATCTCGTCAGGAATGATATTTTTAAAAGTACATGTATCCCATAAAACATTACCTTCTACAAGAGTTCTTACTACGAAATCAGAACACGTATATGCCTTGTATGTGTCGAATTTGCACCCCAATAAAACACCTATTGCAGCTAAAGAATTGTAGATATTCTCTTCCCTATCATTTTTTATTTTATATATAAATAATTTAATTGCTTCATACTGTTCTTCCGTTACAGGAATTTTGAAAACCTTTATACAAACATCATTCTGCTTTCCGAGAGTAAACCTTTCCGGAAATTCTTTTACAAATCCCCCAACCAGAGGATTAGAAGCCCTATAGCGAGCAAAGGAATACATCTCGTTCAGATTCTCCGTAAGACTTATAGAAGAATGATTATAGAAGCTTCTGGTAAATACCCTTATAAATTTCCCCATCATAGTAGGGGTTGAAGATAATACAACATAAATGTTTTTCATATTTTCACTTCCTTAAAAACATTTTCTATCTTATTTTACTTTACGAAAATAATTCAAACAGTATGAAACTTGTCTTGTATTAAAAGAATCCAAATTTAAACAATATAGTTGCAACTATAACTGTTACAAGTCCGGCAAGTCCTATAGCTAACCCACTCATAGCCCCTTCTGTTTCACCTATATCAACAGCCTTTGTTGTTCCCAATGCATGAGATGAAGTTCCAATAGCTATACCTTTTGCTGTCTTATCCATTATTTTACAAGCTTTCAATACCCATTCCGCAAACACAGCACCAAATATACCGGTTATTATAATAGCAGCTACTGTTACAGAAGGTATTCCATTTATTTGGGTTGATAATTCAATTCCAAGGGGAGTGGTTATAGACTTTGGTATTAGAGATGCAATAAGTTCTTTTGAAAGTCCAAAAGCCTTTGCCATAGCCCACACACTAATAATCGCGGTAACTGATCCAACAATTACACCTCCCAGTATAGCAACATAATCTTTTTTTAAGGAATTTATATTTTTATATAAAGGAACGGCCAGTATTACTGTTGCAGGTGTCAGAAAAAGAGAGATAAAATCCCCTCCCTTTTTATAATCCTCCAAGGGAATGTGTAATGCCAGCAAAATCCCAATAACCAAATCAATTGCAATCATTAATGGATTGAACAATGCTATCTTTGTTTTTTTATTTATAAAAATACCTATTTCATAAGCCAATATTGATATAAGCAGTGCGAATAAAGGTGACCTTATAATCTCATTCATTTACCCTTCCTCCCCTTAATCAACTGTATGGTCCACCCGGTTACAATCATAACTACAAATGTTGTTATAAAACATATAACCAATATAGGAAGTATACTTTTCTTTAAAACTCCCACATAACCAAGTAAACCAACCCCTGCCGGAATAAAAAAGAATGCAAGATGGTCTATTAAAAACTTACTTATCTCATCTATTTTTTCCAATTTGATAACTCCGGTTATCAGACAAATAAAAAGCAATATCATTCCTATGATACTGCCCGGGAGCGGAACATGCACTACTTTGTTCAAGACTTCCCCAATAAAGCAAATAATTAGTACAATTAAAAACTGCCTTAGTAGCTTCATTACTTCCCCCTGAGTGATTCTATCTTATCTCTTAATTCTGCAGCACGCTCAAATTGCAAATCAGCGGCTGCCTGCTTCATTTCTTTCTGGAGTTTAGCTATAAGTTTTTCAAGTTCCTTTTCAGACATTTGAGGTTCTTTCTTTCCAGCATAATACTTATCCTCTTCTTCAGCAACCTTTGTGGCTTCAATAACATCTCTTACCGATTTCTGAATAGTAGTCGGAACAATTCCATGCTTCTTATTGTAATCCATCTGAATCTGTCGTCTTCTATTAGTCTCACTTATAGCCCTCTGCATTGAACCAGTAATGCTGTCAGCATACATTATAACCTTTCCTTCAGAATTTCTGGCAGCCCTTCCTATAGTCTGTATCAATGAAGTTTCAGACCTCAGAAACCCTTCCTTATCCGCATCCAATATGGCAACCAGCGATACCTCCGGAATATCTAGTCCTTCTCTTAACAGGTTTATACCAATGAGAACATCAAAAACTCCCAACCTTAAATCCCTAATTATCTCCATTCTCTCAAAAGTAGCAACGTCGGAATGAAGGTACTTAACCTTTATATCCAGTTCTTTCATATAGTCCGTCAAATCTTCTGCCATTTTTTTAGTAAGAGTTGTAACAAGGACTCTTTGATTCTTCTCGGCTCTCATATTAATTTCGCCAATTAAATCATCTATCTGCCCTTTTACTGGTCTTACTATAATCTCAGGATCAATCAAACCAGTAGGTCTGATAATCTGTTCTACTATCTGAGTAGAATGTTCTCTTTCATAGACCGCCGGGGTGGCACTTACGTATACCACTTGATTTACTCTCTCTTCAAATTCATGGAATTTAAGGGGTCTATTATCAAATGCTGAAGGCAATCTGAAGCCATACTCTACAAGAGATTCTTTTCTGGAACGGTCACCGTTATACATGGCCCCTACTTGTGAAACCGTAACATGAGATTCATCTATAAAAAGCAGATAATCATCCGGGAAATAATCCATCAATGTATATGGTGCACTTCCGGCTTCACGGCCGCTTATATGACGTGAATAATTCTCTATTCCCTGACAAAATCCAATTTCGGACATCATTTCAAGATCATATCTGGTTCTCTGCTCCAGTCTTTGAGCTTCAAGGAGTTTACCTTCCATCTTTAACTGCTCCAGTCTTTCCTCAAGCTCTTTTTCAATAGAAACCATTGCACGTTCCATTTTAGGCCTGGTTGTAGCATAGTGAGAAGCCGGGAAAACTGCTATATGATCTCTTTTTCCAAGTATCTCACCTGTCAAATAATCTACTTCGGTAATTCTTTCTATCTCATCACCGAAAAATTCTACTCTTAAAACCTTTTCGGAGCTGTTTGCAGGAAATATCTCCAGAACATCTCCTCTTACTCTGAATCTTCCTCTTCTGAAATCTATTTCATTTCTTTCGTACTGTATATCTACCAGCTTTCTGATTACTTCGTCTCTGTCCTTTTGCATACCTACCCTAAGGGATAACATCAAGTCTGTATAATCCTCCGGGTCACCCAGACCATAAATACAGGAAACACTAGCAACAATTATTACATCCCTTCTCTCAAACAGTGCAGCTGTGGCTGAGTGTCTTAATTTATCTATTTCTTCATTTACGGAAGAATCTTTTTCTATATACGTATCCGTAGACGGTATATACGCTTCAGGTTGATAGTAATCATAATAGCTTACAAAGTATTCAACAACATTATTGGGAAAAAACTCTTTAAATTCACTGCAAAGCTGGGCTGCAAGTGTTTTATTATGTGCTATTACCAGAGTAGGCTTTTGCACCTGCTCTATAACTTTAGCCATGGTATATGTCTTTCCTGAGCCTGTTACTCCCAAAAGTGTCTGATGTTTTTGGCCTTCAAGTATACCTTTGCTGATCTTTGCTATAGCTTCAGGTTGGTCCCCCATGGGCTTATACTGTGAAATAACCTCAAATTTATTCATAATAATAAAACCTTTCTGCGATTACCAGCCGGTAAATCAGCAAAACAGCTTTATTACCGGCAGCATTTCTCCTTCTGTACATAGTATAAAAAATATTATACCACATATCAAAGGAAAAACAAACGTACGTTTGGTAAATATATCTAACCCCCGAAGAACATATGCTGTACAAATATCTTGATACCTATTCCCACTAATATTAATCCGCCGACTATTCCTGCACGCTTTCCAAGTAAATTGCCAAACCTTTTAGCCAACAATATTGCAGCCGTACAGCACATGAAAGTTATAATGCTTATAATTGTTATTGAATATAGAATATTTACATTTAGAGCAGACAGGCTTACTCCCACTGCCAATGCATCTATGCTGGTTGCAATTGCTTGTATTATAAGCAATTTAAAGGTTAATGCAAACAACGAGCAATCCTGTTCCTCATCAGCAGTTATTGATTCATGAAGCATTTTTCCACCGATAATGACAAGCAAAATGAAAGCTATCCAATGGTCAAATCTTTCTATGACGGTTTCAAAGGAATTTGCTGCATAGTAACCAATTAAAGGCATTATTCCTTGAAATACAGCAAACGTTATTGCCATCTGCAGTATATGTTTTACTTTTATTTTTTTGATACAAAGTGAATTTGATATTGATACAGCTGACGCATCCATAGATAAACCTATTGCCAGCAAAACAAGTTCTATTAAACTCATGTAAGCCTCCATTAAACTTAATGCGGTAGAATTGTATTATAAAAAAACAGGGAATCATTTCATACACCGCAAGAAATGAATCCCATATACTATTTTAACCTCTAGGTAAAAGACCAACTTTTCTTTGAACTTTTGAAAGGGTTTTTCTTGCCATATAAGCAGCTTTTTCTGCGTTTTCCTTTAGAATTAAGTTCAGCTGCTCCTTATCAGCCGAAAATTCATTAAATTTCTGTTGGATTGGTACCAACATTTCAACCACCGATTGTCCTACTGTTTCTTTTAAATCACCGTAGGATCTTCCTTCAAATTCCTTTTCAATGTCACTGATACTCTTTCCGGTAACACTGGAGTATATGCTAATTAAATTGCTGACACCAGGCTTGTTTTTCTCGTCATAACGTACTTCACGCTCTGAATCGGTAACAGCCCTTTTAAACTTACGCATTATGGCATCTTGTGAATCAAGAATCAAAACAAATGCATTCTCATTTTCGTCTGACTTGGACATTTTCTTTTCAGGTTCCTGAAGGCTCATTATTTTTGCACCTATTTTAGGTATAAAGGCTTCTGGAATTGTAAAAGTATCTCCATATATGTTATTAAACCTATCTGCTACGTCTCTGGTAATCTCAAGATGTTGTTTCTGATCCTGTCCGATTGGAACGAGGTCTGCCTGATAAAGAAGTATATCTGCTGCCATAAGTACAGGATATGTGAACAAGCCCGCATTTATGTTATCACCATGTCGTTGTGACTTGTCCTTAAACTGGGTCATTCTGTTCAACTCACCCATATATGTGAAACAATTGAGAATCCAAGCCAATTCTGCGTGTGCACTGACATGTGACTGTAGGTACAATATGCTTTTTTTAGGGTCAAGACCACAGGCCATATAAAGTGCCAGAAGATTTAAACTTCTCTGTCTTAATTCGGCAGGTTTCTGACGAACTGTAAGTGTATGAAGATCTACTACACAATACAAACATTCATACTCATCCTGCAAAGGAATCCAATTCTTTATAGCACCCAGATAATTTCCTATGGTAAGGTTTCCTGATGGCTGAACACCACTGAAAATCCTTTTCTTTTGTTCTATCTGTTCCATCTAAAACACATCCTTACGAATTTATTATATTTTTTTCCAATATTTCATACCTAAAGATTTTATCTTAAAATATCGCCGATAACAAGGTATTTTCAATCATATTGAAAAATAATCAGTCTTTTCCTTTGGACCTTTTATATGAAAAATATATTATATAGAATCCTACCGCGGCTATAATGTAATATACCCCTGAATTTTCCCGGCCTGACATAATGCGTATGATTCCAAAAGCCAACAGCGCAATGGAGAAAAATAAACTGCCCAGCCTCAAAATCTTGTTCATGCTGGATGAACCTCCTGTTACAAATAATATTACATCAAACATATTTTAGCACAGAATTTATACTATGTAAGCATTGAAGCACTGACTTTAGACAATAAAAGCCGTAAAACTTTAATTTTTCGTAGCTTTACGGCTTTTATACTATTCTATCGTTCTTCTCTGAAGTATGGTTCCCCAAGTGCTTTTGGTGGTTGGTTCTCCTTTGATTTTTTTATAGAAATCATAATAAGAACTATTATTGTTACCAGATACGGAAGCATGTCGAAAATGCTCTGTGGAATGGGGATATAACTTTGAAGATATAAACCTAAAATACCCAATCCGCCGAAGAAATATGAACCTAGCATGGCTTTATATGGATTCCATGTTACAAATATAACAAGAGCCACTGCTATCCAGCCTCTTCCTCCAGTTACACCCTCCTGCCATGACGGTACTGTAACCATTGACATATACGCACCGGCTATACCGCTTAAAGCACCTCCCAATAGTATATGAAGATACTTATACATAGTAACGTTTATTCCCGCTGTGTCGGCAGCACCGGGATTTTCTCCTACCGTTCTCATACTCAGGCCGATTCTGGTTTTATACATGTACAATCCAATTAATACTGCTGTTACATATCCAGCATAAACAAGGACGTTCTGATGAAAAAAAGCATTTCCTATAATTGGAATGTCTCCAAGTAAAGGTATTTTAATAGGTTTAAAACTGTTTCTTATGGAATCAGATAAAGCCTGGCCAATCATCTTTTGTCCTAAAAAGCTTGAAAAGCCTGTACCAAAAATTGTAAGAGAAAGACCTGATACAATTTGGTTTGCTCTTAACGTAATTGTTAAAAACGCGAAAATTAAAGCACCTCCGGCTCCTGCAAGCATTCCTGCAAGCATTCCAATTATCGGATTACCAGTAGATAAGGCAGCCCCAAAACCGATTACAGCACCAATAAGCATCATTCCCTCAACACCAAGGTTTAACTGTCCAACCTTTTCTGTTATTATTTCTCCTAATGTTGCAAATAGTAAAGGAGTTCCTGCTGTTACGGCACCGGCTAAAACAAATGTAATCAAGTTAACTAAGCTCATTTATGCCGCCTCCTTTCCGATTTTATGCTCTGCACTTTTGTTGCGTACAAGCTTGTATTGAATGAAAAATTCACTTCCCAGAACAAAGAAAAGAATCATTCCCTGCAGTATTTGCGCAACCGATGAATGTATGTTAAAAGCAGTTTGAATATATGTTCCGCCCTGCTGCAGCACAGCGAAAAGGAAACATGCAACAACAATAATAGGAGCACTCAAGCCCGCAAGCCAGGTTGTAATAATTGCTGTAAATCCGACCCCGTTTGCAACCTGGTAACTCAGAGTATGATTTACTCCCGATACCTGAAACATACCCACCATACCGCACAAAGCACCACTTAGCAATATAGAAGACAGAATTATCTTTTTTACATTCATTCCAGCATATCGGGCAGTATTTTCACTTTCACCGATTACTTGTATTTCGTAACCTCTTTTTGTTTTATTTATAAAGATATGCATTAAAATAACCAATACAATGGCTGCAATCCATCCTATATGAATACCAAAAACCTTAGGAAGTGCTGCATTGTCAGAAAACATTGCGATTTTACCGGCTCCAAGTGCATTAGGGTCCTTCCATGGACCATATTGCAAGTACATAAGAAATTTTTGTGCAATGTAATTCATCATAAGAGTAAACAGTGTTTCATTAGTACCAAACTTTGCCTTAAAGTATGCAGGAATTAGCGCCCAAATGCCTCCTGTAATTACCGCTGAAACAAACATTAATAAAAGCAGTAAGCCGGAAGGGATGTTTGAATGATACAAAGCAAAATAACTGGCAGCGAAAGCTCCCATTATTATTTGACCTTCTGCTCCGATATTCCAGAACTTCATTCTGAAAGCTACTGATATACCAAGGGAGGTAATAATCAAGGGGATAGCTTGTATAATTGCTTCCCTGAATCTATACATAGAGCCAAATGAACCATCAAGCATTGATACATAGACATCTATGGGGTTAAATCCTATCAGCATTATAAAAATACTGGTGGCGACAAGTGCTCCAAATATTGCAATGATTCTGAATATAACCGATTGTTTTTTTGTAAGATCTGTCCTTTTAATAATTCTGAACATTACATTCCCACCCCCATTACTTTTTCCATATGTTCTCCTGCCATCATAAGACCTAGCTGCTCCTTTGTTATTTTAGACGCTTCAGCAATACCAGTAATTCTTCCATTACATATAACCATGATTCTATCGCAAAGCTCTATAAGGACATCCAAATCTTCTCCAATATAGAGTATACCAACGCCCTTTTCCTTCTGCTCGTTTAGAAGGTCATAGATTGTGTAAGATGCGTTGATATCCAATCCTCTAACCGGATATGCAGTTATGAGCAAATCGGGGTTTGACTCTATTTCACGGCCCAGAAGCACCTTTTGTATGTTACCTCCTGAAAGCTGACGTACGGGATGGTTAATACCCGGAGTACTTATTTCAAGCTTTTTTATTAGTTTTTGTGCCAAATTTCTTGCAGTCTTCTTTTCAATAAAAACGCCCTTCTGATTTTGGTATTCTTTAAGAATAAGGTTATCAACCATTCCCATGGAAGCTACCAGTCCCATACCAAGTCTATCTTCTGGGATAAAGCTCATGCTTATTCCCATTTTGATTATGTCACGAGGATTTTTTCCTACGATATTTTCACCTTTGTATTCTATAGAGCCGGAAGCAATAGGATACAAACCTGCTATAGCTTCACACAACTCTTTTTGACCGCTTCCTGCAACACCTGCAACTCCCAGTATCTCACCTGTTGAAAGTGAGAAGCTAATAGAATCAAGAGCCTTAACATTTTCTTCATCTACTACTGTAAGATTTTTTATATTCAATATTGTTTTATTATTTTTGTTTTCAACCCTATTAATTGAAAGATCAACAGCTTTACCTACCATCAGGTTTGTAAGCTCAGCGGCACTTGTATCTTCCTTGTTTACAGTACCTACTGTTTCACCTTTTCTCAAAACAGTAATTCTATCTGATATTTCCATTACTTCATTAAGCTTGTGAGTAATTATTATTACTGAACAGCCCGACTGCTTCATTTTTCTTAATATATTAAAAAGACCTTCTGTTTCCTGTGGAGTCAAAACTGCAGTAGGTTCATCAAGAATTAGTATTTCTGCACCTCTGTAAATTACTTTTAATATCTCAACAGTCTGCTTTTCACCTACTGACATATTATAAACCTTCTTATTCAGGTCAACTACCAGTCCATACTTTTCAGATATATTCTTAATTTTCTGGGAAAGCTTTTTGTTTCCTATAAAGAAACTATCCTTCTGTCCGGCTATAATATTATCTTTTGCAGATAATACCTCCACAAGTTTAAAGTGCTGGTGAATCATTCCTATACCCATAGCCATAGAGTCTTTAGGAGTCTTGAATGTAACCTGTTTTCCCTTTATGTATATACTTCCGCTATCCGGAGTGTATATACCAGAAAGCATATTCATTAATGTACTCTTACCGGAACCGTTTTCTCCCAGTAATGCATGGATTTCACCCTTCTTTACCTCAAGGCACACATTATTGTTGGCGACAACAGGCCCAAAGGTTTTTGTTAATTTGTCAATTTTTATATACACTTCGTTTTTCACAGCATCACCTTTTCATAATAATTATTTACCTGGTAAAATTTTAGCAGTAGCCGATTACCGACTAAATCGGTTCTATCAACTACTGCTAAATTGTCATTGCTTCAATGTATCAAAAACCCCTGATTAATTGTCTATTTTTCCGTTTACGCCTTCAACAAACCATTTGCAGGACTGCTGTTCTTCAACTGTCATAACTTTTCCTTCAGGAATCTTTACTGTACCTGTTTGATCCTTGATAGGACCTGCAAAAATATTTAATGAACCATCAAGAATCTTTTTCTTTGCGTCTTCAACTTTAGCCTTTATATCTGCTTCAACTAAGTCTGATATTGGTCCTATATCAACAACTCCGTCTTTCATTCCTCCAAGATAATTCTCTGCTTTCCATGTTCCGTCCAGAATCTTCTGAACCTGATCAACATAGTAAACTCCCCAGTTCCATATAGGAGCTGTCAGGTACGCCTTTGGAGCTGCCTTACTGCTGTCTGAATTGTATCCTATTGCAAATGCATTCTTTTCCTGAGCCGCTATTTGTGCAGCTGTTGAATCTTGGTGCTGAGCTATAACGTCATTTCCTTCGTTAAGAAGTGCTGTAGCTGCATCTTTTTCAACCTGAGGATCGTACCAAGTGTTTGTCCATTTTACACTTACAACTGCATCTGGGTTTACAGAACGAACACCAAGTGTAAAGAAGTCTATTCCTCTGATAACCTCTGGAATCTGCATTGCTGCGACATATCCGATTTTGTTTGTTTTTGTCTTCAATCCTGCTACAATACCTGAAAGATATCTTCCTTCTTCAATCTGACCGAAATAGTTTACGAAATTTGTAGTATTTGATTTATATCCCGAGCAGTGGAAGAACTTAACATCCGGATGTTCTTTTGCTGCTTTTTCAACAAACTCCATGTAACCATAACTTGTAGCGAATATAGCCTTACAGCCTTGGTCTATAAGGTTGTTAATTGATTTTTCAACTTCAGCTGTTTCAGGAACATTTTCAACTTTTACTGTAGTTACACCTTTGTCTTTAAGTGTCTTTTCCAGATATAAACGTCCCTGATCATGTGCATAGGTATATCCTACATCTCCTACTGAACCGATAAAGATGAAACCTACTTTTAAACCGTCACCATCTGATGCAGATGAACCTGATGCTGTAGAGGCAGATGATGAATTTTCACTGTTGTCTGTTGCACTTAATCCACAACCGGATAATACTGCCATACAAACAAATACAATTGTTAACATTAACGCTGTTAATCTTTTCATTTTGTTGTCCCCCTATTTTTTAAATAAAAATAATATATTTTAAATGTTTCAATAAATAGAAACATTAAATAACTAATCTGCAAAAATCAGTTTTCCCTTTTCCATACTGCTGATAATAGCAAGAGACTTAACATCAAAGCCTTTTTCTCTTAACAGCTTTCCACCGACCTGAAAACCTTTTTCGATAGCTATTCCTATTCCCGCAAGCTTAGCTCCAGATTGCTCTACTATATGGGCAAGTCCTAAAGCAGCTTTTCCATTCGCCAGAAAGTCATCGATTATTAAAATGTTATCTTCTGAATTTATATAGTTTTTTGAAACCCGAATTGTATAGGTTTTTCCCTTCGTAAATGAAAAAACCTCACTAAGATAAGCATCGCTGTCCAGATTTCTGGATTCTGTTTTCTTTGCAAATATTACAGGTACATTAAAATATTGTGCTGCAATACATGCAATCCCAATACCCGATGCTTCTATTGTAAGAATTTTAGTGATATTTTTATGGGCAAACAGTTTATGAAATTCCTTGCCCATCTCATTGAAAAGAGCTACATCCATTTGGTGATTCAGAAATGAATCAACTTTTAATATGTCGTCCCCGATTACTCTTCCGTCTTTTAGTATCCTTTGCTTTAAGAGTTCCATCTTATCCTCCGGTAATAAAAATGTCATTAATCGCAGTAATATCCATACCTTTACAAAATGATATCAATTCCTGCAGCCGCAAGAGAAAATACCATAAGTATTTAAACGTTACGAACTTATGCCATAAACCTAAAAAACTCCCAATCAAAGATTGGGAGTTCAAAATCTTATGACAAAGTGCGATGTCTAAGATGAACACCCGTAGCAAAGCCATTTACGGCGGCTTCGTAGAAACAGTCGGACCATATTACCGAAAATATACGGGATACTTTTCCTAATTTAATTTTATAGTTAAAAAACCAAAAAATCAATTATTTGGAAAATATCTGTATTAAAATTTTTTTATTAATCAAAACTAATAGTATTTCGACAAAATTATTTTATATTAGACAAAAGAAAAAATCAAGATAAATATGAACGTTTTTAAGAAATATCTTTAAAAAGTTCGTTTATTTTTTTTGTTCTCTCAAAAAGTAACATTAATGGGAATCCAAAGACATAGCAAGCCAATAGCTGTCCCAGACCTACAGATAACATTGTGGCAAAAAGTGGCACATCAGAAAGTACACTAAGCATACTACCAACTGCTACAGCATTTATCAGTACTGGGGGAAGTGGTGCCAACCATTTGCGTTTTGGTTTTTTATAGGTCAACTTATAGGTAAGGAAAGCAGCAAGCAAAGACGAAAGACTTCCTATAACCACGTCCCATATTCCGTTTCCACCCAGTATATTTGCCAAAACGCAACCTACAAAAAGTCCTGGTATAGCTACCGGCGTGAAATACGGAAGTACCGTAAGTGCTTCAGCAAGTCTACTTTGCAAGGGCTGAAAACTGGTAACATAAAAAATCATTGTAAGAACTAAATACACTGCTGCTATCATTGCTGCCACTGTTAATTTTCTAATATTTCTTTTCATTTTAACCTCCATTGTCGTGACGAGGTTCCTATAAAATCCTTTATACAAAACAAAATACTGCCCTGCATATATGCAGGCAGCGTCGCCATAGTTTTGTTTTTAGACAGGATGGTCACGAACTGTCTTTTTTATTTTGTGTAAAGTATATCACTTTTAAAATAGTTATTCAAATAATAAATGAAAGTTACATAATTAATTATTTTCCATTTACTATTCTATTTTTATAATATATAATGTATAATTTGGGTAGACAATCTACCAGCTACCAGATATTTTTATGTAAAATAAAGAATTAGACATTTTGTATATGGAGGGTTTACATGAACAATTCAATGTACGACGTTGCAATAATCGGTTGCGGTATCTCTGGTATCTTTGCCGGATATGAACTAACTAAACAAAATCCCCAACTCAAGGTAGTAATGATTGAACAGGGACATGATATTAATAAAAGAACCTGCCCGATTGTTGCTAATAAGACAAAGGACTGTATCCGCTGTAAAACATGTGATATAATGCGTGGTTTCGGTGGTGCTGGAGCATATTCCGATGGTAAATTCAACTTTACAACTGCTTTCGGCGGCTGGTTGAATGATTATCTACCTGATGACGAAGTTATGAAGCTTATAAATTATGTTGACAATGTTAATGTAGAATTTGGTGCTACAAAAGAAATGTTCTCCACATATACTGATGAAGCGAAGGCTATTGAAAAGAAAGCATTGGAAAATGACCTTCACCTTTTACAGGCATCAGTAAAACATCTTGGTACAGAAAACAACCTTGAAATACTTAAAAGACTATATAATTATCTAATGGAACGCCTTGAACTTATGTGCAATACACAGGTTCTGAATATTGAACCACGTAAAGACGGTGGTTATGCAGTAGAGTTGCATGAAGGGCAAACCATTAACTGCAAGTATCTTATTGTAGCTCCCGGTAGATCAGGCGCTGAGTGGTTTTCACAGCAATGTAAGAAGTTAAAACTTGACCTTATTAATAATCAGGTTGATATAGGAGTAAGAGTTGAGCTGCCTGCCAAGGTATTTGAACACATTACGGATGTTGTATACGAATCCAAGCTTGTTTACAGAACAAAGCAATACGGTGACCTTGTGCGTACATTCTGTATGAATCCATACGGACATGTTGTATCAGAGAACGTTGACGGAATTGTAACAGTTAACGGACACAGCTATACTGATCCAAAGCTAAGAAGTGAAAACACAAACTTTGCACTTCTGGTTAGCAACAGGTTTACATCACCCTTTAATGAGCCTTACCAATACGGTAAGAGAATTGCCTCTCTTTCAAATATGCTTGGCGGAGGAGTACTGGTACAAAGATTTGGAGATTTAATCAAGGGTGCAAGAACTAACCCTCACAGACTGGGTCAGAGCTTCACTCACCCCACATTAAATGCAACACCTGGAGATTTAAGCCTTGTATTAACCAAGAGACATCTGGACAATATCATTGAAATGATTTATGCTCTTGATAAGATTGCTCCGGGTACAGCAAATTATGATACACTACTTTATGGTGTAGAGGTTAAATTCTACAGTTCAAGACTTCAGCTTACTAATGAACTTGAAACCAAGCTTCCAAATATGTTTGCCATAGGTGATGGTGCCGGAGTAACAAGAGGACTTTCACAAGCCAGTGCCAGCGGTGTTCTTGCAGCAAGAACAATTATAAATAGAATCAGTAACTCTTAATATAAAAGCAAAAAGCACTTTGAATCAGTCAGTAAAGACTTGATACAAAGTGCTTTCTTTTTTGAATAATTTATACCTTTTCAGGTTCTGGGTACTCTACACCAAAAGTTTCAACAGTAACCTTCTTCATTACCTGTGGTTCTTTTGGCTTGTCATTGTAGTCAGTCTTTACACTAACTATTCTATCAGCTTCTTCAATTCCCTCTATTACCTTACCAAATGCAGCATATTGGCCGTCAAGGTGAGGAGCTTTTTCAACCATTATAAAGAACTGTGATCCAGCAGAATCAGGTGCCATTGTTCTTGCCATAGAAAGAACTCCTTTTTCATGCTTTAAGTCATTTTTAAATCCATTTGATGAGAATTCCCCCTTAATGCTATAATCAGGGCCTCCCATTCCTGTTCCTTCTGGGTCTCCTCCCTGTATCATAAAGCCAGGTATTACTCTGTGAAATATTACTCCATTATAAAAACCTTTATTTATAAGGGAAATAAAGTTATTAACAGTATTGGGAGCTATTTCAGGATACAGTTCAGCCTTCATAATATTCCCGTTTTCCATTTCAAATGTAACAATAGGATTTTTGCTCATATTCAGTATTCCTTCCAAAATATATATTTTTTGCTATACTTATTTTATAGTTTTATCCACCGTTGTCAAGTATATTCTATTGTGCCATAATTCCAAACTTCTTTTTATAAGAATTGACAGATACCGAACTCCTGATGATGCCAGTATGAATATAAAAATCATTTGAAAGTCTCGGTACCTGGACTGAATTTCTATAATGGTATATACTCCGAAATTGGCAAGGGTAATTAATAAAATTGGAATAAACCCTTTTGCATACTCTCTTTTTTTGATTCCTATCCAAACTCCTATTAAAGCCATAAATAATATAAAACAATAAAATACCTTTTCCAGTTTTAAAATTCTTATTTTAAAGTTCTCATATACAATATGTTTTCCCAAAAGTGTTATTCTGCTTTGATTTATGTACTTAAAACCCCAATCGATTGTATCATCCATTTTAACCCACATTTTTTTATGCTTACTAATCATTAAGTCCTTTATTTTACCTCGGTCTGCCAACCTTTCTTTTATAATTCTTAATGCCACTTGATTTCTGACTTTACTATCTTTTATTCCAACCAGTTTTATAGCATCCTTATTGGAATAATATCCTGAAGTCTCATTGTTTAATCCCACCACTATTTTATATAATGGAAAGTTGTTATCCAATCCGTTCTGATTTACTCCAGAAATCTGTGTTACCATGGACATACCTTTTCCTAAAAGTATATAAACAGTAACAAAGCCTATAATGCTTACAGTTGTTTTTACCTTAATTTTTTTATCGGCATTATGGTGTAATAATTCTATTATCGCCCAAATAACAAATCCGGCGACTACTACAATTCCCTGTGGACGTAATGCATTTCCAACAGCAATCATTATAGCTGCCAATACAGTATTTCCTACTGTGCTGATTTTTCTGAAAACATACAAGTAAATTCCCAATAATATGAAAAAATTAGAAATATGTTGGTTTGTTAAAACAGAACATAAGAAAAAGGTTGCAGGATAAAAAAGGTAAATTACTGAAATGAATCTGGCATACTTATCACCAACAAGCTTGTCCGAAATCAAATAAATAAGAACATTAACTCCAGCTAGAAACAAACAGTTGTAAATTTTAAGACCTATGACATTACATCCAAGTTTAAGGAGAAACCCATAATATAAAACAATTCCCGTTTGATATGACCACAGACTGAAATATTTTGTATTTGAAAATGAAAAATCACCTTGTGCAAATTTTATTGCTGCATTATAAATTAATTTAAAATCCGATTTTGGAATTGCATTATAACGAACCGCAACAAAGCCTTTAAGGCAGAAAGCCATAATAAACAATAATATTACGAATATTCTTTTGCTTACTTTTAATCTGTTTATAACCAAAAACACACTTATACAAAAAAGCTCCCGAGGAAAAACATATACTGAAGCTTTATTTTGTACTAAATAAACAAGGTTCCAAACTGATGTGATTAATAGATACACCAAACAATATAATATTGCTGTTTTTTCTGTGATTTTATGTAACATATATAGTAACCTTTCAGCTATGATAGAATTGTAATTAATTACCTTTTTTACCATTATTGCATCAGTTTACTATATATGTCAATTATGTAACGTATTCTTAAATAAAACTCCATATCATTGTAATAAAAAAAGTACCTAACAATTTGTCAGATACTTTATATATATTACTCTAACTCCAGACTCATCTGCTTTTCAGTCTTATCTTCTTCTTTAATATAGCACCCTATTGCCGGAATATTTTTTGTTCTGTAGTAATCAATATTAGTTAATCCCATTTCATCCAGAGTTTTGATTCCAGTCATGGTACTACCTTTTTTAGAAGTAAGAACCTGAACTCCCTGTGAATTCTTTGTTGTTTTTACATTAATATTTTCTGTATTAAACACAAGTACCTTGTTAATACTGCTTATAGCAACCAATTCAATATCCTCAGTTACAAATAACATTCTTATAAGGGGTGAACCATTGTAATAAGCATTTGCAAGCTTTTTCCTGTTCGTCTTGGTAGCATACCCTGCCAAATCAATCTTTGCACCCTTGCCGTTTTCATAGAAAAACAGCATATAACCCTCGTAATTATCAGTTGCTGTAATGTAAATTATCTTTTCATCACTATCAAGGCCAAGAAGATTTGTAAGGTATTCTCCCAGACTGCTTGCCTTACAGTCAGGAATTTCATAAATCTTTGATTTATAAACATTATATTTATTAGTAAACAGGAGTAAATCAGCTTTATTATGTGTCTCTATCTCCTGAATTATTACATCTTCGTCCTTTAGCTTATGCTCCGGGTTTGCCCTTAAAGAAACCAATGGTATCTTTTTCAGGTAGTTCTGCTCAGTAAGAAATAATTTTAAATTGTAGTCTTCTATAAAGTGTTCTGTGGTGATTTCCTCTACCTGCTCATCACTAATAATTTCAGTACGTCTTGGTTTTCCGAACTTTTTAGCTATTTCGCTAAGCTGATTTTGGATAATCTTTTTTACTTTCTTATCGTCTCCGTGGATATCTTTTAATTCTGCTATCTCTTTTTTGAGATTTTCCGTCTCACTTACCCTGTTGAGTATATATTCCTTGTTAAGGTTTCTCAATTTTATTTCAGCTATGTAATCAGCCTGTACCTGGTCTATTTCAAAACCAGCCATCAAATTCGGGACAACCATTTCTTCCTGTTCTGTTTTTCTAATAATTTCAATTGCTTTATCAATATCTAAAAGTATCTTTTTAAGACCCATTAACAAGTGAAGCTTGTCACTCTTTTTTTGTATATCATATAATATCTGACGTTTTATACAATTAACTCTGAAAGACAGCCATTCATTCAAAATAGTCCTGACACCCATTACTCTAGGTCTGCCGTTTATAAGAATGTTAAAATTACAATTAAAGCTGTCCTGCAGCGGAGTAAGCTTGAAAAGCTTATTCATCAATATATCAGGATCAGTATTCTTTCTGAGATCAAGAGTCAGCTTAAGACCATTTAAATCTGTTTCATCCCTTACGTCAGTTATCTCCCTGATTTTACCGCCCTTTATAAGATCTATTATCTGGTCTATAATAGCTTCAACCGTTGTTGTATAAGGAATTTCAACAATTTCAATGCAATTGTTTTCCTTATCATAGTTATATTTTGCACGAATCTTGAAGCTTCCTCTTCCGTTGTTATATATATCCCTTATTTCCTTTGGAGAATATATCAACTGACCTCCAGATGAGAAATCAGGTGCTTTAAGATAATCTTCAATAACTATATTTTCATCATCAATAAGTGCTGATGTTGTTTTACATATTTCTTCAAGATTGAAACTACATATATTACTGGCCATTCCAACAGCTATCCCCTGATTTGCATTCACCAAAATAGTTGGAAAAGTTGTTGGCAGTAAAACAGGCTCTTTCATTGTTCCGTCATAGTTATCAACAAAATCAACTGTGTTTTTATCAATATCTTTAAATATTTCCTCACATATCTTATCAAGCTTAGCTTCAGTATACCTGGGTGCTGCAAACTTCATATCCCTTGAATATTGCTTCCCAAAATTTCCTTTAGAGTCTATAAATGGATGAAGTAATGCATTATTGCCCCTGGTCATTCTTACCATTGTCTCATAAATGGCCATATCACCATGGGGATTCAGTTTCATGGTTTGCCCTACAATATTTGAAGACTTGGTTTTTGCTCCTGTCAAAAGTGACATCTTATACATGGTATAAAGAAGTTTCCTGTGGGAAGGTTTAAAACCGTCAATTTCAGGTATAGCTCTGGAAACTATAACGCTCATTGCATAAGGCATATAGTTACTTTCCAGAGTTTCTGTGATATTTTGTTCAACCAGATTCATATGAGTCATTTTTTGCCTCTTTCCTTTATTCCGATATATTTAAAGTGCAGTGATTTTGTAGTAATTTTGAATTTTTGTTAACTGACATCAATCATATCAAGATATTTGCTGCCATTATCCTCTATAAACTGTTTTCTCCCTGCCAGATTATCTCCTAACAGTATGTCAAACATCATAGCTGTTTTTTCTACATCACTTGGCATTACCTTTATCAACCGTCTTGAAGCAGGGTTCATAGTTGTCTGCCACATCATTTCCGGCTCATTTTCTCCAAGTCCTTTTGAACGCTGTATTGTGTATTTATTGCCTTCAAGCTTTGCCAAAATTTCAGCCTTTTCCTTTTCCGTATAAGCAAAGTAGGATTTGTTTTTACAGGTTATCTCAAACAAAGGTGACTCGGCTATAAATACTTTTCCTTCACTTAAAAGTGTAGGGACAAGCCTGTAAAGCATAGTAAGAATCAATGCTCTGATTTGAAAACCGTCAACATCCGCATCTGTACAGATAATGACTTTATTCCACCTTAAGTTTGCCAAATCAAATGTATTTAAATCTTTGTTATGCTTTGATTTAATTTCTACACCACAGCCCAGTACTTTGAGAAGATCTACAATTATTTCATTTTTGAATATGCTGTCATACTCAGCTTTTAAACAATTGAGAATTTTTCCCCTTACAGGCATAATTGCCTGAAATTCCGCATCTCTACCCAGTTTACAAGCTCCTAATGCAGAATCTCCCTCAACTATATATATCTCTCTTTTAGTTATGTCTTTTGTTCGGCAGTCAACAAATTTCTTTACTCTGTTGGAAATGTCCACATTTCCGCTAAGTTTCTTTTTTATATTAATTCTGGTTTTTTCAGCAGTTTCCCTGCTTCTTTTGTTAACCAGAACCTGCTCTATAATTTTATCGCTTTCTACTTTGTTTTCTATAAAATAAATTTCCAACTGCTGTTTAAGGAAATCAGTCATTGCTTCCTGAATAAACTTGTTGGTTATAGATTTCTTAGTCTGATTCTCATAACTTGTTATTGTTGAAAAAGAATTAACAACCAATATAAGACTGTCTTCAATATCCGCAAAGGTTATTTTTGACTCGTCCTTGTTATACTTCCCCCTTGCCTTTATGCACTTGTCAATTTCATATATCAATGCATTTTTGACAGCCTTGTCCGGGGCACCGCCATACTCAAGAAAGCTTGAATTATGATAGTATTCCAGAAGGTTAGTCTGGTTGTTAAAACAGAAGGCAAACTGCATTTTTACCTTGTATTCAGGTTTGTCTTCTCTGTCCCGGCCCTTTGCAGAACCCTCATAATACTGAATTTCAGTAAACCCTGTATCTTTAGTTATTTCCTTTACATAATCAACTATTCCGTTCTCATAAAGGTATATAAAGGTTTCCCCTGATTCTTCATCCTTTAGAATAAATTTAAGTCCTGCGTTGACTACTGCCTGTTTTTTTAATACCGTTTGAAAATGTTCCAGTGGAATATCTATTTCAGTGAAAACATCTATGTCCGGTCTCCATTTTTGAATTGTAGAGGTTTTGTCATATTTACATTTTTCTTTTTTCAGGCCTCCGATATTTTCACCTTTTTCAAAGTGAAGGTCATACCTGTACCCATCACGGAAAACAGTAACATCAAAATATTCAGAGCTGTATTGGGTTGCACATGCTCCAAGTCCGTTTAGTCCAAGACTGTACTCGTAATTCTCACCAGAGTTGTTCTGATACTTTCCTCCTGCGTACAACTCACAATAGACCAACTCCCAATTAAAACGTTCCTCTTTTGTGTTGTAATCTACAGGCAATCCTCTTCCCCAGTCCTGAACCATTATTGATTTGTCAGCAAACCTTGTTACTTCTATTACATTTCCATGGCCTTCTCTGGCCTCATCTATTGAGTTTGACAAAATTTCAAAGAAAGAATGTTCACAGCCGTCCAACCCGTCTGAGCCGAATATAACACCTGGGCGAAGTCTTACCCTATCAGCTCCTTTGAGAGATGAAATACTCTCATTCCCATATTCATTCTTTCTATTATCCTTTGTCATTTGTAAAACCTCCATAAAATACTTGTATAGTAATCCACCTAAACATTATTTATCAAACTTGTGTTCTCTGTCAAGTATTATAAAATATTTATGACAAGATGCAAACTTTATAATATAATATTTCTACGGATAAAATTGGTACAATTTTCCGTTACTTTTTAGCAAATTGAAGTAGGGAGGAAAATAATATGAAACTAAGAATAACTGATAAAGACCTTGCCGAACTTACAGTTGAGCAAAAACAAAATCTCTGTGATTTATGGCTGCCCCGGGTATATGATGTTGCTGTTGCCAATGTTTGTGTAGACGCCGCCGAGGAAAAATATAATCAGATTACATTCGTTATAGGTGGACTCAACATAACAAAACGTAATGATATTATTCTCTACGATATGAAGTTTTTACCTGATAATCTTTTCACATTGCCATCTGAAAATAGCTCAGAGGACGATACTGAAACTGATAATGATACGGATGCAGAACATCCTGATGATAGCCTGAATGATGATTTTTCAGAAGATTTTTCCATAGATGAAGATTTCAGTTTTGAGTTTCAAAGACCTGAATCATTTCACAAAGAAGATTGTCTTCCCTTATTAGATATAGGGCAAATGATTGATATTCTTCAGCGAAAAAATTTCGGAGACTGCGAATTTTCCCTTTCAATAGCATTTGATGACAAAACCTTTGATATGGGAAAAAACACCTCCTTAATTGATACATATGCCGGTGAAGGTAATAATTGTGAGCTGTGTGATATTTTATGGCATTCACTAAAGGCAGTACTATAATGGATAATTGTATACAAGTGTTTCTAGCGACTCATCATAGGATATTTTACCGGAAAACCTACCTCGTGATAGTTTTTCCGGTAAAATATTCATGTTCGCCGACAAACATCTTAAAATATCTTTAACCAAGCTTCCATTGATTCAATTTGTACTCACCTACAGCTAGAAAAGATAATAATTAAGTTTTAATATGCTCTTCTATGTTATCCTTTATCAACTTCTGTGTTTCCAACACCTGTACTTAGCTCAACCTCAGGGCCGCCTCCGTTTACATCTCCGTTAAAACTATTCTTAATCTTTTCATCTGAATCTACAAAGAAACCTGATAAATGTCCAAGACCGGTTTTGGCATTAAGAGACATCTTTGTATTTTCAGGCACTTTCATTCTGACATTCCCAACTCCTGTTGAGGCAGTGAAGGAGGTAACTTGGTCTATATCTCCGTCAAAATCTACATTGCCTGTACCCGTTTCCAATGTTGTTTCGCCTATTGCTGAAACATTATCAAGGTCAATGTTTCCTGCTCCAGTATTGGCAGTTATACTGGCAGCTATGTCTTTTATATCAATATTGCCGGCACCCGTCTCTGTAATTAATTCCTTTACTCCTTCTGGAACCGATACAATGTAATTTACACTACAATCCAAAAGACTTAATTTGTGTTTATTCAAATCCCAAAAATCATTGCCGTCTTTTGTCTTCAATACAACATTTAAGTTTTTCCCATCTCTTTCTAAAGTGACGCTTGCACTGCGAAATGCGTCTTTTATTTCTTTAGAGGATACTCCCCTCATCTTTTTTTGAATTTCCACAACAAGTTTAGTATCGTCAGACTTTTTAACTGTTATATTTCCGGCATTATTATTTATACTGAGCACTTCTCCTAATCCAATTTCCTCAGTAATTTTTTTGATACCCTCTTTAACCTTAGTTTCGCTGGCTTCTTCATTATTAACATCGTCATCTTTATTGTCAACTTGATGATTTGCTTTAAATATAGTATAGTCCTTACCGTTTATCCTTACACCACAGCCTGCTGTAAGAAAAAGCATGCTAACTACTGATATAGTTGCAATAGATGAAAAAAACTTCTTATTCAATTTCCTCAACTCCTAAATATTCATTTATAATAAATACGTAATGGAATTTAAAAAGTCTTATTGAATATTAAAGTACTTTTTACAGTAGCCTCAATGGCACGCCATAAATAATATATAACAAAAGTTTGTATTGGCAGCATTATTAAATCCTTGACTATTCTAGCACTTAATATGACAAAGGCTGCTTTGTTTGTTATAATCACCAGCCAAATTGTATTAAGTACAAGAGATGTTGAAATCACTACTGTAAGGACTGCAAAAAAGCATCTTTTTATTGTTATCTTCTTTTGATATAGGATGATTCCGTACAAAAACCCCGATACAAAAGCGCTTAGTGTAAATCCCGGGAAGAAGGCTCCTCCTCTAGAGAAAATTAACATACCGAAAATATCTGCTATAGCAGCTGCGACACCTGCCGTATAAGGGCCAAGTATGATTGCCGATAAGGCTAGAGGGATAAAGTCCAACGATATTCTGATAATTGGAGTCTGAATAGATAAAAATCTTGTAGTAATAATTTCAATGGCAATAAAAAGACTTGCCAAAACCATTTTTTTGACATTTCCGTACACAATGTATACCTCCTTTTAATGTGAGGGACAAATAAAAAGCCCCTTTAAATATTAGAAGCCACACAAAAGAGGTATTCTCTTTTTGGTGGCAGCGGAATGCGATATTTGTACCGCAAACAATAAAATCTATTGTTTTTCGTCCGAAAGGCAACTTCCCGTCCTTCCGGCACTTAACGCACAAAAATCTACTCTGCCATTTTTTATAACTTTATTTTAACTCCTTATATTTATAAATGCAATATGCATAATTATACAATAATCCCATAAAAAAATCCGGGAATATATACACATTTATATACCCGGATTTTTTTGTTTTACTTCTTTGCTTTATCAAGAGCCTTTTGGGCCGCTATTGACCAATTCTTTGTTGTTGTTGTGGCACCTGCAATGGTATCAACCTGTGCACTTTGCTTTTCTACCATATTCTTTGCCATTGTCTCTTTAAATTCTTTAAGATTTGGGTACTGTTTTCCATCATGAACTTTACCGTCAAACAAGCTGTAATCTACTTCTGACTTACCATCCTTGGTCAATCTTTTCAATGATACATCTGTAATTTTTCCGTCCTTAACCGTAACTATTGCTTCTTCCTGACCATTTTCCCATGGGTCACCTTTTGCAGAATAAGTTCCATCCTTATAGCTTCCTGCCTGAGCTGACTTTGAAGGCGTAGCAGTTGTTGCTGAGGGTGATGTTGTTCCCGGTGTTGAAGATGTTTCAGCAGGTGTAGTAGGTGATGTAGTTGTTGGTGATGTTGTAGTGGATGTGTCTGAAGTAGGCGACGGTGATGTTGTTGAAGATCCCGGTGTAGAGGCCTTATTACATGCTACCATACTTAAAGCCAAACCTAATGTTATAACTAATGCAAAAATTTTTTTCATAAAAAGTTTCCTCCTATAGTGTTAATAATTTATATATAATCCTTTTGCATAGGATCATAGAGCGTAATACTAAAATGTCTTTCTAATTGCTTTTTGCCTCCTCAAAGCTATGCTTATATTATTATTAGTAAAATCAGCAAATATATACAATTCTTCCATGGAAAATTTTTTCTTGGAAATAAATTTAAGATAAAAAAAGACAGCCTGCTTATTAAAGCAAACTGCCTCGCTTATTTCAATAAATTCATTTAGCTATGTCTGTAGTCAATAATTCTTTTGCTCTTTTTTTCGCTTCTTGGAAGGCTGCCAATGCGACTTGCCTCGGCTATAATATGTATTCCGATTCTTTTTTTGAATAAATCAACGATATTGGATTCGATTTCCTCACGCTCAGTATCCCCATCGGAATTATATTCAACCTTGAGAGTCATAACATCCTTTCCGTTTAAATGGTCAATAATAATCTGATACTCACTGCTTGCTCCGTCAACATCTTTTAGTATCTCGTCAATCTGACCAGGATAGATGTTTACTCCTTTTACCTTAACCATGTCATCAGTACGACCAATAATCCTGTCAATACGTGGATATTCCAGACCACACTTACATTTACCCGGAATAATTCTGGTCAAATCTCTTGTTCTGTACCTCAAAAGCGGTGCTCCCTCTTTTCGAAGGGTAGTTATTACCAGCTCACCAACCTCTCCCTCTGGGAGAACCTCCCCAGTTACAGGGTCAATTATTTCAAAGTAAAGGTAATCATCATAATAGTGCATTCCGTCGTGGCAATGACAGTCAATGGCTATGCCTGGTCCATAAATCTCTGTAAGGCCGTAGATATCATAGATATCTATGTTAAGCTCATTTTTGATACGCTGTCTCATTTTTTCTCCCCAGCGTTCTGAACCTATTATACCTTTCTTTAAATAAATCTCAGAACCTATTCCTCTTTTTTCAACCTCTTCCGCCAGTACAAGTGCATAGGATGATGTTCCTATAATAACTGTAGATTTTAAATCTATCATCATCTGAAGCTGTTTGTCAGTATTACCTGGTCCCATTGGAACAGCCATTGCGCCAAGTCTTTCAGTACCTGCCTGAAAACCTATACCAGCTGTCCACAATCCGTAACCTGGGGTTATCTGAACCCTATCAAGAGGTGTAACACCTGCTATACTAAAGCTTCTTGCCATCATTTCTGCCCAATCTGAAACATCCTGAGCAGTGTATGGTATAATTATTGGCTTACCTGTGGTTCCTGATGACGAATGTATTCTGATAATCTTTTCGTCGGGTACTGACTGTAGTCCAAGAGGATATGCATCTCTAAGTTCTTCTTTTACAGTAAAAGGAAGATTTTTTATCTGTTCAAGGGACTTTATATCGTCAATGTTTACACCGTCTTTTTTAAATTTGTCCTTGTAAAATGGACTGTTTTGGCTTATGTTTACCAGTAAGTTTTTTAAAAGCTCAAACTGGTCTATTCTCATCATATCTCATCTCTTCTCTTTATTATTTTTCTTTATTATACAAATTTTTGCATTTATTGTCTATGAATTTTGATAAAATTAGATACCTCCAAAATGTTCCTTCCTTATGCGGCTGTAGTAATCTACCACATTCCTTTCATAATCGTCCTCCATCAAATTTGACGTCAGAAGAAAATCAGCCGTTGACTGATTCATTGCAACCGGGATATCATACAAAACGGCAATTCTGAGCAGTGCCTTTACATCCGGATCATGTGGCTGTGAAGTAAGCGGATCCCAGAAAAATATCATAAAGTCCACTTCACCATTGGCAATGCATGCGCCTATCTGCTGGTCGCCTCCAAGCGGTCCGCTTTTAAACTTCTTAACCGGCAATCCTGTTTTTTCGGTAATCATTTTTGCTGTTGTACCCGTTCCGCATAAAAAATGCTTGCAAAGTACATCTGACTTGCTTTTTGCCCAGCTAATCAAGTCTTCTTTTCTGTTATCATGTGCTATTAATGCTATGTGTTTCTGCTTGCCGAGTTTGTTTCCGTTCATGGTTTTATCCCCCTGTAATTAGTACGTTTAGTCGTGTAATTTATGTTATATGTTTTTTAGGCTTTTATTATTAACTTAACAGTTGCTTCATATCCCATTTCAAATGCCTTCTGGTTCAGCTCTCTGAATTTTTGGGGAACATTCTTAATTATGGCATCTTGCATTATTTCTTTTGTAAAAGGCATTTTTCCTACAGCTGTGGCAGCTCCTAGTAAGACTACATTTACAGCCTTTACATTTCCAGCCTTTTCTGCCAAAGAATATCCATCTATAAAATACACTTCCTGTGAATTATCTTTTATATATTTAATTATTTCATTATTATCATAATGGGAGTTACCAAGAGATGCCGACACAGGCTTTATTACCTGTGTATTCACAATACAACAGCCTTTTTTTGAAAGTCTCGGAATATTACGTGCGGCTTCTGCCAGTTCGAATGCTATAAGCATATGGGCACTCCTTAATGGAATTACTGAGCCTGATTTTTGACTGTCTATACGCACATGACTGACAACACAGCCACCTCTTTGTGACATACCTATAGTTTCAGCAGTTCTTGCAAAACAGCCCTGATTAATAGCTGCTGCAGCTATAAGCCTAGAAGCAAGCACTGTGCCCTGTCCTCCCACACCTGATATCAATATATCAAATTTACTCATTTTCTTCACCTCCTATGGCATTAAAGGGACATACATTTGTGCATAATCCACAGCCGTAGCAAAGTGAAGGTTCTATACTGACTTTGCCGTCAATAAATGATATAGCCGGACAGCCAATATCAGTAATACATTTTTTGCAATTTTTACAGTTCTCATTAATTGTGTATTTTACAGGCGGCTTGAAAAGAGCAATACAAGGAGCTTCAAATATTACTACTGATGGGCCTTTGTATTCTGCTGCCTTTTTAATTATATCCACAGCATTGTTAAAATCCAAAGGATTTCCTTTAACAATGTGTTTGACACCACAGGCTTTTACCATTCCGTAGATATCTATTTTTTCAGATATGTTGTTCATCATTGTTTTCCCTGTTCCAGGATGTGGCTGATGGCCTGTCATAGCTGTAGTACTGTTATCCAATATGACTACTGTAATATCGGTATTGTTATAAACGGCATTTACAATGCCCGGTATTCCTGTATGGAAAAATGTGGAATCTCCAATAAAAGCTATATGCTTTGTATCAGGCTGAGCTCTTTTAATTCCTTGTGCTACCGTGATTCCGGCACCCATACAAAGACAGGTATCTACCATATCCAAGGGTTTTGCATTTCCAAGTGTATAACAACCTATATCACCTGTAAATACTGCCTTTTGGCTTTTCATTGCAATTTTAACAGCATAGAAGGAAGCTCTGTGAGGACATCCTGCACAAAGTACCGGCTGTCTTACCGGAAGTTCAGGAGCTAATGTATTTTCAAATTCCTCTATTTCAATATTGAGATATTTTGCAAGTGCATCATAGACCAATTCAAAGGTGTACTCTCCTGCAAATGGCAAATGCCCAGTTTTTTTACCAAGTATTCTTATTTTCTGTTGTTTGGAGGCACAAAGCATGATTATCTCCTCTTCAACAACAGGATCAAGCTCTTCAAATACAAGAACTTCGTCCAGCTCTTCAAGGAAGCTAGATGCCACATCGCTTGGCAATGGATAGGGAGTTCCTACTTTAAACAATTTGACATCTGCATTTAATTTTTCCAAGGCTTCCACAACATATGAATATGCAACTCCTGACGCAGCAACACCTAATCTTACATCTTTTCCTTCAACCTTGTTGAAGCTTAAATCTGAAAAGATGTCACTGAGCTTGTGTTGAAGTTTCTCTATATGTATATGCTTCTTGTAGGCAAGGCTTGGGAATATAACCCATCTGGGGTCTTTCACAAATCCTTCAATCTTATGCTCAAGCCTTTTTTCATCTAAATCTATAGTTGCACAGGAATGACATATCCTTGTAGTCGGTCTCAAAAATACAGGAAGCTCCACCATTTCTGACAATTCAAAAGCATATTGGATCATTTCATATGCTTCTTCAGGTGATGATGGGTCAAGTACAGGAAGATTGGAGTATCTTGCAAAATGCCTTGTATCTTGCTCAGTCTGAGATGAAAAAGGCCCTGGGTCATCAGCTACCAGTATGACCATGCCGCCTTTTACTCCAATATATGCCAGACTCATAAGCGGGTCAGATGCAACATTCAATCCTACCTGCTTCATAGTTACCATGGTTCTGGCACCTGAATATGCCGCACCAGCAGCTACCTCCATGGCAGATTTTTCATTTACAGACCATTCAACATATATATCACCGGGATTATTACGGGCTACTGTTTCAAGTACCTCTGTAGAAGGGGTTCCGGGGTACCCTGTTACAATATTTACCCCTGCTCTTATAGCACCAAGGGCTATGGCCTCGTTACCCATAAGTAGTTTCTTAGACATTTTACCTCCCCCTGAGCCAAAACAGCTCAAAAACTAATTTGTTAGAAAAATTATATCACATATCCTGCGGAATTCGCAAAAATTCGTCAAATATCCGCTTAGATTCAAATATTCCTAATTAGTTTATTAATTCCTTTAGAAGTAAACAGTTCTATTTATTAGATACGTACAGTAATATTAGTATCTATATATACCGATAATATATTAAAAGGAGGGTTTTCTTATGAAGATGATAGTTGCAATTGTAAGGCCAGAAGCCTTTGAAGATGTAAAGCAGGCACTTTTTAATGCGAAAGTTACAAAAATGACAGTAAGCCACGTAAAAGGCTGTGGTCAGCAGATGGGATACACCGAATGCTATCGTGGAACAGTTACTGAAGTAAATCTTTTGAACAAAATCAGATTTGAAATCTGCGTAAATGATGAGTATGTAAAAACCACCGTTGATGCCATAATGGAAGCTGCAAGAACCGGAAACATAGGAGACGGTAAAATTTTTGTACTACCCATCGAAGAATGTTATAGAATCAGAACAGGAGAAGAGGGCTCCGAAGCTATCGGGTAATGACGGTATCGGAGAAAGTACCTCTCAGAATTTCCATATTCAGATTTATAAGGGAGTGCTTCAAAACTTAATTTTTTTTAGCCGTACGTTAGTATAAATTGTATCAATGGAAGCTTGATTAAAGATATTTGCATATGTTTGTCGGCGAAGCAAGGATATTTTACCTGAACACCCACAGGATGTGGGTGTTAGCGAAACCATGAAGCATGGACGATGAATTGAGCGACGGTAAAATATTCTATGATGAGCCGCTAGAAACACTTGCAAATATCTTGGAAGCAATCATTGATACAATTTAATACGGGAGTACAGGTATTAAAGCAAAAAACTTTTTGTTTTGCAACAACCCCTTTAATTCCTTTTTATCTTTATGAAAGCTCAAATGCTCCTGTATATAATTGGTAATACTTTCCTTTTTGCTTAATTAAATCGTCGTGGCTTCCCCTTTCGATAATTCTACCTTGTTCTAACACCATAATCACATCAGAATTTTTAACAGTAGAAAGCCTGTGTGCAATAACAAATACCGTTCTTCCTTTCATGAGCCTGTCCATTCCCTCTTGAACAATAGCCTCCGTTCTTGTATCAATACTGGAAGTTGCTTCATCCAGAATCAAAACTGGCGGGTCGGCAATAGCAGCTCTTGCAATAGTCAGAAGTTGTCTTTGACCTTGTGACAGGTTGCCTCCGTCTCCAGTAATGACTGTTTCATATCCATTTGGTAAATGCTTTATAAATTGGTGTGCATTGGCAAGTTTTGCTGCAGCAATAACCTCTTCATCTGTTGCATTTAATTTTCCATATCTTATGTTGTCTGCAACTGTTCCCGTAAATAGATGAGCATCCTGAAGAACTATTCCCAATGAACTTCTTAAATCGCTCTTTTTAATTTTGTTGATATTAATACCGTCGTATCGTATTTTTCCGTCTTGAATATCGTAAAATCTGTTAATTAAATTAGTAATAGTTGTTTTTCCTGCTCCTGTAGCCCCTACAAAAGCTACCTTTTGTCCCGGCTTTGCATAAAGACTTATATTGTGCAATATAATTTTATCTTCTCTATAACCAAAATCTACATCATCAAAGACCACTTCACCCAGAAGCTTTGTATAGGTTACAGTACCATCACTATGTGGATGCCTCCAAGCCCATATACCTGTACGTTTTGCTGATTCTGACAGTTCTCCTTGTTCATTTTCATTCACATTAACCAATGATACGTAACCTTGGTCTACTTCTGGTTTTTCATCAAGAAGCTTAAAGATACGGTCAGCTCCGGCTAATGCCATTACAATAAAATTAAACTGCTGAGAAGCCTGTCCTGTAGTCTGACTGAAATTTCTGGTTAATTGAAGAAAAGATGCCAGAGCTCCAACAGTGAAACCACCAAAGCCTGAAATGGCCAATATTGCTCCAACAATGGAGATCATTACATATGTTATGTTTCCAATATTTCCAAGTATAGGCATTAAAATATTTGCAAATTTATTAGCGTTATTTGCGCTATCAAAAAGGTTGTCATTCAATTTCTCAAAATTTAGTTTTGCTTCTTCTTCATGGCAAAATACCTTTACAACCTTTTGACCTTCCATCATTTCTTCAACATATCCATTAAGTTTACCAATGTCCCTTTGCTGAAGTCCGAAATACAAACCACTCTTTCCACCAATTGCCTTAATTACATAAAACATAACAGACATTGATATAATTTGAACAATCGTAAGTGGTATGCTTAAAAAAACCATTGAAAAGAACACACTCACAATTGTAATAACTGAAGCCAATAGCTGTGGTATACTTTGACTTATCATCTGTCTTAAGGAATCTGTATCGTTTGTATATAGACTCATAATATCCCCATGAGAATGTGTGTCAAAGTGACTTATAGGTAAAGTTTCCATATGGGCAAACATATCATCTCTTATCTTTTTTAGAGAGCCTTGAGATATTACAATCATAATTCTATTAAATACGTAATTAGTCAAAACCCCTACAAGATAAATTGAGGCTATGGTTAGTATAGCTTTTAACAACGGCCCGAAATCAGCAACTTTTTCACTTAATAGTGGAGTTATATAATCATCAATAAGATTTCTCAAAAATAATGTACCTACAACATTAGAAAGTGAGCTGATTAATATACATATTACTACAATTGCAAATAAAAATTTATATTCCTTTAATATATAAGACAGTAACCTTTTTAAAACTTTAAATGGATTTTCAATACCCTTTCCTTTTGGATTACCTTTCGTCATCACTATCAGCTCCCTTCACTTGAGATTCGTAAACTTCAGTATATATAGCATTTGAATTCAATAGTTCCTCATGTGTCCCAATACCATCTATCTTTCCATCATTGAGAACTATTATTTTATCTGCTTCCTGAACGGATGAAATACGCTGTGCAATTATAACTTTAGTCGTATCAGGAATACACTCTTTAAATGCTTTTCTTATAAGAGCATCGGTTTTAGTGTCCACAGCACTTGTGGAATCGTCTAAAATCAAGATTTTAGGTTTTTTCAGTAAGGCTCTTGCAATACAAAGTCTTTGTTTTTGTCCTCCAGATACATTTGTTCCACCCTGTTCAATATATGTATCATATTTCTCAGGGAAGTTTTGTATAAATTCATCTGCTTGGGCCTGCTTACAGGCAGTAATTATTTCTTCATCAGTTGCTTGTTTGTTTCCCCATCTTAAGTTTTCTTTTATTGTCCCGGAAAACAACACATTTTTCTGAAGCACCATAGATACTTCATTTCTAAGAGTTTCTATATCATACTCTCTTACATCTATACCACCGACTTTTATTGAGCCTTGTGTTACATCATATAATCTTGGAATAAGCTGAACAAGACTTGATTTACCGCTTCCTGTTCCCCCTATAATTCCAACAGTCTCCCCTGACTTTATTTCAATATTGATGTTTTCAAGTACTGGGTTGTCCATTTTCTTACTATAACTAAAATTAACATTACTAAAACTTATAGAGCCGTCCCTTACTTCATAAATTGGGTTATCAAAATTGGATAAATCGCTCTTTTCGTCAAGGACTTCTACAATTCTATCCGCAGAAGACTTTGCTATAACTGTCATTAGAAGCACCATAGATAACATCATAAGACTCATCAATATGTTAGTGGTATATGTGAAAAAGCTCATAAGCTCTCCTGTTGACATAGAGCCAGACACAATCAGTTTTGCTCCAACCCAGGACAAAAGCAATATACATGCATTCATTGTAAACTGCATTATAGGAGAGTTAAAAATAATTATCTTCTCAGCTTTTATAAAGTTATCATAAATACTTTTTGATGCTTTATAAAATTTATTTGTTTCATACTCTTCTCTTACGTATGCCTTTACGGCACGAATTCCTGTCAGGTTTTCCTGTACACTTGCATTTAAATCATCATATTTTCTAAATACATTCTTAAAATGTGGATGTGCACTGGTCATAACAAAATACAAAGCCAATCCGAGAAAAATTATGGCTCCGACAAATATTAAAGCAAGCCTTGCATTCAAGTAAAAACTCATTACCAGAGCTGAAATAAGCATTAGCGGGGGCCTAGCAAACATTCTTAAGGCCATTTGATAAGCATTTTGTACATTTGTGACATCTGTAGTCAATCTGGTTACCAACCCGGCTGTTGAAAATTTATCTATACTTGAAAAAGAATAGCCTTGTATTTTATCATACATTCCCTTTCTCAGGTTTCTCGCAAAACCCGCGGATGCTCTTGCAGCATATTTACCTGCTAAAACACCAAAGGTTAAAGAAAAAATTGATATTATTACCATTACGGCTCCGACAGTAAGTACATATCTCATATTTCCTTTTTCTACCCCATTATCAATAATCCATCCCATTAATAACGGAATAGCTATTTCCATGGCCACTTCCAATGCTATATATACAGGTGTAACTATAGAATCTCTTTTAAATTCCTTTACATAACTCAATAGTTTTTTTATCATGTTTCTCATCCCTTTTTATAAACTGGCATTAATCCGCTATTTTATCAGATAATCTATTGATTAATCTGACCAATAATTCCTTTTCTTCATTGTTTAATTCTTCATCTAATGATTTTTCAACTTGGAGTATGGAGCTATATATTTTATTTTGAATTTCTATTCCGTGTTCAGTAAGTATTATCTTCTTAAGCCTTGCATCCTCAGAAACACTAATTCTCTTAATATATCCTTTTTTCTCCATCAATTGAAGTACACTGGTTACAGAAGAACGCCTTATATCGAACTCTTCTTCTATATCCTTTTGAAATATATCCCTTATTGGAGACTCATTATATACAAAGCCAAGAATTCTGCCTTGAATACTTGTTAATCCATACTGCCTGACTTCCTGCCCTATCTTTCTATGAATTCTTTTATAAAAAATACTGATTAATCTCCCGATATGAACATCATTATTCATATCAATCCTCCCTCTAAAATATAATTGTTAGGTTTCTAACTAATTGTAAATTAGGTCATTAAGTTTGTCAATATTGCAATTTGTACAATAAAAAAGCACTAGTCTATATAAAGATTAGTGCTTAATATTTCAGTTTTTAATCCTATTAAACTATTTTTGTTGTCCAGTTTTCTACATTCCAAATATCGGTAACCCAATCCTCATAGAATTCGGGTTCATGGCATACCAGCAGTACTGTACCCTTAAACTCTTTCAATGCTCTTTTTAACTCGTCTTTTGCATCAACATCCAGATGGTTTGTAGGTTCATCCAGTACAAGCCAGTTAACATCCTTCAACATAAGCTTACACAATCTAACCTTTGCATTTTCACCACCGCTGAGTACCATCATCTGGCTAGTTATATGCTCTGTAGTCAAACCGCATTTAGCCAAAGCTCCTCTTACCTCAGCATTGCTCATACCGGGATAGTCATTCCAAACCTCTTCTAATGCAGTATTTGTGTTATAGCGTTCAGATTCCTGTTCAAAGTACCCCGGATACAGATAATCATCCAGCTTTACACTTCCTGAAAAGGGCTTTTGCACACCTAAAAGAGTTTTCATAAGTGTAGATTTACCAAGCCCATTTACTCCCTTTACGGCTACTTTTTGTCCTCTCTCCAAGGAAATATTCAAAGGACTGGACAAAGGAGATGCATAACCGATTACAAGATTTTCAGTCTGGAAAATATACCTTCCCGAAGCCCTTGCCTCTCTGAATTTGAAAATTGGTTTAGGCTTTTCCTTAACCTTCTCGATAATATCCATCTTGTCAAGCTTTTTCTGTCTACTCTTTGCCATGTTTGTTGTTGCCACACGGGCCTTATTTCTGGCTATAAAATCCTCAAGCTTTTCGATTTCCTTCTGCTGCTTCTCATATGCCTGCTGAGTCTGCTGTTTCGCTAGTTGGTACATTCTCTGAAACTCATCATAATTTCCTGCATACCTTGTGAGCACAGCATTCTCAACATGGTAAATTACATTTACAACGTCATTCAGAAATGGAATGTCATGTGAGACAAGAATAAATGCATTTTCGTAGTTCTTTAAGTAATTCTTCAACCAGTTAATATGATTCTCATCCAAAAAGTTGGTAGGCTCGTCCAATATTAATATCATAGGGCTTTGCAGAAGTAGTTTTGTAAGAAGTACCTTTGCCCTCTGCCCTCCGCTGAGGTTTGATACATCTGTTTCAAGACCTATATCACCAAGCCCTAGACCGTTTGCCACCTCTTCTATTTTTGAATCCAATACGTAAAAACCGTTATGCTCCAAAACACTCTGTATATACCCTACGTCTTCCATCATTGAGTTAATTTCGCTCTCTGAAGCATCACCCATTTTTTCGTATATCTCCAACATTTCCTTTTCCAAATCAAACATATACTGAAAAGCTTCTCGAAGTACTTCTCTTATCGTCTTTCCTGGAGTAAGAACCGTATGTTGGTCAAGATATCCCGTTGTTATTCTGTTGCACCATTCCACTTTACCTTCATCAGGTACAAGCTTACCGGTTATAATATTTAAGAAAGTGGATTTTCCTTCACCATTGGCACCCACAAGTCCTACATGCTCTCCTTTTAGAAGTCTGAAAGAGGCATCCTCCAATATTTTTCTGGCACCAAAGCCGTGACTGACATTCTCTACATTTAATATACTCATTTTTTACCCCTGATAAAATACATTATGCGCAAGAACTAGTATAACTTATAATAACGGCTTTAGTCCACAGAAATCTATACTTTGAACTTTCCAACAATTTCCTTTAATTTCTGAGTACTTCTGCTGCTAATTTCCATTTCTTCCTTAACCTTATTTACCATTTCAACTATCTCAATATTCTGCTCTGCTATGCTTTGTGTTCCTGCTGCCCCTTCATTTACTGTTTTTGATACATCATTAATAGCATGGATTATTCCTTCTACTGAAGCTGTGAGTTCTTGTGATGTTGCACTAAAATCAGAAATAAGTTCGAAAACAAATTCTGCATCGTTATTATATGATTCACCTGTTTTTACCATATTAGAATAATCAGGTCTAACGGTAGTATCCAAAAAGTCCAATACTGTCCTGGAGCCTTCCGAAAGGTCTGCAACTGCAGATACTACTTCGTTTGTAACTTCCTGTATCTCATTTACTGCTGTTTTGGATTCCTCAGCCAGCTTCCGGATTTCCTCGGCAACAACAGCAAATCCCTTTCCTGCTTCTCCTGCTCTTGCAGCTTCTATTGCTGCATTCAGTGCAAGAAGATTAGTTTGTTCTGCTATTTGTAATATTGTTCCGGTTAGAACATTAATTTGCTCTACTGCCTTTGAATTTTCCAATGCAATTTTTAATTTATGTGTTGTTTCATTATAAATCTCATTTGCTGTTTTCTCAGACAATATTGAATTGTCCCTTAATGTAATAGCTCTATCACCTATCTCTTTTGCCTCTACAGAACCATTTTGAGCCTTTTCATTCATTGCTTCTATTGCTGATTCAATTTCCTGTGAGGATGCATTTACTTGTTCCGTTGCAGCAGCCGTCTCTTCCATTCCAGCAGAAATCTCTTCGGTAGTAGCTGACACATTTTCAACAAATGTATTTAAATCCTCCATTTTCTCTTCGACTAATGCTATGGAGTTTTCAACAACTGTTGATTCATTAATTATTCCTCTTACAATATTTTTTAGATTAGACAAAAACTGATTAACTGAATCTGCAAGCTGTCCTACCTCATCTTTACGTTTTATATCTATTTCCTGTGTAAGGTCTCCGCCTGTTTCAACCAATAAGTTGAGTTCTTTTTTAAGCATTCCTATAGGTCTGATTATTCCATTTGCTATCAAGAAGCTAAGCAACAAGCCCAAGGCCAATGCAAAAGCAACTAACGAAATCATAATTATCAATGCAAATCTAAAGTTTTTATCATTTTGTGAATTAATGTCATTAGCAGTATTTCTGCAGTATTCAGATAAATCCTCAAGAGTCTTTTGCTCGCCCCTCAAATAACTAATATTGCCATTTAATAAATCAAGGGCTTCTGCCTTTTTTCCTTCACATGCTGCCGCTATCATTTTCTCCCTTGCAGCTCTGAATTCTTTTCTAGCATTTTCAAATCGCGCAATATTGTCTGATTCAAATTTATCCAGCTTTATTTTTTTATATTTTTCCCAATTCTCATCTATTATTTTTGAATTATTTTCAATATTCTTTATAAACTGGTCTTGGGCCTGGCTATCATTACCGTACAATAGTAAATAAAGCATGTATGATTCGTTTTCATATGTTTTACTTATACTATCGTTCAGCCACTGTATAGGCAATAACCTATCTTGATACATACTGTTCATTTCTTTATGAGAGCTATTAATAAAATAGTACCCTGTAAAACCTACAATAACTATGAAGAAAAGTAAAACAGCAGATAGGAAAATCATTTTATATGCTATCTTTAGGTTTTTTAACATATATTACACCTCAACAATTTATTTTATGGAAACATATAAATTGTAAACCTGTATAATATACGTGTCAATTTTACACCGTGCAAATATTTGATTTTCATTTAATTGCTTAATATTTCGAATATTATATAAAAGATTTATGTGAATTTTTACAATATAAGATTTGTATAAATTATATAATAATGTAAACCGCGGGAATAAGAAACAAATAACTCTTTTACTTATTAAAACAGCCCCTGCAAAACTTAATGCAGGGACTGTTTTTTCTAAATTCTATTCTACATCTACTGATTCATTTTCATTCTGTGTTTGAACTGTATTCTTTTTAAGGAAATCCAGCACATTCATTCCAGTAAGTGCTTCTACAGTTTCAGGCAATTGAGATATTATATCTGTTACATATCCTGTTACCTTTGATGCACCTTTTCCTTCTCCGCCATTGTCTACTATAACTATCTTCTCTGTCTTTGAAAGCGGGCTTGCTACCGCATTTGCTATTTCAGGAAGTTTTTCTATAATCATCTGTGTAACGGCTGCATCGTTGTACATTTTAAAGGCTTCAGCCTTTTTAGCCATTGCAAGAGCTTCCGCTTCACCTTTTGCTTTAATAATTTCAACTTCTGCCATACCTTCGGCTCTCTTAGCTTTAGCTTTGGCTTCACCTTCCATCTCAATAGCACGTGATCTTGCTTCTGCTGCTGCAACCTCTCTGTACTTATTAGCATCAGCCACCTTTGTTGCCTGATAGTTTTCAGCATCTGCCTGTTTCTTTACAGTAGCTTCCAACTCTTTTTCTCTTCTAATTGCTTCCTGTTCTGCAAGTTCAATTTCCTTTTGTTTTTTTACTATTTCTACCTGCATGGCAGTTTCGGCAACTTCCTTCTTAACGATATTGGCTTTAATATCGTATGCCAAGTCAGCTTCGGCCTTAGCTGTCTGCTGTTCCTTGTTATAGGACTGAACCTTCAATTCCTTGTCCTTGTTTGCCTCTGCTATTTGAGTTTCAGCCTGAATTCTTGCTGCTTCACCCTCTCTGTTAGCCTCGGCAGTTTTAACCTTGGTTTCCTTTGTTGCGTTTGCTTCTGCTATCTCAGCATCTCTCTTTACTTCAGCAATTCTAGGTTTTCCAAGGGCTTCCAAATAACCGTTTTTATCAGCTATATCTTTGATTGTTAGAACCTTCAATTCAAGACCCATGTTTTGAAGCTCTGTTGCAGCAACACCTTGAACGTGTGATGCAAAGGTTTCTCTGTCTTTATAAATTTCTTCTACAGTCATTCTTGAAACGATTTCACGGAGCTTACCTTCCAGAACCTGTTGAGTGGTTTTTGCGATTATCCCGAGCATGTAGTCAAGTCCCTTTGAAGTATTGAACTGCTCCGCAGCCGACAGAATCGATTCCTTGTCAGATTTAACTTTCACTACCGCAACTCCATCAGCTACTATGCCAACCCCCTGAGAAGTCAATGCTCCATCAATTCTTATATCTATCTGCATGTTTTCCAGTGAAATGATGTCTGTTCTTTCAAGCATAGGCACAACAATACCGCCACCACCGGTTATAACTCTTCTTCCTCTGAATCCTGTTACTACCAAAGCTTTGTCCTGAGGTACCTTCTTGTACATTGAAACAAAGGTAAGAATTAATATAAATAGTACAACTATAATTACCACCGGCACAAAATAAACTGAATCCAACAACATTTTAACACTCCTTTGTGATTTTATATTTCAACCTTAAATTCTCCATATAATGATTTATTTGCTTATTTGGAAAATAAAAGTTGTTTTCTAAATTACTATTTTTGACAACTCACTAATATAAAAAATATTATTCTCTATTTTGCATATAAAGACCTTTTCCCCTTGCTTTACTGGTCTATTTTCAATATGTCTTGCAGGTGCTGTATATTTAATTGAATTAACAGTGTAATTGATAGTACCAAAACCATTTTCTATAATATCTGTTGTCACTTCGGCCTGAACTCCCAAAAGTTTATCTCTTGATACATTGGAAGTATTTTCACTCCTGTACAATGGCTTTGCAACTAAATTATATAAAATTGCTGAAATAATTATGCCTGAACCCAGTGCCACAATTAAAACCACAATCCAATTCCAACTGAAAAATCTGGTACAGGTAATTCCTATCCCTCCAAACACTGTCAGAAAGGAAACTGCTACTAACGGATTGAACAATAATCCCAGCCACGAGAGAGTGCCGTTTGACATATCAGTCCCGTCCCCACTATGAGAGCTGTGAAGCGAGTGATTTCCATCAATACTTCCTCCATCGACATGAATATGTCCGGGTATATGACCACTGTCTCCTCCATGCATATGAGATGCGCCAAAGTCTCCGTTTGAATGAAAAAATCCCGATATACCACTTATAATAAATGAAACAATGGTGTAAAAAACTCCCACCAAAAAAACTGTTGTATAAAAGTGATACATAATACACCCCCATTTATAGATTGTACTAATCCAGTATAATCCTAGTTAAATTATATCCTAGAAACCAATTATTCTCAATAATTCAGGATAATATTGTGATATTGCAATAATGTAATTATTTTGCATTTATACAAAATATATGCAAAATATACAAAAAAGCACAGACTTTTTATTGCCTATGCTTTAACTTTTTATATTATATTTATATTAATTAGAAGTTTCCGTGAATAAGCTTGTTTCTGATTATTTTTTCAGACTTAATTCTATTGTTTTTGCTTAACGTTTGTGCAGCTAAATCAAAGGCATTATTAATGGTAGCCTCACTCATCTGAAACTCTTTTGCTGCAAGTTCCATGACAACCTTATCATGCTTAGGACTATAATGTCCGGTCTTTTTCTCAAGTTTTTTATACTGACTCTGACAAAATTCATAAATCTCCAAACATTTTCTGGCATCCAACAAAGCTACACACTCCTTTCAAGATATATATACCCTAATTTTCTCTGCATAAACAGTATACTGAAAATTTATTAAAAAAGTATGGTGTTAATGTTAAATATTTTTGACAATTATCTTGGCTGATTTTTCATGGAATCTTTCTTCTTGCTTTTACACATATTTATATAGGAGGCTTTATAAGTTAACTAGTGAAAGGATTTGATACTATGCAGAACCGAAAACAACAAGACAGTATCGCCGTTAATAATATAAGTCAGGAAAATAAAATAAAAAGAGAAGCAAATAAAGATACTGGAAATGCAGGAAAAGACCCATTCTGCGTATATGACCACAAAAGACACGCCGTAGGGTCAAAAATTACAAGTGAAAATGGTTTGCAGTCAGTTTGTACTGAAGAAGGCTCTTGGAAAGTAAAAAAATAATATACATGTGTGCATGAACTTGTATAACCTCTTCCTTTTCTTCTCTACTGTGCTACAAGTTCATGCCTTTCTAACTTTACTTTGTGTAGTTCCATTGGCAAGATTCCTCAATAATGCGTGCAATATTTTCAAGTTCATCAGCATCAAGCTTGTCAAATCTCCCTATTAGCGGACTATCAATATCCAACACTCCCACTACTTCTCCTTTGTGGCGTAGAGGCACTACAATCTCGGATTTTGATGCACTGTCGCAAGCAATATGTCCCGGAAAATTATGAACATCCATAATCAATTGAGTTGCATTTTCCTTCACTGCAGTACCGCAAACACCTTTTCCCACGGCAATATGTACACAGGCTACCTTTCCCTGAAAAGGGCCCAGTACAAGCTCTCCATTATTCATAAGGTAAAATCCAACCCAATTGATATTCTCAAGAGCATCATTTAATAAGGCCGAAGCATTGGCCAAGTTTGCTATAGTATTTGTTTCTCCTTCAAGAAGCACTTTCATTTGTGAAGCCAGTAGCCTATACATATCTTTCTTATCAGAAGGATAAGAGTTGTCTATATTATTTATCATAACGTCTCCTATATAATATTTGATTTTATAAATTTTCACCGCATATACGCATAAATTTTATAATAGTATATGTAAGCAAAATTGAAAAAATAAAGATTGAAAATATAAAAGCTAAACCAAATACAGGAATGAAAACCAATAAAAAACCTAATAGTGAAATAAGCTGTAAGTACAAAAACTTCTTCCATTTATCGTTTGCTTCATCAGCTATGTCTTCAAAGCCTCTGTTCTTCGCCATTTCAATAATTCCTTGAAATAAATAATACACTACTAATATACACAAAATAATGATTGCAATAGCTATTGGAATTCCCAGAAGTCCCAAGGGGCCAAAATTCATGTCTCCGGATTGAGCTGGCTTTTCATAAATTGAAAATATTGAGACAATTATCATTGGGATAGTAACGTATAAACCCTTTCTGAAATACTCACTATAAGAAATCAGGGATTTGAACCCAAGGGCAAACAATATGTAGCCTATAAAATCCGGCAATATGTCAAAACCCATTATTTTAAAATCAATCAATACAAATAGAAAACCATATGCAAATTTACCGAATGCACTTCTATTCATCATAACCTCCTCGTTCTTTTAAGCTGTACTCAGCATAATATCTAATTACTAAGTAAACTCACCCATAAAATGAAAAATAATTTATATTACCAATGATTTTATTTACGTTGATTATAACTCTTGGTATATGTTATCTATACGCTTTTGAAGTTTTGTAAAATATTCTCCCACATGTACTCCGTCAACTAAGGCATGATTAACCTGAACAGAAAATGGCAATAAAACTTTATCGTTCTCAATAAAATATTTTCCCCAGGAAATTCTCGGCACAGAATCATTCTTATTCAATGAGAAGGTATGAGATATATGAGTAAACGAAACCCAGGGTATACAGGTGATGTATACTAAATCATCTCTTCCGGCAATTTGATTTAAGGGAAAATACTCTGTCTGGCTCTGTGATTTATCTTTTGCGTATTGTACAAATTCAAAAATATCTAACTTTAAATCAACAGTTACAATCTTAAATAAATCATCCTGTTTGTTACTTAAATCAGTAAATGAGGGATGAATGCTTTCATGCAATACAACTTTATCCTCCCGTATCCTGTAGCGGAAATTTATTATTTCATTTGCTGCATGAGTAGAAGCATAAATCATAGCATAATAAAATGAAAGCTCTTTTTCCCTTACAAATTTAAGGAATCTGGTAACATCAATATTCGCACAAATATTGTATTGGGCATAATCTGTATTATAAAAAAAATCAAAGTGCTCTTTTCTTTTCCAAGTGTTTAATTCAATATATTCCATAATTATGACTGTACCCAGCGTTTTGAATAAATTATATTTATAGAAATAGCATGGGGTCAGTACCTCCTCTAATTAAAATATTCCAGAGTGATATACTCTTATTGTATCATTCTGATATATGATTTCAATAAAGAATATGCCCTCAGTATTAACGAATATTATTATTATATTTATTTCTGGGTCTGTTCAATACCACGCGCTTCGATATACTCAAGAGAATTAAATCCCCTTGCTGCTGCAAAGCTTGAAACAGTCATTAAAAACAGCATAGCATATGTATTACATTAATCTATTTGACTATAAAGGATAAAAAAATATCACTTTGTGTTATTAAAAAGCGTAACAGATATAAAAACCTGTTACGCAATAAAAGTTCAAACTCTGACTTCAGCTTTTTTATATAACCAAATTAATTTATGGGACTTACAATCTCTATTTCTTCTCCAATGTTGGTATAGGTACTATTGACCGTCATATTAATATCCGCAGTTGAACCGTTCATATCAGTTACTCCCGAAATAGCCGTCGACTGCTTTACCAGCTGTCCTTGAGAATTAACGTATATTGATATTATCGTGTCAAAGCCATTATTATATATATCTTCAAGTCCTAAGTCATTTACCAGAACACCTGTGGAAAATAGCCCTTTAAATAAGTCTAAACTCAGCTTTGCCTGATACTTTGAAACTTCTTCCCCGTTTAAAAGAGTTTTTCCCTCATAAGAAATATTCATTTTCTCATATATGTCTAGTAACATAAGCAGTTCATTTCGATTAGACTCAAAATCAGTATACAGAATCCCTTCTTCTTTCGCCTCACTTCTGGTGTATGTTATCCAAGAATCTGTATCGATACTTTTAGCATATATCTTGTCCCCAATATTTATAACTTGATAATTCATAAAATCTTCCTGTTCACCGTCAAATGAAACTGTAAATTTAGAATTTGTAGTTGAGTTATTCCCGTTTATTGCACCCTTAATAGAAATGTTTAATCCAATATCCATACCTAAGCTGTTTTCTTTCATGCTCATAATTATGTCTGAATTATACTCGCCTTTATACTCCAGCATACTTTTTAAAGCATTATACATCTGCGGATTTTTGGGAACAGCACTATCCGTAATTTTCAGTAGGTTGAATTTAGAATTCCAGTCCATCGTAATGCCAAGAGCATCCACTACTTCCTTTGCAGGAACAAGAATAGCCCCGTCTATTTGTTCAGGTGCATTATTTAGAGTAACCAGTTTATCCTGAGCAGATGGCTCCGAACTTGGGTTGCCACTTCCTGTATAATTTATATAAGCTGATTTACTATCTACATTCATATAAATATTTTTGTCCTGATTTGTTAGGCTTTTAATAGCTATTAAACCTGTTTGATTATCAAAATCAACCTTTGCCCCTGTTTTCGAAAACACCTCAGCCGGAATCATAATATCATTTTCAATTACCTTAACAGGTTTTTGAAGCTTTACAAAGTCATCGTTATAAGTAACAACTATTTTTTTTAATGAAGCTGCATTTTCCTCAATACTTTCCTTGGAATTTAAAAACTTGTATAAAATAACAGCTATCTGTTCTTTTGTTGCTTTTCCTGATGGAGAAAATAAATCAGCACTTACTCCGCTCATAATATTATTTGAAATAGCAAACTTAATTGATGCCTTAGCCCAATCAGACATTTTTCCGACATCTTTAAATTTTGAAAGTTCATCCAATCCCTGCTCTGCAACAACAGCTTCCTTTGAAACAGAAAGATAATTTAAAAGCATAGTTGTAACCTGCTCTCGTGTAGTCAGGCTGCTAATCCCAAACTTACCGTTTCCTGTACCACTGGTTATACCTGCTCTATTGGCGGCTTCAACGTATTTGAAGGCCCAATGGCTTGTAGGTACATCAGAAAAAGCAGCTGTTGAAGGCAGGTTTGAAGTATCAATATTCAGTGCCTTTACCAGCAATGTTACAAGTTCAGCTCTTGTTATGCTTTGACGTGGATTAAAGTTTCCTTGCTTATCTCCGCTGATAATATTATTGCTTCCCATCCATTGAATAGCTTCTCTGGCATATGTTGAACTTTTACTCAAATCATTTATCCCACCAGCTTGAACAACCGTTGAACCCAAAACCATGTTTCCTGCAATCAAAACCGCAAATAATGTCTTAAATAGGTTGCCCATTTTTACCTTTTGCATATTCCACCTCTTAATAATAAATAAACCCTTAAAATTTATAATATCAACTTTATGTATACTTGACCAGTAAAATTTTTTCCAAACAACTATCCTTTAGCTTATTTTAATGTATATGCTTAATTAGTTCAATTGCCAGGCTACAATTTCAATTAACTGAAAACTGTTTATATCATATGAATAGGTAACATAAAGTTAATCACTTGAATATTATGTAAATATAATATTATAGGAGGAGGATTTATGTTTAATATTAGATATCCTTTTGTAAGCCAGCAGCCAGCGGTTATGCAAGAACAACCATATTACCCTGTGCAATCTGAATACGATACTTACCAGTATACAGATGATTACTATGATTTCCGTCAACCTTCACCGGTTTTAAGCAATAACCCTGCTACTACTAACATTGTACTTTTCAAAGAACTCACCGGTTATCCAAACTACGGAAATCCAAGCAGAAATGCAGATATACTTTACACAGGAAATCAGGGAACATGGACTTTTGACCTTCCTGCTTTTTTAGTTATAGCTGGAAACCAAAGAGCACAACTTGTTATAAGGTCGGTTCTTGATGATCATTCAAGTGTACCTGTAAACCGTTACTCTGCAAGAATCACAATAAACGGTACTGTTGTCCACAACGGTCCTTTATCATTGCAGCATGGTACTCCTTCCGGAGGAATGTTTACTAATTGGAGAAATTTAACCTTTGATGTACGTAATTTAAGACGCAACAACAGAGTTACAATAGTAAATACCTCAACTGCAGGCCCAAATGATTGGATAGCATTTGACTGGATGGAACTCAGACTTAATCAAAGGTAAATATTAGAAAACAAGGCATGAACACGTAAAATGGTATTCATGCCTTGTTTTTCTATATTATAAATATTCTATTTTAGTATATCTAAATCCAGCAGCAAAGTATTTATAATCAGGCAAACCCAGACAAGCATAAACACAAACGGTATAAATCTGTGTGCAGTAATGATTGACTGTAAACGGCTTGTCTGAAGCTTGGCTCCAGCCCATACAGGAGGGAAATCCATATAATTCATATTATTTTTCTTTAAATACCTGTTCCAGTTATCCATAATAAAGGCTATGGCTTTTTCACTTGACAGGATAGAATACCTCATACATAAGGATATCACAAACCCAAGTATTCCAATAATATATAGTGAAAATCCTCTGGTTGTTAAGCTTGAATAGGCTGCAAATAAAAATCCTTCCAAAAGTATCAGCCAGTTCATCCTGTTGTTTACAATGGATGTCTCCTCTTTTATCATTTCTCTAATAACATTATGGTAATTTGTGTCGTTCATGTATACCTCTTAAATACATTTTTCTTATCCAAAAGGCTACCATAAATATACATAAAAGTAAATATTATTTTGCACGTGTTCTAATTTCTTCAACTATCTTATCAACAAATTGTTCTGCTGACATTGCTCCAAGATCACCGTCTTTTCTGGAACGTACCGAAACTGCATTGTTTTCCATTTCCTTATCGCCTATTACAAGCATGTACGGTATTTTTTCCATCTGTGCTTCTCTAATCTTGTAACCAATCTTCTCATTTCTTGTATCAACTTCAACCTTTACTCCCTTGTCTCTTAACATTTGTGCAACCTTTTGTGCAAAATCATGATGCTTGTCAACCAAAGGAAGAATTTTCGCCTGAACAGGGCATAACCAGGTTGGGAATGCTCCTGCATATTTTTCAATAAGCATTGCAAGTGTTCTTTCATAACAGCCTATTGATGTTCTGTGAATTATATATGGATGCTTCTTTTCATTGTTTTTATCAACGTAAACCATACTAAGTCTTTCGGCAAGAGCAAAGTCAACCTGTACCGTAATAATGGTGTCTTCCTTTCCGTGAACGTTCTTGCACTGTATATCAAGCTTTGGTCCGTAGAAGGCTGCTTCACCTTCTGCTTCCTTGTAATCTATCTTCAAATGGTCTAAAATAGTTCTCATTTGGCCCTGAACATTTTCCCAGTCTTCTTCGTTTCCAATATATTTTTCCTTATTCTGAGGATCCCATTTTGAGAACCTGTATGTTACATCATCCTGTATTCCCAAAGTTTCCATCATAAATTTAATCAGGTCAACTACTCCCTTGAATTCTTCTTCAAGCTGTTCTGGAGTACAAACCAAATGTCCTTCTGAAATTGTAAACTGACGGACACGTATAAGTCCATGCATTTCCCCAGATGCTTCATTTCTGAACAAAGTAGAAGTTTCAGCGTATCTTATAGGCAAATCACGATAGCTGTGAAGCTTTGTGTTGTATATCATAAACTGGAAGGGACAAGTCATAGGCCTTAACGCCATCACTTCCTCGTCCTTTTCCTCATCGCCTAACAAGAACATTCCATCCTTATAATGCTGCCAGTGTCCTGATAACTTATATAAGTCACTCTTTGCCATGAATGGAGTCTTTGTCAGAACATAACCTCTTCTCTCTTCTTCATCCTCAACAAATCTTTGTAATGTCTGAACAATTCTAGCTCCTTTTGGCATAAGCAAAGGAAGCCCCTGTCCTATTTCTTCAACAGTTGTAAAAAGTTCAAGCTCTCTACCAATTTTGTTATGGTCTCTTTTTTTGGCTTCTTCAAGTTTAGTTATATATTCTTCTAATTCGCTCTTTTTAGGAAAGGCTGTGCCATAAATTCTCTGAAGCATCTTGTTTTTTTCATTGCCTCTCCAGTATGCACCGGCAGCACTCATAAGTTTCACAGCCTTTAGCTTTCCTGTTGACAGAAGATGAGGACCTGCACAAAGGTCAACAAAGTCTCCCTGTTTATAGAAAGATAGTTCTTCACCTTCAGGTAAATCCTTTATCAGTTCAACCTTGTAAGGCTCACCCTTTTCTTCCATAAATTTGATTGCCTCTTCTCTTGGCAATGTAAATCTTTCAAGAGGAATATCTTCTTTTATTATCTTTTCCATTTCCTTCTCAAGCTTTGTCAAATCCTCAGGTGCAAAATTCTTTTCAGTATCAAAATCATAATAGAAGCCATTTTCAATAGCTGGACCTATTGCAAGCTTGACGTTTGGGAACAGCCTTTTAACAGCCTGTGCAAGTACATGTGATGCAGTGTGTCGGTATGCAAGTCTTCCTCCTTCATCTGAAAAAGTTAAAAGACTAAGTGAACAGTCATTTTCCAGCTTAAAATCAAGTTCCTTTATCTTTCCGTCAACCTCTCCAGCTAAAGCAGCCCTCGCTAGTCCTGCACTAATGCTTTCAGCAACTTCTTTGATTGTAATGCCACTCTGGTATTCCTTGCTGCTTCCGTCCTTTAATGTAACCTTAATCATTTTATTACCTCCGTTTAATACTATTTTATTTCAGCTTATTTTTTATTTCATAGGATATTTTCTCTGCAAACTGTTCAGGTGAAATAGTACCTAAATCACCGTCTTTTCTTGATCTTACAGACACCAGTCTGCCTTCCAGTTCTTTGTCTCCTATCACCAGCATATAAGGAGTCTTTTCCATCTGAGCCTCACGAATCTTATAACCTATCTTTTCATTCCTGACATCTACTTCTACCCTGACATTTTCAGCTTCCAGAAGTTTTTTAATTTCATAAGCATAATCGTGATGTTTGTCAACCAACGGCAGTATTTTAACCTGAACAGGGCTCAGCCATGTTGGAAATGCACCTGCAAAATGCTCTGTTAATATGGCTATAAATCTTTCTATACTTCCAAAAACAACCCTATGAATCATTACTGGTCTGTGTTTTTCACCATCTGGACCAATATAACCTAAGTCAAATCTTTCCGGAAGGTTCATATCTAGCTGAATGGTTCCACATTGCCATGTGCGGCCTATTGAATCCTCCAGGTGAAAATCTATCTTTGGCCCGTAAAATGCGCCATCACCTTCATTTACAGTGTACTTAATACCTTTTAAATCCAAAGCTTTTTTAAGTCCCTGTGTAGACAATTCCCACATTTCATCTGAACCAATTGAGTTTTCGGGTCTTGTTGATAATTCTACATTATATTTGAATCCAAAAACTTTATAGAAATCATCTATTAAATTTATAACACCTACAATTTCATCAGTAATCTGCTCTGGTGTCATAAAAATGTGTGCGTCATCCTGTGTAAAGCACCTTACTCTCATTAGTCCGTGAAGCGCCCCTGAAAGCTCGTGTCTGTGCACCAGTCCCAACTCTCCCATTCTTTGAGGCAAATCCCTGTAAGAATGCAGTTTACGTTTAAATACAAGAATTCCTCCGGGGCAGTTCATAGGTTTTATTGCAAATTCCTGCTCATCAATATCCACAGTGTACATATTCTCTTTGTAAGTGTCCCAGTGTCCTGATCTCAGCCAGAGTTCCTTGTTCAGAATAACAGGTGTTTTAATCTCCTGATAGCCGGCTTTTTTATGCTCAGAGCGCCAGAAATCCTCAAGAAGGTTGCGGAGAACCATGCCTTTTGGCATAAAGAATGGAAATCCAGGTCCTTCGTCCAATATATCGAATAAATCCAACTCCCTTCCCAGTTTTCTATGGTCGCGCTTCTTTGCTTCCTCCAATCTGAAAAGGTACTCATCAATCTGGCTTTTCTTGGGGAAGGCTGTACCATATATTCTCTGAAGCATTTTGTTCTTCTCATTACCTCTCCAATATGCACCTGCAACAGAAAGTAATTTTACAGCTTTTAATTTACCTGTCCCGGATAAATGAGGCCCTGCACAAAGGTCTGTAAAATCCCCCTGTTTATAAAAGGATATTTCTTCATTTTCCGGAAGATCCTTTATCAGCTCTACCTTATACGGTTCACTCTTTTCCTCCATGAACTTTATTGCCTCGTTCCTTGGAAGCACAAACCTCTCCAGCTTTAAGTCCTCTTTTATTATTTTTTCCATTTCCTTTTCAATACTTGCAAGTTCTTCGCTTGAAAATGGTTTTTCTCTCTCAAAGTCATAATAAAATCCTGAATCTATTGCCGGTCCTATTGCAAGCTTTGCATCAGGGTACAGTCTTTTCACAGCCTGAGCCAAAACATGGGAGGCAGTGTGCCTGTATGCAAGTCTTCCTCCTTCATCTTCAAAGGTTAAAAGGTTTAATTTGCAATCAGTTTCCAATTTAAAATCCAGCTCCGTTACCCTTCCGTCAACTTCTCCTGCCAATGCTGCTCTAGCCAGTCCTGCACTTATGCTCTCTGCAACCTCACGGATTGTAACGCCCTTTTGATATTCCTTTATAATACCATCTTTTAATGTTATCTTTATCATTTACAAAACCTCCTATTGGCAATGCTTTATTAGACATAAAAAACTCTCGTCCTCATATAAGGACGAGAGTTATCTCGCGGTTCCACCCTACTTTCTTCTCAGTGCGTAAAAAATACGCTGATTATAACGTTATCACCGATACAGCTCAGAGGTGGTCTTCGGTAAAGTGAAGGTTTGGATACTTTCAGCTAATAATATCCAATCTCTGAAACCCCAGCTTTTACTTACTCTTCTCGTCAACGCCTTTGTTGTTATTAAAATTATCTTTTACTTATTATATTCCTTACTGTTTTTATATGTCAATACTTCATAATTTGTTTGAATTTAATGTTATTTTTTATATTATTTGTAAATAATATAAGTATTATACCATATAATAAAAATCAGGAGGACTAGTTTGAGAAGCAAAAGAGTTATACGTTATAAAAAAGAAAGGAGAAAAAAATATTTTAAACTATTAGTTTTAGGTTTCGTACTGCCAGCATTATCGGTACTATTAGTTTACGTATCTTTTTTAGTGTTCATTATGCCGCTATATGTCAAGTAATTGTTAATATTGCATATCATTTTGGTTAATTATTGTAATAAAATCGTATATTAATACTATTTGAAATAGCTAAGTATAATAATATAATAAGTACATGGATTAAATTATATTTTCCTCCTTTAAATTATTTCGAACCGGCTGAAAACAGCCGGTTTCTTGTTTTGTGTATCTATAATAATCAATCAACGCATATGAAGTTTTTTATTTTATCAAATGTCTTTTGCTTAATTCCCGTTATTTTCATAATGTCGGTTAGCTTTGCAAAACCACCGTTTTGCTCCCTGTATTCTATAATAGCTTTTGCAGTTGCCGGTCCTACATTGGGAAGCTCTTCAAGCTCTGCCTGAGACGCTTTGTTGATATTTAAAAGTTTAGATTTTGAGCTTTCAGATGAATTACTCTCTTTTTCTCCCACATCAGCTCCTAAACTGTCAATTATAATATCAACGCCACTGTTTATAGTACTTCCCCCTGTAGCTTTAGCTGATTGAGACTGACTACCTGTTTTATCAGTACTTGCTGCTTTTGCGGTTCCCTTGGCCTTGATTCTAATCATAGTATTTTCATTTAAAGGGTACGCCAGGTTAATATTTTCAAGATCAGCTTGTTTTGTGGCCCCACCGGCATTTTTTATGGCATCTTCAATAATCTGTCCCTTTTTGATTGTCACTACTCCCGGTTTGTTTACACAACCTGTAACGTAGACCTTGATATCAGGTACTTTTTCCTCTTCGGCCTGTTCTTCAGCTGGCTCAGCTTTTTTTATTACCATTGCTGTGTTTTCTGCTTCAACCATTGGTTTTTCAAGGGGATGATAAACCTGCTTAAGAATAAAACCCAAAATACCTGCACCAAATGCCATAACTGTAATTATACACACTACATGAATTTTACTTAAAAATATCTTTTTGCCGAAAACAGATATCTCCATAGTATACCTCCTATTGTGTTAATTAAAAAAAATGAAATATAAGAAAATATAAGAAAATATAAGAACAAATAGAAAAAATAAATTTATTTCCACATCTGCCAACCAATAATACTTTGAAAATTCAACTTTATAATTTATACTGTGGAAAGAAATTAAAGAATATAAAGAATGGTTATATAAATATTATATTACATATTTTAGTATTTTACCATATTATTTAAACAAAAATCATTAAAAAAGTTTAAAAAAGTGAATTCTTGCTTTATACTTATAATATAATTACTTATTCAGAGGAGGAGTTATGAAGAAAGTACTGGCAACATTAATCATATCAATAATAATACTATTTCAAGTCACACCTGCATTCTGTGCAAATCTCGACATTGATGCCGCTTCATACATACTAATAGACGCTAAAACAGGAAGTGTTTTGTACGAAAATAATCCCGATATGAAATGGCGTCCTGCCAGCACTACAAAAATAGCAACTGCATTAATAGCTCTAAAAGAAGGAGATTTAAATCAGGTAATGACTGCCAGTAATGAAGCAGTTATCGATATAGGCGTGGGTGGCATGAATATTGGAATTATGCCCGGTGAACAGATGTCGTTAAACGATCTGCTCCACGCACTTTTGATAGTTTCAGCAAATGAAACTGCCAACATAATATCCGAAAACCTTTTTAATGATAAAAGTAAGTTTATAGCGGAAATGAACAAGGTAGCTTTGGAATTGGGAGCAAAAAACACCACTTTTACTAATCCCTGCGGAATTGATGAATATGAAAAAGATGCGAATCACTTTTCCTCTGCAAGAGACTTGGCTCTCATAGCAAAAGAGTGTTTAAAATATCCCCTATTTCGTGAAATTATAGGTCAGAAGCAACTTAGTATGCTATCTCCTACAAATAAACATAAAACTTGGAATGTTCTTAATACTACAAATAAATTACTGGGACAATCCTTTAAATACGGGCCTGAAACAGGCGATGACAGAAATCAGTTTACCATAACAGGTCTAAAAACTGGTTCAACTTCCCGAGCAGGCGCTAATTTTATTTCCAGCGCCATAAACAAGGATGGTCTTGAATTAATTTCTGTTATACTGGGTGTAAATAATAAACCTAATCGTACTGTATTCGATTTTACAAAAACACTTTTAAAAGCAGGATACGAAAATTACTCCAGACAAATGATTATTGACCGTTCCACAAAAATTCAGGAAATTACTGTCAAGGATGCGGCAAATGGTGATAAGGTTGATCTTATAACCAATGGAGCAATTGAGGCACTTTTACCTAATGATAAAAATGAATGGCGAATTGATAAGAAAGTAAATGTCAGACAGGATGTAACAGCTCCTATAAAAAAAGGAACAGTTCTTGGAAATATAGAGTATACAAGAGACGGGATATCATTGGGCAAAGTCGATATTGTTTCTTCAAGAACAGTTGATCAAACACTAAAATCAAAATCCAAGACATATGTAAAGAATATTATAAATAATAACATCTTTAAATATATTGTAATTGGAGTAACTGTTATTATATGCTTTTTAATTACCAGGTTTATACTAAGAAAAATATCAAGAAAAAGAAAATATAGATTAAGAAACTTCAATTAAAAATCCTTTTTTATGTTTTTATTTGCCACATATATTGATTTAATTTAAATATACTTATATTATATATATGTTTATATGCAGTAAAGTAAATAACTAAAAAATTATTGGCTTTTAAAAGGAGTGTAGTCAATGAAAACCGAACCGATTTACCAGACCAGGAAAATCACTGATCTCAAAGATCTTATGGTTCAAAGTGCAAAATTATTCGGGAATAGAAATGCATTTTACATTAAAGACAAAAATGGTGATTACTACGGAAAAACATACACTGAACTAAAAAGTGATATTGACGCATTAGGTACGGCATTGATAAATTTAGGTTTAAAGGATAAAAAAATTGCTATTTTATCACAAAACAGCGCACAATGGTGTACCTCGTACCTGACAATAACAGGCGGTGTAGGTGTTGTAGTCCCATTAGATAAGGAGCTTCCTTTTAATGAGGTTGAAAACCTTATTTCACGTGCAGGAGTCAGCGCAATTATTTTTTCGTCAAAATATCGCAGTAATATGTTAAAATTATCCCATAATTCAGGGGTTGAATATTACATAGACATTGATCAGACAGAAGAAGAATCCGACGGATTTTTATCCTATTCATGTTTGATTGAAAAAGGTAGAAATTTATTAAAACAAGGTGACAGAAGATATCTAGATGCCGAAATAGACCCAGATGCCATGTGTGCACTAATTTTCACATCAGGGACAACAGATTTGGCTAAAGGAGTTATGTTATCAAGTAAGAACATTGTGTCCAACGTAAGAGCTGTTGTATCAATGCTCTACATAGATGAGACCGACAGTGTTCTTTCTATTTTGCCTCTTCATCATACATATGAATGTACAGCAGGGTTTTTAGTAATGATGTACAGCGGATGTTGTATGTCCTTTAATGAGGGACTGAAATATATAGTTCAAAACTTGCAGGAGACAAAACCTACAATTCTCATGCTGGTTCCTCTTATACTAGAAAACATGCACAAAAAAATAGTAAAACAGGCTTCAAAAACCCGTTTGGGTAAACTTAAGTTTAATACTGCAATAGAAATAAGCAATTTTTTATATAATTTCTTAAAAATTGATATACGAAAAAAATTATTCAAGCAGGTTTTGAACACCTTCGGAGGCAGAATAAGACTGGTTATTTCCGGTGCAGCTGCAGTAAATCCTGATGTTTCAAATGACTTATGTGCAATGGGTATAAGAATTGTCCAAGGCTACGGACTCACTGAATTTTCACCAATAGTGGCAGTTAACAATGACCACGGGTTCAGACATGATTCTGCTGGAAAACCTCTTGCAGGAGTAGATGTTCAGCTTGAAAATATCGGTGAAGATGGTATTGGAGAATTTGTTGTATCCGGTGATAGTGTAATGTTAGGTTATTACGAAAATCCATCAGCAACCAGAAATGTTTTAAAAAATGGTCGCTTATATACCGGTGATTTAGGATATATTGATGATGAGGGCTATATATATATTACAGGCAGAAAGAAAAATGTCATAGTCACAAAGAATGGTAAAAATATATTCCCTGAAGAAGTTGAAGCATATCTTGCAAAGAGTAAGTTTGTCAAAGAAAGCCTTGTTTGGGGCAGATTTGATGAAGAAACCGGTGAAACCGAAGTTAATGCACAGATATTACCGGACATTGATGAAATAAAGGAAATGCTGAATTTAAATATTGTTTCAAATGACCAAATACGCAAGATAATTCATGGAGAAATCAAGGAAATAAATAAGCAAATGCCTCTTTATAAGCGTATAAAGGACTTTACAATTCGTGAAGAAGAGTTTGTAAAAACAACAACCAAAAAAATCAAGAGATATGTTGAAAATGTCGGTTAAGTTATAAAACTGGAGCTGATGCAAAAGAGTGTGTGAAATAATCTCTGTAAATAGCTTTCTATGATAATTTTATTAGAGTTGTGAAGGCCAGATGCTGGCTTTCATAACTTGTCTACAATATAATAGTAAATTAATGGCATGTCAATAGCACCCTTCCAAAAGGGTGTTTTTGATTGTCCTGATTTTATTGCTGAAGCCTGCCCTCATACATGATGGACAACTCACCGTAGACTTTACCCCAGTTACGGAGAGCCATAGTCCACTTCTTGGTTGCCTCAAAGGTTGCTAGATATATGGCCTTTAAGAGGGCTGTGTCACTTGGAAATACGCTTCTTTGACGATTCAGACGACGATATGTGCTTTTCAGGCTTTCTATAGCATTGGTTGGGTGTAGATTACCTTGCGAACATCCGTAGAAAACTTGAAAATCGGGCTTAGGATATCCCAGTTCGTAGACCAACTCTTCATGGCGTTAGGATAACGGTCCTGCCACTTGTCCGTAATTTGCATCATGCGCTCATATCCGGTATCCTCTGTAGGGGCATGGTAGATTGTCTTCAGGTCATTAGCAAACTCCTTCTTATCTTTGGCCTTCTTCATTGATTCCAAGAATGATGTATGCAGCCAGCTTCTTGATGACATTGTTGTCCCTAACAGAGAAGTGCACAGCATCTATGAATACAATTGGGTAAACGCTGGATAGTGGACGTTGTTGCCATTCCTCAATTTCTGGAAGCAGTTTGTTTGTGATATCGGATACCATGCCTTCACTAACTTCAAATCCGTAGATTTCTTCGATCTGGTCAGAGATCTGGCGAGTTGTCAAACCTCTTGCATACATAGCAATGATCTTTTGGTCAATGCTTGAGATATCCTTTTGACGCTTCTTCACGATTTGTGGCTCAAAGGAACATTCTCGATCTTGTGGAACGTCAATTTCCATCTTACCATATGTACTTTGTATTGATTTGGATTTTTTTCCGTTCCTGTAATTGGTGTTATTGGAACGTTCGTATGGTTCATAGCCTAAATGCTGATCCATCTCGGCTTCCAACATGCTCTGAATGGTACCCCCTAACAAGTCTTTAAGTGCTTCCTGGATGTCTTCTGCAGTCTTGATGTCATACTCTTGAAGTAGGGATGCAATAATGTTCTTTTTTCCTTCGCTCATCGAATTCTTTCTTCTTGCCATAAAAAATAGCCTCCTATGATAATTTGATTTTATCATAGAAAGCTGATTTTACAGACTTTTCTTCACAGGCTCATGCAAAACTTAATTTTTATCTGTTTTGCGTCAGCTCATTTTTATATTTTCAATAACTTTTTCCCACACTTCTTTTTCAGTCATAAAAGCATCTGCAATTTTATCCTCTATTCGATTAAGTTCTGCAAAGTTTTTTCTTAGGCAATGTTTAAGATATATACCCTGAATATTTTTCCAAGTGATACAAGACTCGTCTATTACTTCACTTAACTCCTCAGTGAGGCGTTCATCCAACAGTCCCTTATCCTTAAGGTAGCAAAGTAACAGCTTGTTCCCTTTTAACCTGTTTGATATTTTAGAAAACTCATAATTGTAATGATAAATTTTAGAAGCATCCTCAATTATCATTGTTTTATTTACAACTTCATGCCTTTCTATAAGCATATCCAAATTATAAATCAGTTGCTCTGTACATTTTGTAAACTGATTTATGTCTATCTCATAAGAGGGAATTGAATCAGTTTTAAAAGTAAGAATTCTATAATCTGACTTAATTTGTTTAAGTGGTGAATGAAAAGCTTGAATCACTTCATTGGTACTAATTGCTCTTATATTATAAAATAAGTTTACATCATCTTCAAATGCGTAAAAAACATCTTTTTCTTCATCGAAACCTGTAACAAAAGCAAAATGAGATGTATGAATTTTATTAAAATAATACCCTGTGCTATTCCAGTAATATAAATCAACATTGAGAGTTGCATATAAATTGTTCATGAGAACAGCTTTAAACTCTTGTATAAAATTCTCTTTATTCTTAAAATTGAATGATTCATATTTAAAGATATTATTTGCGAAAAAATCGTAGTACTCTTGGGTGTAATCCAAATGAAAAACATTATCTGGATAATAGCTATACTCATAATAATTGAGATATGCAAGTGGTTCATAGCTTACGTCAACTTTTGTAAGTATTGAAAGGAACATATTCACAATACAGTTCCCCCAGAATTTATTATATGGCTGTAAATCCTTTATGTATCGCATAAAATTTCTCCCACTTTTTTATCTCTTAATAATTTGATTATAAGCGATTCTATTTTACATTACAATACATAATAAGTATATAAAAAGTAAATACAGCTATAACCGGGAACCCATTATCTCTCGGCTATAGCTGTATAAACTTTCACTTTTATTTATACGGCTGCTCCACTCCATTTTCCGCATCTGTCACCCCAGCATGCAACCGGGTTACTATCAATTATTATCTGAACTACTTCGCAACCGTTTGAACAGCCATCACACTCACGGCTTTTTGCTTTATAATCCCCCATGAGTCTATCAAAGCCCGCAAACCTGGTTTTTTCATAGCTACTTCCCAATCCTTCATGTGCAAGTATGGCAACACCATAAGCGCCCATAACATCATAGTTTTTGGGAATAACAATTTTTGTATCCAATGCCCTTTCAAAGGCCTGAATTATTCCTATATTGGCAGCAACACCGCCTTGAAAAACCACAGGGCTTTCAAGCTTCTTTCCTTTCCCCAGATTTGCCAAATAATTTCTTGCAAGTGCATCACACAAGCCTCTTACAATGTCTTCACGTGAATAACCCATTTGCTGCTTATGTATCATATCACTTTCAGCAAATACTGCACATCTGCCGGCAATTCTCACAGGATTTTCAGACCTTACTGCATATGCTCCGAAATCCTCTATGGATATTCCTAATCTAGCTGCCTGTCTGTCAAGAAATGAGCCTGTTCCGGCAGCACAAACTGTATTCATTGCAAAATCATGTACTACATTATTTTTTAGCAATATAATTTTTGAATCCTGGCCGCCTATCTCAATAATTGTCCTGACATCAGGAATTTCTTTCTGAGCTGCTACTGCATGAGCGGTTATTTCATTTTTTACAACATCAGCACCAACTATTGCTGCGGCCAACTGTCTTCCACTTCCTGTTGTCCCTACTCCAACTATCTCAATGCTTTGACCCATTCTCTCATACATATCCGTCAAACCTGTCCTGATGGACTCTATAGGTTGTCCGTCTGTTCTCATATAGAGTTTTTCCAGTAAATTATTATTTTCATCAATCAAGGTTATATTTGTGCTTACAGAACCTACATCAATTCCCATAAAGCATTTTACTCTGCTCATTCAAATGTTCGTCCCTTCTCTTTTTTAGTAAATCAATAAATGCTTCTACTCTTGTTGCAAAACCTGCTTCTCCTGTCATTTCATCTCTTATTACCGTCATAATTGGTATACCATAATCTTCCTCAATTCTGGGCAGAATCGCCTGAGATACTATCTCCGGCATACATCCCAAAGGATAAAGATGAATTACTCCGTCATAACCATGCAGTGCATTCAACACACTGTTTCCAACGGTGTGTTGAGCATGTCCTCCAACCATATGAGGCATATATTTTTTTGCAGCTTCCTCATGTTTATTGTCTTTTAAAAATGGTAATCTTTTTTTAATCATTTCATTTATAATCCATCCGCTTACAGTCACAGGCCTTGTGACCATTACTCCTATTTCACCAAGCATTTTTTCAAGCCAAAAATTTGCATAGGGCTCAATTGTAGTAAATATCTCACCAACAATTCCTACTCGAAGAGGTTTTAAGTCCATGTTGACATCTACCTGATTTAATGCAGTCTCAGTATCTTTTATAAGATTTTCTATTTCCTCAGAACCTTTAACGTTGAGAACATCCTTTTGAAAACCTTGATAAATCTTATCAACACTTCCTTTCACCCTCTGCACAGAACGCTTTTCCCTTGCAAGATGCTCCAGATTATCCAGCATGACAGAAATGTTTTTGGCGGAATTAATTACTCTGGCTATATTAAATACATTAGCTGTCCCGCTTACCTTTCGAATACGTGCTGCAAGCTCTTTTAGTCCTTGGTCCGGTACCTCCAAAGTAATTAAGTCCATTTTAATGCCAATATCTTGGGCCTGTTTTTTCAGCATCTCTCCAAAATAGCCCAATCTGCACGGCCCACAACCTCCTGTAATAAGCATGGTATCAGCTCCCATTTCGTAAGCCTGTACCATATTTCCAACAAAAAGTTTAAAGGGAAGGCAATGAGCTTCTGCACAATATTTTAGACCTATTTCCAGTGTTTTATCACTGTTGAAAGGAGGAACTACATATTCTGCACCAAAATCATCTAAAAATGATTTAGCAATTATATAAGTGTTTCCCAGATGTGGAAATGTAAAAATCATTATTACGCCTCCTTACAATCATATCAATAAATGCCTCGAGTCTGGTTAAAAATCCGGCTTCTGCAGAATGTTCGTCCAGTACCAGCTTCATAAACGGTATATCGCTTTCCTTCCTTATCTTATTTTCTACAAGTTCGTCTACAAAGCTGTCTACACCGCAGCCAAAAGATGTAAGCGCCAGAATACCGTCTATTCTGCCACTCTTAATAAGCTGTATAGTGCCTCCATATGCCCTTGTGCCGTAATCCCAGAAGAACTGTTTATCCAAATCCTTACAACTATCCTTTGATACCATATAATCCAGCATATCAAGTGTCACCACATTTGCACCGAATTTATTTAGTTTTTTCGTAAGTTCCATATTGAGAAATGTATCATAAACAGTGTAGCTATGACCTAATACTGCAATAGTCAATTTATTCTTTTCAGGAAATGCACCAATCTCTGTATCAGCAAATTTCAATGCTCTTCGCTTGCTCTTATACTCATTTAAAGCTTCTTTGTAAGCACTGCTTATTTTCTTCCTGTCACTCGTCAAAAACTCTCCAGTATAAAGGGCCGCATGCCATGAATTTTTAGGAGATTCCCTTAAGTTTATTTCAGTATCAATTATTTCCGGAAGGTCTTTAACGGAATTACGTATCATATCAGTTACACCACAAACTTCAGGGCATATATATTGTTTTCTAGCAATACTTGTAAATCTCGGCATAAATAAATAATCAACTTTACCTATCAATTCCATTACGTGACCAAAATACGCCTTAATAGGTATACATGCTTCTGAAACACATTTATTGGAACCATTTGTAAGTATTTTTTTATTGGTAGTATCAGAAACTATTACATCTACACCAAGATTTCTAAAAAAGGCTTCCCATAGTGTCGAATATTTGTAATAATATAGTCCTTTTGGTATACCCACACTTTTCATAAAAAAACCACCTCAATACAATTATTGACGTGGTTTAATTCTGTTATACAGGTATTAAATTTTCTTCCCATTTTATATTATACATTATCTTGCATTTGTATACGCCCATTTTTCAATGGCTTTACCAATAGAGTTACCTATCTTAACCTGATTATTATAATCTGCCAGCCACTCATACTCAGCCGGATTTGACATAAATCCTCCCTCAATAAGAATTGCTGGTGATTGGGTAACAGTACACACTGAAAGGCTTTGCCACCTGTAGCCATCATCCCTCCTCTTTAGGTCTGTCACCAATTGGTCTTTGATATAGCCTGCTGCTGCTTTTGAGCTATCTTTAGAGTATAGTACCAGTAACCCTGTGTGCTTAGTATAGTCAGCAGTCACATCCATTGAATTATTATGGATTGAAACTGCAATATCTGGTTTTTCCTTTCTTATAATGCTAGCTCTATCATTAAGGCTGACAGTTTTATCGGAAGTCCTTGTCATAATAACCGTTGCTCCAAGTGATTGCAGATACTTTCTTGCATTTAAAGTTATTGCCAGATTTATATGTTTTTCATAGAGTCCGTATTTCCCCATTGGCCCCGTTGCACCTGATTCAGAGCCTCCATGCCCTGCATCAAGGACTACCTTTAAACCAGTCAGTGGCTTTGAACCACTCCCAGAAATCTTTGGTGCATTTTTAATGGAAAATACAAGTGAGCCATTTTTATATTCAGCATAATAGCCAAAATAATTGTTGGTTGATTTCAACTCAAAAGTATACTGCGCTCCGCCGTTAACAGCTTTATACTTAACTGCAGAGAATGGAGCACCTGATGGTATTGATTTACTAACATTCATACCTGATGTATTATATATGGTCAATTTGAGAGTTTTTGAATCCGCCTCAACTCCAAACACTGCATTGACAGGCATTTTAAAGCTAATATCCGTATAGCTCCCGTTTGACTTTAAGGTTACAGCTGAAATTTTGTTGGCTGAAAGTGCCTTATCGTTTATAACCTTTACATTGCTTGCAGCTGTCCACACTCCGCTCTTTAACAAGTAAAAATCGTTCTGCTGACCTACTATATAGTCTGTGGCACCGTTTATCAAAGGTGTGATTCTTGAATAATCCGTAGACGGACCTGAACGTGCTACAGCTTCTGCGTCCTTTGTACTAGCAACAGCATATTTGTAGTATTTTGATGATTGTATACTTATTGTATTGCTTTGCTTTGAGGTTATTTTTTTGCCTTTGTATTCCATTACAAAAACAGGTTTTCCAAGACTTTTAATCCTTTCTTTACCTGAAACCTGTGGCATTGTAAATGTTCCTGAGTATTTAGCAGGTGTTAGTGTTCCTTTGTTTTCATCAACTGTGGCTGTCTGTTTCAACTCTGTCTTATATCCTCCGATTTCAACCCAAACCTTAGAACCCGCAGGAGCCTGACAGGAAAAAGTAATCTTTTGACCTGTCTGCATAGTCATACTCTGGGTAGGAGAAAAATAACCACTTCTGAACTCAACCTTTGACATTTTGTAAGTACTTGAGTTTGTGCTACTATTGCGAGTTATCTTTAATACCGTTTCCTTACCCTTGTGGGTGAATACAAGTTTGTTTTCCCCTACTTTCAAATCGGTATATATTGTAAAGTAACCGTTATTCGTTATCTCAATTTTCTTACCGTTAAGATATATAGGTTGTTTTGGGTCACCGCCCCCCAAAATACTTACTTTGGATGCTGAAGTTTTATAACCGTTGGACGGAGAAGCTATATAAAGCTGTCTATCCTCAGGTACGGCACTTCCAGGGTCTCTGTCGTATACAAATATCCCTCTGAGTTTGTCTTTTATACCAAGTGTATTGTCTTTCAACTTTGAATAACCATAGAATATACTTCCGTCTACAGCATTGCTTTTCCTGTTGTATTCAATTTGCTTTGGAATTTGCAATGGGTCAAGCCAGTCATTTGATTGTGATGTATCATTTATTTTATATGCAGCATGGCCCACATATAGTTTCACGTTTGTATCCCTGCAAACTTCTTTCCACCAGTTTACCAATACAGTATAATCTGCTACCTTGAAGCCTATATTCCAATAAATCTGAGGTGCTATGTAATCAATATATCCTTCCTTTACCCACTTTTTAGAATCCGCATAGTGGTCATAATATGTTGATATACCACCTTGTGTATTTGAGCCCTCTACGTTTCTGTCTTTGTTTGACCATATTGCAAATGGACTTATACCAAACTGAACCGATTGCTTTATACTTTTTACAGTATCGTAGGTACTTTTAACAAGTGTATTTATGTTATTACGTCTCCAATCATCCTTGTTGTTAAAACTACCCTTATATTTCTTATAAGTAGCCGAGTCGTTAAAATCAACACCATTGCTATCTGATTTAGACGGATAAAAATAGTCATCAAAATGTATACCATCTACATCATATTTTTTTACTATTTCAGCTACTCCGTCTGTTATCAGTTTTATGGCAGCCGGATTACCAGGATCAAGATACAACTGTCCTGTTGGAGCCGCAACAACTGCCTCAGGTATTTTTCTGGCAGGATGATCTGCTGAAAGTACATTTACGTCCTTGTCAGGTTTAGATGCTGTTCCCATTGATAGTCTGAGAGGATTAATCCAGGCATGAACCTGTATTCCTTCTTTATGAGCCTGTTGAATTATATATGCCAAAGGGTCAAAACCATTATCGTTAGCTTTCCCTTGTTTTCCCGTCAAGTATTTTGACCATGGAAAAATTGATGATTTATAAAGAGCATCTCCCGTGGGTCTTACTTGAAAAAAGATAGCATTGAGCCCCATATATTTGGTATTTTTCACTATTTCATCCAGTTCCTTTTTCTGATTTTCTGAACTGATACCAGGCTTCGAAGGAAAATCTATATTAGACACTGATGCAATCCATACCCCTCGTAAATCCTCATTTTTTGTTATAGTCTGTGCATTTGAGACATTTCCTTCGAAATTTTTATCTGCCAATAGTCTATATCCGGCGATTGGCAGAATCGCCATAAACACCAGCAAAATACATACTATCCCAATTTTTTTATTCATTTTAACCCCCAAAAACCCCTATAATTTAAAATAACCAAAAATCAAACAATATTCTATATATTTCATATAATAAATATAAAGCATTTATGGTAAGATAAACAACAAGTGTACTAAAATTTAATATTTTTTTAATACTGTAATACAAAGATTTTACATCAATGAATATTTCTACAAATATATATTACATTCCATATAAAACGAAAAGCCGATTTGATTATTTGCTTTTGCAAAAAACCAAATCGGCTTTACTTTTTTAGTAATATTTAAGTTTATCTATTAAGCTTTACCGTCGCATCCAAGAACGTTAACTATCTTGTTCTTTACAAGACCCTTTATAGCCTCTCTAGCTGGCTTTAAATATTGTCTTGGGTCGAAATGATCAGGATGTTCATTGAAGTACTTTCTGATTGAACCAGTCATAGCAAGTCTTAAGTCAGAATCGATATTGATCTTACAAACTGCCATCTTAGCAGCCTGACGTAACATATCTTCAGGAATACCTATTGCATCAGGCATTTTTCCTCCGTTGCCATTTATCATGTCAACAAATTCAGGAATAACAGATGATGCACCATGGAGAACTATTGGGAAGTTAGGAAGTCTCTTTGAAACTTCTTCCAATATGTCAAACCTTAACTGTGGCTTTGTTCCTGGCTTGAATTTGTATGCACCATGGCTTGTACCAATTGCAATTGCCAATGAATCAACACCAGTCCTTGAAACGAATTCTTCAACTTCAGCAGGGTTTGTGAATGCTGCATCAGCCTCTGATACGTTAACTGCATCTTCAATACCTGCAAGTCTACCAAGTTCAGCTTCAACAACAACTCCTCTTGCATGAGCGTAATCAACAACCTGCTTTGTAAGAGCTATGTTATCTTCAAATGAATGATGTGAACCGTCTATCATAACGGAAGTGAATCCGCCATCGATACATGATTTACAAAGTTCGAAACTATCACCGTGGTCAAGGTGCAAACAGATTGGCAAACCTGTTTCAATAATAGCAGCCTCAACTAATTTCATAAGATAAGTATGGTTTGCATACTTTCTTGCTCCGGCAGATACTTGAAGAATAAGAGGAGCATTTACTTCTTTTGCTGCTTCAGTTATTCCTTGAACAATTTCCATGTTATTAACATTGAAAGCTCCTATTGCATAGCCGCCTTCATACGCTTTTTTAAACATTTCGGCAGAAGTTACTAATGGCATATTTATGCACTCCTTTATAAGAATAATTTTACCTTTATATTATATATTGTTTATCCAATTTTATCAGAAAACAATAAGGTAATTCTAAAATTAACCAACACAAAACTTACCGTTATTATTTTATGCAATATTATCTTTAAAATCAAGGGATATTTTGATATTTATTTGTCAAACCTAGGTAATGTATAATTGCATTTTCCAACTTGTTATGCTATATTTTAATTTGATTGCGGATTGTAATATCAGTCCTTTAGAAGAAAGGTCTGGTAAGAGCAACGTATATATTAATACTTAATATAAATCAGGAGGTATATAAAATGACTGTTTTAAAAGGCGCCGCTATTTTTGGACAATCAGGTGGACCAACATCAGTAATTAATGCCAGTGCTTGCGGAGTATTCCAAGAAGCATTAAAGCAAGATGCAATAACAGCTGTATATGGTGCAGCTCACGGAATCAAAGGTATTCTTGATGAAAAATTCTATGACATGAGCAAGGAAGATGCTTATGAACTTGACTTATTAAAGACTACTCCTTCTTCAGCTCTCGGTTCTGTTCGTTACAAGCTTAAATCAGCAGACGAAGATGAAACCGATTATAAGAGACTTCTTGAAGTTTTCAAGAAATATAATATCAGATATTTCTTCTATAACGGCGGAAATGATTCAATGGATACTTGTAACAAGGTAAGTAAGTACATGCAGAAAGTTGGCTATGAATGTAGAGTAATGGGTGTTCCAAAGACTATAGACAATGACCTTTATGGAACAGACCACTGCCCTGGATTTTCAAGTGCCGCTAAGTACATCGCTACATCAACTATGGAAGTTTATCATGACGCAAGAGTATACAATACAGGTATGATTACAATACTTGAAGTTATGGGAAGAAACGCAGGATGGTTGACAGCTGCAACTGCTCTTGCTGCATATAAAGGTGCAGGTCCTGACTTAATATACCTCCCTGAAATCGATTTTGATATGGATCAATTCCTTGCTGACTGTACAAGAATCTACAAGGAAAACGGCAACTGTATCGTAGCAGTTTCAGAGGGTATAAAGGACAAAAACGGCAAATACATTTCTGAATACGGCTCAGACCTTGCTCAACAGAAAGATTCTTTCGGACATGCTCAGTTAGGCGGTCTTGCTGCTACTCTGGCTGCAATCGTTAAGGAAAAGACCGGAGCAAAGGTTCGTGGAATCGAATTCAGCCTTCTCCAAAGATGTGCTGCTCACTGCGGTTCTGCTAGAGACGTAGAAGAATCCTACTTGTCAGGTCAAATGGCTGTAAAATATGCTGTTGAAGGAATGACTGATAAGATGGTTGGCTTCAAGAGAGCTGAAGGAAGCGAATACAAATGTGAAATTCAGTTACTTGATTTGAACGATGTTGCAAATACTGAAAAGAAGATTCCTAGAGAGTGGATTAACGAAGCAGGAAATGGCTTAAAGCAAGAATTCATTGACTATGCTTTACCGTTAATTCAAGGTGAATCAACTCCACCTAAGGAAGACGGTCTTCCTAGATTTGCAAAGCTAAAAAAAGTTCTTGCAACTAAATAATTAATATATTTTAATATTAACAAAAGTCGGATGCACAAATTTTAAATGTATCCGACTTAAATTTTATATAATTTATTTATTGACATATCCGAAAATTGTTTTATACTAAAATTATAAATCATTTTACATTTTAATAGAACAAACTGTCATACAACTGGCGGAAGTGGAGATAACCACATGGGAGTATGACTTTAACAAGCCGGCCGCCTGGGCATCATAACTGCCCAGGTGGCATTTGTTTTATTGTTTCCAAAAACATACAAATAAGTGTTTCCTGGGGAGAATTTTTCCAAGGGGGTACTAAAATATGAACTTAAACATTTCTGATTTTAAACCTGGTAAATGGCAGAATTCTATCGACGTACAGAACTTTATTCAGACTAACTACACTCCATATGATGGTGATGAAAGCTTTCTTTGTGGTGCCAGTTCTAAAACCAAACAACTGTGGGAAACCTGTAAAAGTCTTTTGGTTGAAGAACATTTAAACGGTGGAATACTTGATATCGACACAGATACCGTATCTAGTATAACAAGTCACAAGCCCGGCTATATAGAAGAAAAATATGAAGTAATAAAAGGACTTCAGACAGATGCACCTCTAAAAAGAGCTTTTCTTGCTAAAACCGGCTATAGAATGGCTAAACAGGCCTGCCAGCAATTTAACACTTCGCCGGCACCTGACATTGATAAAATTTTTAGTAAAAACATAAAAACACATAATGACGGTGTTTTCAGTGCGTACACAGATGAAATGCGTAAGGCCAGAAGATGCGGAGTTATAACGGGTCTACCAGATGCATACGGCAGAGGCCGTATAATAGGCGATTACAGAAGAGTTGCCCTGTACGGTACTGACATTTTAATAGAGCAAAAACAAAAAGATCTGGATAGTCTAAAAGGCACCATGACTGACGGCGTTATAAGGCTTAGAGAAGAACTTCACGATCAGATTGCAGCACTTAACGATTTGGTCACTCTTGGAAATTCTTATGGTTTTAACCTTAAACGTCCTGCAAATAATGCCTTTGAAGCTATTCAATGGACATATCTAGCATTTTTAGGTGCCTTAAAAGAAACAAACGGAGCTGCCAATTCTTTAGGCAGGCTTAATGTATTTTTTGATATATTTATTGAACGAGATATAAATAACGGAACCCTTACAGAAGCAGACGCTCAAGAACTGATTGACCAATTTGTAATAAAACTTAGATTTATTAGACATTTGCGTACTAAGGAGTACAACGAACTTTTTGCAGGAGACCCTGTTTGGTTGACAGAATCCCTTGGGGGAATCAGCAGTGACGGAAGACATATGGTTTCTAAGACCTCCTATAGGTTCCTTCAAACATTGAATAATCTTGGAGCTGCACCTGAACCAAACCTTACGATTCTATGGTCAGTAAAGTTGCCTGAAAATTTCAAGAGATTTTGTGCCAAAATATCTATTTCAACAAGTGCCATCCAGTATGAAAACGATGATATTATGCAACCTCAATATGGCGATGATTACGGTATTTCCTGCTGTGTATCTGCTATGCGTCTTGGAAAGGATATGCAGTTCTTCGGTGCAAGATGCAATCTTGCAAAGCTACTATTATTATCCCTAAATGGAGGCCGTGATGAAATAAGCGGTGATCAGGTTGCACCTGAAATAAAGCCATATGAAGGCGAATATTTGGAATATAATGAGGTTATGAAGAACTTCCGAGAGCTTCAGAGTTGGCTGACTGGTTTATATGTTAATACCATGAACATTATACATTATATGCACGATAAATACGCATACGAGCGCCTCATGATGGCTCTTCATGACACAGACGTCAACAGGCTTATGGCCTTCGGTATTTCCGGATTATCAGTGCTTGTGGACTCTTTGAGTGCCATTAAGCACACCCGTGTTAAAGTAATAAGGGATGAACGTGGTATTATTACTGACTTTGAGCTAGAAGGAAGTTATCCTCAATACGGAAACAATGATGATAGAGTTGACAGCATTGCAAAAGAGGTTGTTACAGGGTTCTACGAAAGTCTGAAAACTCATCCTACATACCGCAATGCAAGGCATACTTTGTCAATCCTTACCATAACTTCAAACGTTGTGTACGGCAAAAAAACAGGCTCCACTCCTGACGGACGTAAAAAAGGAGAACCTTTTGCCCCCGGTGCAAACCCAATGCACAATAGAGATAAGTCCGGGATACTTGCTATGATGAATTCAGTGGCAAAGATACCTTATAGTGTGTGCAACGACGGAATATCCCTTACTCTGTCAGTTATCCCAAATGCTTTGGGTAAGGAAATGGATACTAAAATTTCAAATCTTTTTGCACTGATTGACGGTTATGTTATGAGCGGAGGCCACCATATAAATGTCAACGTACTTGATAAAGAAACTCTTGAAAATGCCATGAAGGAGCCTATGAAATATAATCAGCTTACAGTTCGTGTTTCAGGTTATGCGGTACATTTTATAAAACTCACAAAAGCACAGCAATTAGAAGTAATCTCAAGGACATTTCATGAAGCAATGTAAATATAATAGCCTTATCAATAAAAACCAATAGAGCTGGTTTTTATTGATAAGGCTTAGTTTTTAAAAAACCTATTATGTTATTTCTGATTCCTCTTAAGATTTTTCCTTTTAGTTACAGAGTATCCAAAGTAACCCAACGAATTCCCCAGAGGATAATACTCGCCATGTGAATAGCAAATCAAATCTGCTTTCTTTAAGTCCAACTTACCCTTTTCATCCAACAAAGATTCTTCAACATTTGTAGCTACGATTTCAGCCAAAAACAATACATGTGAACCCAGCTCTATTGACTGTTTCACTACACACTCAATATTCAAAGGACATTCCTTTATAAGTGGAACTTGCACTTTTGAAGCAGCTTCAGCCGTTAATCCCATTGCCTCAAATTTGTCTATATCTCTACCTGATTTTACACCACAGTAATCAGTTGCGAAAGCCAACTTTTTTGTGGGAAGATTAATTACAAATTCACCTTTTTCTTTTATAAGTTCATAGGAATACCTTTCTTTTCTTACTGATATTGAAACCATAGGAGGGTCAGAATTGATTGTCCCAGTCCAGGCAAGAGTGATTATATTGGGCTTTCCTTCACTATCGGTACATGATACCATTACCACCGGTACAGGATTTAACATTGTAGATGGTTTCCAAACTTGTTTTGCCAAAATAGCAGCCTCCTTATATATTTCTTATTAAAAATGTTAACATCAATATACTATGAGTTATTTTTTTATTTGATACCCATTAGTAAATCATTTGTTTGAGTTTAAATACCCTAAAATAAAAATTGCAGATGAATTCCAGTAGGTAGCAACCTCGTTTGTTGAAAAGGAATTAACATCATCAATATAGCACTCTGCAGGGGATTTACCTGAGAGTTTACTTTTTGCTACATCGTCCTCTAAAGCCGAATTCGGCCCTCCTACCAGTAGTCCTGGAACTGGTTTTAATGCAAAGTCTGCTGCCGACGGTCTATGATGGGGCTTAGTAACCTGTTTTGAGCCAAAACCTGTTATATAGCTCTGGTTAAGTGTATTCCTACCCAGCAGATAATGTATGCACTCTTCGGCTGTCTGGGTATATTTTTCATCTACCTTGAGCCTGTCGGCTATAAGCAGATGCATAGCGTGTGTTGCAACATTCATGTTACTTCCCCAGTTATACTCCATTTTGTGCATTGCAACCAGATATCCGTCTTTTTGCCCTGTAGAAGTAAACATATCAGCTTTGGCCAACCACGACTTTTTGATTTCATCCACTTTTTCCTGATCTGTTCCAGATACATCTGAGAACAGATATGCAATTGCAGCAAATCCGCTTACATTCTGCCATCCAAGTCCAAAGCCTTCAACTTGATAATTGTCTACAAAATATTTATTGTACTTCTCATTTCCTGTGGCTCTGAAAAGCTCTGCTGCTGCCCAGGCCTTCTCATCTTTTCCCGAGCTGTCTCCATACTCGCCAGTTGCAACATCCGATGGGTTCTTGAACTCCACGAAATTCTTGTTATTCTCAAGCCATTCCCAGGCTTTTTTGGATGCTTGCAGACAGTTTTGAGCAAATGCCGGATCTATAGTCATATATATTCTTGAAGCCATTGCCGTAACTGCTGCAAAATCCGCAGTAGCAGTAGTGGATATAGGCATTACAAGCTGATCGTCAACATCTTTGTCAGGCATTGTTGTTATTTCGGGAAATCCCCTTGAAGTAACCTTGTGATATACTCCCCCTGACTCGCTGTCCTGCATTTTTAGAATCCATTGTATTCCATATTTTGCTTCATCAAGAATATCAGGTATCCCATTTCCGCTTTCAGGAATACGTGTTGCATCTGTAAAAGCTTGTGGATAAAATTCATATGCCAAAAGTAAGCCTGCTGCTGTAACAGATGCAGGTACAACGTATTTTCCGTAATCTCCTGCATCATGCCAGCCTCCGCTTACATCAATCTTTTTCGTCTCATCGCTATATAATTTGGATAAAGCTTTATGGCAATCTGCATGACTGTATTCGCCTGCATATTCGGTTGTCAAAGCCATTCCACACCGTTGATAATATAGCGCTTTTTGCATTGCATCGTTAATCTTTGTATATACACTGTCATCTATTAAAAAATCGTAAGATTTACCTAATCCAGATATGGACATAAAGTACTTACCGGGTACTGTAATTTTACTAAAGTCTGCATAACATACAGTATCTCCACTGGATTCATCTTTTAGATTACCTGTCAAATCTCCTGTTAAAACTGCCACACCTGTTTTACTGTTAATCACCTGAAACTTTTTATATTGCCCCTTAATTACAGCTATTTTTTTTGCAAGTGTCTTGTAGCCCAACTGGTCTATGTGGATTTCATCACTTAGTTCATTTTCAATTTTCAAATTCTTAGACATATTCTCCTCTACTTCTATAGTTTTTTCTGAAACATCGCTGCTTACAGGCTTTGAAGTACAGGAACTCATGGTGAAAATTAAACTGCCTGCCAGAGTAAGACTTATAATTAAATTTTTCCAGTTCATTAATAAACACTCTTTCCATTTTATCAATATAAAATTGCAAAACAACATCTATTATATATTATTCCTGAAGAGAATGTATTAATTTTTTATTAATTAATGGATTAAGTCTTTTCAATATTAATCATTTTTTGTCTGTGTGAACTCTATATTTTTATAATTATTTGCGGTATTTTCAAGAGAAGCAGACGAATCTCCCAATAAATATTTGTTAAAAAAAGTTAAAGTAAAGTCATTTATTATTTTATGTACATCATGTGGATTATAGCCAATAGATAATAATGGAGTAAAAAGGCTTAAATCGGTATAACTAATATGTTGCGTATTATTTATTAAAAGAGAATACCCTCCGTTTGAAATAGCATTATTTCTTTTAATGTACATTTTTGCAAAAAAGTCTTTGTATTTTTTTAACAAATCACCAGATATTCCATTTTTGATAAATATATCATCTTTACCTTTGTATGAGTTCAAAGTATCTTCAGAATCCATCACCAAAAATGGCTTTCCTAGCCCTTTTTGTGGAATAGGAGCTCCCATAAAAGCACCATCCATGTTTATGCCCGCTTTAATTCTTGAATCCTGCATAATAATTTGTCCTGCAGTTGCACCTCCATAGGAGTGCCCGAATATTCCTATTTTATCTAAATCTATTCTTCCTGTAAAATAATTAAGTGGATCCTTTTTATTTATCTCTTCAATTTTATCAAGTACAAACTGTACATCTTCTACCCATATTTTATTATGACTATCCATTTTTTCAAAGTCTTCAGAGATCATTTTTTTATTATCACTGTTATATAAAGCAACCCTCCCGTCCGAAAACACTGTAGCCGCTGCATCGTAAGTATGGTCAATTCCAACAACAATATAACCCTGACTTGCTAATTCTTCTACTTCAAATGTGTTTATATTTCTAAAATTCCCAAATCCATGTGAAAAAATCAGAAGTGGATATTTCTGTTGTTTTGCGGATATCTTAGTATTTAACCAAGAGTTACTTTTCACATACTTTAAGTGGCTAAACAATACGGAAGGTATACCATCTGACTCCTCAAGTCCTTTCGTTACCTCCGGGACATTTTTTATATATGGTGCTTTCTTCAAGTTATCAGTTTTTTCAGAAGGATACCATACCTGCACCATCAACTCTCTTTTATCATTAGGTTCCTTCGTTGCCTCTTCCAAACGGTTTTCATCAGTCCAATCATATGTAACTGTGCCTACTTGGTATGGCCCGGTTGGTTTTTCGAGAGAAAAAACGGGAAATAGTACTGGAAATGCAGCAGCTATTACAAGGTATAGAAATGAAAAAATTGAAGCAAGAACAATTTACCATATTTTTCCGGGCTTTTTACCTTTACGAAAGAAAATCAGTACATTTAGTGGAATACAGATGTATGTCGGCACCATTTGTATTCTGTAACCTTCTATAATTATTTGGATAAGTGTTATTACAAGTGAAATTCCAAATAAAATATAAAATATTTTCTTGTTATTCTTTTTACTAAATAATAGCCATCCTAGTATGAAAAAGTTAATAATAATAAGTACTATTTCAAATAATCTCAATTAATTATCCTCCTAATAATTATTCAACATGCAACTATATACATATTATTATATGGGTTAAGTATTTATAATATCACGTCATATGGATAAAAGTGAATAACCTCTTGTTAGTCTGCTGCAAACTCAAGCAATGCACATTCCCACTCATAAAAGGAGGAAGGATCATTCTTATTTTCGACAATCCTCTTTTTCAGTTCTTGTATTTCTCGTTTATCAAGGAGTTTAAACACACTTTCGTACTCCCCTTCAAAGAAACATTCATTAAGAACTTCAGATAAATCCTCCAGGCTTTTTATACTCTGCATAACCATTGCAATTTTATCCTCCAAAAACCTGCAGTCCTTCATTTCATCAATTAATACTCTTAAAGCTTCGTCTTCCATTTTATTACCATCAATATATCCCGAAATTAAGTTTTCATCTTCCCCTTCTTTTAAAGTTACAAACACTTTTTCCAGCTTCCTCAGATTTATATTATGTTTAACTCTTGAGATAATATTTTTTAAAGTTAGTTTAAAATAATCAATAGTAGCCTGTGATTCAACTTTCATAAAGGATAATACTTCATAAAAAGCCCGCTCCATTTTTTGTACAAGTACCGTGTCATCGACTTTATTAAGTTGTACTAACAGCCAAGCCCTATCTTCCTCACTTATATCCAGTCTGTCAAGGGTATATCCCAGCATACTTCTACCAAGTAAATTCGTAAGAATTAACTCAAATATATTTAGCAGATCTTCTCTGAAATACTTGCTATACCCCCTCAGAAGACACTCAATGCTATGTGAATCATAGTGCAAACAGAAAGCATTTTCCATAGTAAGATGTGTTAAGTATTCATGGATATATTCTATTCCTTTTAAATCCATTTCATCGTAGGAAAGAGGATAATCTATACTGCCGTTCGTTTCATGTGCAGAAAATTTGTAATCATAAAAGTTAAAGAATTCCTTCAATCCTTCATTAATAGTAGAATTGTAGGCTATATTACCGGTTCTAAAGCCATCTGTTTTTATTTCAAACCAAAGTCTTTTTGAATCCTCAAAATATTGTCTTATCAGCTCGTTTCCTTTATTGAACAGTTCTTCAACTCTTTCATGTTTAAGTAATTCTGAGGCAGAAATAATATTGCCCTGCTGCTTTAATGCTACACTTATAGAGAAGCAAATTGATTTAAGTAAATTTTCAGCTTTTTCCTCTGTTACAGAACTACTCTCTCCTAAAGTGTATTTTTCTATTTGTCTGGAAAGGAGACCTAGCAGCCCCACTTGTATTTTCTTTACCTGCTCAGAGCTGATGATGCCCTCTTTTGCTGCACCCTGTAAAAGAGACAAGAAGTACTCGTTTCTTACAGTTTGAATATGCTCATATCTCCGTAATGTATCCATAATAGGTTCTCCTCCTTCATACATCTGTTACTCATCATCGTAAGAATCAAAATACTTATACGCCTCCCGCCCGTATCTTATACTTCTGCATACATCTTCCAAGCTGGTTTCCCGCAAGTATTCAAGTGAACCTTGACACTCATTATCAAAACTCTTGCGCATATAGCGTATCAGTTCATCATCTGTAAATTCATCTAGAGATTCATTTTTAAAATAATAAAAAATATCCTGTAGTTCTGATAAAGTATCCATGTAGTTTTCCTGCCAGATAAACGGCGAATCAGAAAACTCAAAAATCAGTTTTTCTAAAATTCCCTTACCCAGTTCTACACGGCCATATTTTTTTAGTGTAGTATATCTTTCTTCTAAAAGAATTCTGATTTGCTCATTTGTAAGAACTAAACCAAATTTTGACGAAAACTCATTACATTTTTCAATTTGATTAATTTCAGACTCGTTATCAGAAAACAGATTTTTGATTTGTAAGAAATCTTTCATAAAATTCCTCCTTTTATTAAAAATCCCCTTGACAATCATTGGCTTTTATGATATAGTATAATTGGGTAGATTTTAATCGTTTTATTAAAATCACTAAATTTAATAATATAACTTTTGATATTATTTGTCAATATAAAAGCAGAATTCAATGTTTGAATTCTGCTTTTAATTCTTTATAATAATAAACCCACCCTGCCATTCTCTTAAAGCAGAGTGGGTTTTCAATATTTAAATTGTTACAGCTTAAACTTAGTTACAATGTCATAAAGTTCTTTGGCACTGTCAAGATTTTCTGCCGCTTTTTCATCAACCTCTTCTGTTTTTATAACAATGGATGATGTCTTTATGGCAATATTTTCAATACCTCTAGCACTTTCAACAACTGTATGTGCCACTTCATTAATTGCAGTTGATACACTTGTTATTGTACTATTAAGTTCTTCTGAAGTCTGAATAAAGTCAGACATTATTCCATTAACCAGGTTTGAATCATCATTGTATTGTTCACTGATACCTATTAATTTATTATAGTCTGCTAATACATCCTGGTCTACAAAGGACAGTATAGAGATTGAGCTTTCATTCATACTTTTAACTGCCTGATTGACTTCTTCAACCATATTCTGGATGCTTCCAACTGTTTGTGATGATTGTTCTGCAAGTTTTCTTATTTCTTCTGCAACCACTGCAAATCCTCTTCCGGATTCACCAGCTCTAGCTGCCTCTATGGCCGCATTAAGTGCCAGGAGGTTTGTCTGTTCAGTGATTTGCAGAATAGTATCTGCCAATAGGTTTATTTGCTGTATACTCTTGGATTGCTCAATAGATTTCTCTATTTTGTGTTTTACGTCTTCATATATAGATTTTGCATTATCACTGGATATAAGAGCGTCTTCCTTGAGTTTCAAAGCTCTTTCAGTAATCTGATTGCACACATCGGCACCCTTTTTGGTTCTTTGTGCAATGGTGTTCACATTATTTTCAACTTCATTAATTGATGCTAAAATTTCCTCTGTGGAAGCAGCAGACTCTTCAGCTCCCGCTGACAACTCCTGTGTAGTGGCGGAATTATCCTGTGAGTTCATTTTTACATCATTTGCAAGAGTACTTACCTGCTGTGCATTATCATTTATCTTTTCTGATACTTCAATCAGCTTACCTGCAATACCACGCAGAACCTGTCGCATATCTCTTATAGCTCTGGCAATGGTCCCTATTTCATCTTTACCCCGCAGATATTTTTCAAATGAGGTTTGATATTCTAAATCTAACTTGGATGTTTTTATAATAATCTGTGCTACTTTTTCTAAAGGTTTTGATATACGCATTGCTATTAAAAATCCAATCACGGAAGCAACTAAGTACATTATCAAACTTAAATACACAATAAAAACTTGCATAGTTTTTACAGGTGCAGTAACCTCATTAACTGTTCCTGTTAAAACAAGCAACCATCCTGTTTTATTTATAATTTTATAGGCTGCTATTTGTTTTTGTCCTTCATATTCATAACTAAGAACATCTGATATTTTGTTTCCAGGATTTTTAATTATTTCTTTTATTTGAGGTATATCTATGGCTTTTCCGATTTTAACCCTGTCTGGATGGAATAAGATATTACCCGTCTTATCCACTAGAAAGGTATAGCTTGATTTTGTTCCAAGAATCTTCTTATCCTCTAAGAAACTACTAAAGGAATCCATATAAACCGTTGCAGCTACATATCCCAGCAAAGTTCCAGCAGCATTCCTTACAGGATATGTAAATGCAGAAACGTTTTTGCTAGTTGCTTTAGACGTCATTACATCACTTATTACTGGTTTACCTTCTGATAAGGTTTGTGTTGAATATGGACGGTCAGATATATTACTCCCCAGTGTTTCATTATGTGTATCTGCAATTATTATATTTTCAGTGTTAACAATATAAGCATGTTCTATATTAGGGTCATTTTCTGCTACATTTTTTAACAGTCCAATACAATAATTATTTAGCTCCGGGTTTGGTAATGTTTTCTGACCTGGCTGATAGTGTTCAAGTAATTCAATAATGCTTGTTTGAGTTGAAAGCATACTTACTACTGATTTTTCCGAATCAATACGATTAGAAATATTTTCTGCATACGATGAACTTAAATCCTTTGCCATTGTATTTGTTTGGGATATAATAATGTCATTGGATTTAATAAATGACGCTGTTTGAGTCACTCCGATGGAGAATATTGCTAAACCTGCCATAAAGATAGTAAGCTTTTTTCTGATATTCATATAGGTCTCCTTTACATCTTTAGAGTTTAGTAAATGTGCACAATTTTTATGAAGTTTACATAAATATATTTTACATTATTCTATTATGATATGGAATACTATTTTAAAAATTTTTAATTATTTATTGCTTCACAAAATAAAAATTGGACTGTAGCCTCAAAAGCTACAATCCAACTTATTTTTTGTGTGTTTATCTATTCGTTTAATCTGAATTTGACTACTCATCAAAATCGTATTCGTCTTCCATTCTGGTTTTGAATTCTTCAAATACTCTGTTAAGTTCTTCTTCGTCATCAACAGTAATAAACGAGTCTTCGTCATCTTCATTGTGTTCAATTTTCAGAATAACTACTTCATCAACTTCTTCGTTTTCCTGCTCATCAAGGGGGAGTAAAACAACATACTCGTTACCGTCCATTTCTATAGTGTCGAGATGTTCAAATTCAACTTCCTCTCCATCCTCTCCTAACAGTACTACAATATCATCTCTTTCTTCATCGTTCATATATACTTCCTCCTAGTATAGTCTTTGAATGCCCTAGAATGCATCAGGAATCTGAATGCATTAAGTTTATAATAACACACATGTAGATGATTTCCAATATCAACTTTTTTTATTACCTGCCATTCTATCAAGATAACCTTGGAGAATTAGCACCGCTGACATTGTATCCACAATGCCCTTTTTCTTTGAAGCTTTTATCCCCAGTTCATTCATAGTTCTGTGTGCTGACACTGTAGTAAGTCTTTCATCCCATTTTATTATATTAAACTGACCCAAATCAGAAATCTTTTTTATAAATTCTTCTGTTCTTTCCGTTCTTGGCCCTTTAGTACCATTCATATTGATAGGATACCCTATAACTATGTCTGTGACATCATATTCCTTTATTATTTCTGATAAACGAAAGACAGCCTTTTTCAAACTATCCTTAATCTTAATCATCTCCAACCCTTGCGCTGTCCAGCCCATAGGGTCACTTATTGCTACTCCTATTCTTGAATCTCCATAGTCTATTCCAAGTATTCTCATTCTTGCCTCCGTAAGCAGATAAAATTAACAGGCACTCTCATTTGAGAGTGCCTATTTTAATCAATTATTCAGGTTCATTATTATGATTTTCCAGGTAAAATTTAAGGACTTCTTCCAGTAACTCATCTCTCTCAAGTCTTCGAACAATACTTCTGGCATTCTTATAATTTGTGATGTAAGTAGGATCTCCAGACAAAATATACCCAACCATCTGGTTTATCGGATTGTAGCCTTTTTCTTTTAGTGCCTGATATACAGAAACTAAGATTTCTTTTGCTTCATTCTCTTTTTCGTTATCCACTTTAAACATCATAGTCTCGTTAATTCCCATTTATATCACCTTCCCAGTTACCTCTAGTCAACATCCATCTTTTTCTAAATTTGCATAAGGCTATATAGTATATATAGTACCTCATTAATCAGGCTTTTGCAACAATTTTCCTTCAAATATCACTCCATTAACTTTTGACAGTTGCGTTTGAGCAAGTTTTCCTTTTAAACTAATATCTCCTTTTGCCATAACTCTGATATAATTATTTGTCAGTCCTTCAATATATCCCTCATGTCCATGCATCTCCTGCTCGTATAAAACTTCCATATTCCTTCCAACATACCTTTCCAGATATTTTTTTTCAAGTTCATCCGAGAGGGCCAGCATTATTTCGCTTCTTCTCTCCTTTTCTTCAGGACTTATCTGGTTTTTCATTTCCGCCGCAGGGGTTCCCTTTCTTGGTGAATATTTAAATACGTGAATTTTTGAAAAACCAATTTCCTCTGCAAAATCACGGGACGTATAAAAGTCCTCTTCCGTTTCACCGGGAAAGCCTACCATCAAATCAGTAGTTATAGCAACATCAGGAATATTGTCTTTAAGCAGCTCTGCACTTTTTCTATACTCATCAGTGTTATATTTTCTGTTCATTTCCGCAAGAGTTTTATCACAACCGCTTTGCAATGACAAATGATAATGGGGACAAAGCTTGGGTAGTCTACCAGCAGCTTCAACAAACTTCTTTGTAATTGTAGTAGGCTCTATAGAACCCAACCTTATTCTCTTAATCCCATCAATACTGTGTATTTTCTGAATAATATCAAGCAGGTCAGTGCCCTCTAGTTCTCTGCCGTATGAAGCGAGATGAATACCTGTTAATACAATCTCCAAAAATCCACTGTCTGCAAGCTGCTTTACCTCTTCTATTATATCATCCGGTTTTCGGCTTCGTATAGGCCCCCTTGCATAAGGAATTATACAATAAGAGCAAAACTGGCTGCACCCTTCCTGTATTTTCAGGTATGCCCTTGTCCTCTCTTTATATGTATTTAGTTTAAGCTCCTCAAAAGCTCTTGATGTCATTATATTGTCCACAGCATTTATTCTGCATTCTCCTGCTACAATTCTTTCTACATACTCTATAATCTTGTTACGGTCCTTAGTGCCTATAACCATATTAACACCTGGAATCTTCAAGACTTCTTCTGAGGATGTCTGCGCATAACAGCCCATAACAATAACTATAGAATCAGGGTTTGTTTTTTTTGCTCTTCTTATAGCCTGTCTAGATTTTCTGTCACTTAGATTTGTAACCGTACATGTATTTATTACATAAACATCTGAAGCCTGTTCAAAAGAAACTACTTCATATCCGTTTTGCTCAAATATTGAAGAAACTGCTTCCGATTCGTATTGATTAACTTTACAGCCTAGAGTATACATTGATATGGTTTTTCTACGTCCATATGCTCTATAAAATTCTTCATTATTTAGTGTCAAATCTACTGATTCAGTACTTGTATTTTTATCCATCATAGTATAGTTTTCTCCTTAAGCAATTAACAACAATATTCTAACACACAAATTAAAATAGCTCTACATTGTAGAGCTATTTGCTTATTTTTTACTTATTATTCATATTTGATATCTATCTCTTAGCATATCCAAGTATAAACAATATACGATGATAAGCAAAATAAGTTTTATAGAGTATAATGAAGGGAATAAAGAAAATCACATAGAAACGTTTGGCCTTAAAACCATAATATATTACTTCATTTATGGATTTAAAATAATTTTTGGTGAATACCAGTATATTTTTTAGTAACCCTTTATGGTTTCTATCCAGTTGACTCTTTTCCCCCACAGGTTTTGCCCAGGACTTTCCGTGTCCCATAAATTCACTAAATGTATCCCTGTTAATGTGCTGAACTTTTGCTTTTGGCTCAAAATATAGCAAGTATCCCTTATTGCTTACTCTTAAGCAAAATTCGACATCTTCTCCTGTTTTCAAATCTTCATTGAACATTCCTATTTCTTCGACTAAGCTTCTTGGAATACTGATATTAGCAGACGGAAAATAGTATTTATCTATTTGTGGTTTCAGATTAGGATGATATGTAGACCATGAACAGAAGTCATCACATACCGCCCAAAAGTTTTTGTTATAACCTCCTATTCCGCCGCCTACCATTCTTACTTTAGGATTACTTGTTTTTAAATCTAAATGAGCTTTTACATGGTTGAGAACAAAATCACTATCAGCAATACAATCTGAATCTGTAAAAATCAAATATTCTCCACTGGCAATGGATATTCCCTTGTTTCTTGAAGGAGATGGGCCTTTTTTTCATTAAATGCATACCTTACATTAAAGGATTTTATTATATTTGCCGTATTATCCGTTGAATTATTATCCACAACAATGATTTCCATTTTTTCTTTTGGATAACTCTGGTTAGTTATGCTACTAAGACATCTTTCAATATATTTTCCCGCATTATATGCAGGAATAATCACAGATATTAAAGGAAAATTACCTGTATCTGTACTATGTATAAACTCAGTTTTCATAAACCCCATCTCCTTTTTAAATAACCTTGTTAACACACAATAATTTTATTCTCTAATCTATAATAATTATTTTACCAAATCATAAAATGTGAAGCTATTAACAATTTCCATACTTTTGCTTATAAAGGAATACTTACAAAACAAACTAACGGAAATACTATTGGGACTACTGATTCGCTACTTTCTCAAAGTTGTTTCCTCCATTACCACTTGCCTGACATCCTATCAGTGTTAACTTACCGGGATTACTGTTCCAGGTAAAACCGTGCTTTTTATTATTGAATGCTTTGCAGTTAACTAATTTGTGATCAACACTTATGCCGCTGCCGCCTAATTTGAACCCGTTTCCGTCACTGTCTGTGGTTGTAGAACCGTTTTCAGTCTTCCCGTTGTAGCTAGCTTCACAGTTTTCAAAATAAACTGAACCAATTGGACCAGTATCATCTTTTGTATACAAATCCCAACCGTCATCAACATTATATTTGGATATACATCCGATAAACTTATTACCCTGACCACATGTGAGTTTTGCTGCAAATCCGTCAGCATCCTCACCATCGTCAGGGTCGTAGTTGCTGTGAGAATAGCAATTTTTCACAGTATTATTACTTGGCCATTGTGAGATTGTGTTGTAGTTTGAATTAAATCTTGAAATCTGCAGACCAGTATCACAGTTTGCATAAAACTCACAGTCTTCAATTATGTTATTGTTCCCTGCCAGCAACATTCCATTGTCACCGGCTTTCTGGATTTTGAGCCCTTTTATATTCCAGTAATTACCAGCCAATACTACGCCCCTGTTGGATGAATTAAATGTCATGCTAGAAAAATCCAATACTGCCTTTTCATTACCCAGAACAGCTATATTTTTCATACTGCCCTCATTTCCATTGTTACCCTCTGCTATAATTACTGTCTTGGAAAATGAGTATGTGCCGCTCTTTAGGTAAATTGTCTTACCCGGTTTAATATTATCAATAGCCTGTTGTAAAGTAGTTGAACCATTAGGCTCAATTATAATATCGCCGTCAGCGGGATTACCAGTTCCATTGTTAACTGGCAGAGTGTTTACCTGTCCCAACAAATATTTTTTTAATACCGCAAGGTCAAGGATGGATATTTCTTTATCGCCGTCCAAGTCAGAAGCCTCAGTTTTGATTGGAACCGATTGTCCAAGCAAATACATTTTTAATGTTGCAAAGTCGATGGTATCTATACTACCATCACCATTTATATCACCGCATTTTATAGTTTGCTCTGGCTCTTGTGGATTGGTTGGGTCAGTAGGGTTAGTTGGATTTGAGCCATCCAGTTTGCCAACTCCCGCATACCGTGTAACCAATTCCTTTACCTGGCTTGAAGGCGTCAGGTAGTTCGCATACTGGTACGGTGGAGTATAGCTGCAAGTTGAAGTTGTGGGTTGATTACCCTTACAGTTTACATATGTATTATCCTTTACATCGTAATAACCTATTAATTCACTATTATAGGATCCTATAGGGCCGGCAGCCAGTCCCGATTCTTTATTAACTGAACCTGAACCGACTCTTTCAAAATAATTGCTTTCAACTTTGAGCTGAGCTCCCATTCTGGAATTTACAGCACTGCTCCACACATCAGCATAATAGTTGCTAAATATATGTCCTGTTCCAAATCTGTAGCTAGGTAAGCGTTCCTTCAGGTTTATAAACATATTATGGTGATAAGTCATTTTTCTATCATAGTTGTCACTGTCAGATGACCCAACTAAACTTGTCTTAAAAGAATCATGAAAGTAATTCCATGAAACTGTAATATATGCACTATCTTTTTTGCAATCCAGCAGACCGTCATACCAATCTACATCACCGCCGGAAATGTCACCCTTCTCGTCTATTATTCCATCGCCATTGCAATCTCCTATCATATTGTATAACTCACAATGGTCAATCCATACATTTTTACTATTCTCTATGCCTATGCAATCGGTAGGAGCCAGAGTATGGTGTATCTTCAGGTTTTGAACAATTATGTTGCTGGACTTAACAATATTAAGCCCAACGCCTTCCAGTTCTCCGGCATTTCCAACACCTATAATTGAAACGTTTGAAACCTCTTTAACTCCAATGGCACCTGTTCCGGTAAGCTTAGATGCTACTTTTATAATCAACGGAGAAGTGTCATTGTCTTTTTTTCTCTTGTTTAAAAGATCTGACATTTCTGTAGCACTTTTTACGGTCACTTCTTTTCCACCGGCGCCTCCAGTGGTTCCACCATTTAGCGTAGCAAAACCAATCAAACCAAACAGGCCATTTTCTGCACCTTGAGCTTTATTAACCACGCCAAGTCCTATAAGTGATTGTGCCATGACAGCCCCGGCCAAAAGAAAAATTTTTATTTTCCTTAACATAAAAACCTCCTTTAAATTATTTATAATTTTTACCCTTTAGGTATCTTTCTGTAATAAACCGCACCTCCTTCATATATTTCCCAGATTATTATAATTTCCGTTTCTTATCGTCTGATATAATTATACAATATTGTGCTACATATGTTATTATTTTACACTGAATTCGTATAAAATGGTCTTCTCCATACCTATAAACTCAACTACCCACCTTGTCTCAACTCAAAGAAATTTATTAATGAATTATTGAATGAAAACATTGCCCAAACTTTGTAAGAAATGCACAACAAACTTCCAAACCCTTTATATAGTGGTATTTGGTGGTATTTTTTATACTTAGCCTTTAAACATCTTCATTGACTATTAATTCAAAAGCGGTTAATATTAAAATGTAAAAAAAATTATTGTTTTTTACCTTAATTATAAGGAGGATGGATAATATGAAATCATTTGATATTTCTTTAAAATCTATTAACGACGTAAAGGATTTTGTAAATATCGTTAACAAATATGACTTTGATGTTGATTTATCATCAGGACGTTATATCGTAGATGCAAAGTCAATAATGGGAATTTTCAGTCTTGACCTTAGCAAGCCAATCAAAGTTGAAATTCAAAACGATGATTGCGAAAAATTCTGTGATGAAATTAAACGTTTCGTAGTATAATTATTTATAAATTAAGAAAGATAAAAGCGAGTTTAGGAACTCGCTTTTTGTTATTTTAAATCACAGCAACTGTTGGTCACGTCATCTTCAGTTACTACTTCAAAACCATTTCTTATTAAAAGTTCCGCTGTAACTCCATTACCTTTAATAAGCTTTCCAGAGAATGTTCCGTCATATATCTTTCCAACGCCGCAGGACGGACTTTTTGATTTTAATATTGCTTTGTTTATGTTATAGAGTCTGGCTACCTTGAGAGTTTCTTCAGCACCTTTTAAAAATTTCTCGGTTTGATTTTGTCCTTTAGAGTCTATTATTTTTGATTTACCCGATAGGACATCGCCTCCGTCACCGCACACAATCTCACAAGAGTCCCTTGGAGTAGGCAACCCTCCCATCTGTTCAGGGCATACCATAATCGCCTTACCTTCCCTGACAAGTCTCTCTATGCACTCATTATAATTGTTTTTACCGTTATATTTACTGTCAAGTCCTGCCAGACATGCACTGACCAATATCATTTAACCCTTCCTTTTCTTCCTTTTTCTTTTCCCCATTATTTTTTCATAAACTTTTTTATCGATGATTTTCCCTTTTTTCACGGACTTTTTGCCTGAAGATGAATTCCTTCTGCCCTTTTCTTCAGCTTTATCCGATTTTGTGCTACGACTGTTTCTCTTAACATATGAGGGTTCTTTTTTGTGCTTTGTAAATATTATTTCATCTTCCGCTTCCTCATCTATGTTGTCAAAATCATCCATATCATCAGATTCAACCAGTAAAAACTCTATTTTCCTTGCAGTTATATCAGCTTTTGCAAGTATTACCTTGACTATATCACCTATTCTGTAAATTTTACGTGTTCTCTCTCCTACAAGGCAGTAATGAGCTTCATCATAGTTATAGTAATCATCTTCCATACTGCTCATTCTGACCAGACCCTCTATGGTGTTATCAAGTTCTATGAACATACCAAAGGAAGTTACATTTGCAATAATACCTTCAAATATTTCTCCCTCATGGGCTTTCATATATTCTACCTTTTTTAAGTCTTCACTTTCTCGTTCTGCTTCATCTGCCCCTCTTTCACATTCTGAACAGTGTTTTGCAATTTCAGGCAGCATTCCTTCCAATTGGCTGATTTTTTCTTCACTCATTTCGCCTTTTAGATAAAGTTTCATTATTCTGTGAATTATTAAGTCAGGGTATCTTCTAATGGGCGAAGTGAAATGGCAGTAGTATTTTGCAGCCAAACCAAAATGACCTATACTTTCATCACTATACCGTGCTTTTTGCAGGGATCTTAGCATAACTGTACTTATTATTCTCTCATGTCTGGTTCCTTTGACCTTTTCCAAAAGGTCCTGTAAGGCTCTGGGATGAACTTTATTTATGCCCTTTATGCTGTATCCCAGATTGTAAAGAAACTCGTTTAGATTGCGTATTTTTTCTTCATCAGGGTCTTCATGTATTCTATATACAAATGGTGTATTTGTCCAGAAAAAATGCTCTGCAACAGTTTCGTTACAGACAAGCATGAATTCTTCAATTATCTGGTTTGCAATGGTTATCTCATATCTTTTTACATCAATAGGTTTTCCATTTTCATCCAGTACCACCTTTGCTTCATCAAAATCGAAATCAATAGCGCCTCTTTGAAATCTTTTCTTTCTTAAAATCAGTGCAAGTTCCTGCATTTTGTAGAAATCAGGAACCACATGACTATAACGTTTTATTAGTTCTTGGTCATTATCCACCAGTATTTTGTATACGTTGGTGTAAGTCATTCTTTCATCTATATTAATTACGCTTTCAAAAATTTCATGGTTATACACCTTACCGTTTTTATCTATGTCCATCATTACGGTAAAGCTGAGTCTGTCAACATGTGGATTAAGACTACAAATACCATTGGATAGTTTTCTTGGAAGCATTGGAATAACCCTGTCAACCAGATATACACTTGTGCCTCTGTTAAGCGCTTCCAAATCTAGAGGAGAATTTTCTGTAACATAATTAGTTACATCCGCAATATGAACCCCAAGTCTGTAATTCCCATTTTCCAGTATTTCTATTGAAACCGCATCATCAAGGTCTTTTGCATCTTCTCCGTCTATGGTAACCATACGAAGTCCCCTTAAATCACGCCTTCCTTGTATCATTTCCTCTGTTACTGTTTCGCTAATGGAATTTGCCTGATTGAGAACATCCTCTGGAAAATCCTCTTCGAGATTATAAGATTTTATAATTGACAATATATCTGTACCCGGTTCATTCCTATCACCGATTATTTCAATTATTCTGCCCTCGGCGTTTCTTCTGGCTTCCGGGTATTTTAGAATCTCAACAACAACCTTCTGCCCTTTTTTCGCTCCGTTAAACTCACTTTTTGAAATAAAAATATCACCGGAAATTCTCTTATTATCAGGAACAACAAAACCAAAACTCATACTGTTTTCAAAGGTTCCTACCAAAGTAGTATTAGCCCTTTTAAGTATACGTATTATTTCGCCTTCCATTCGCCTGTCTGCAGAACTTTTCTTATTTACTCGTGCTACAACCCTGTCATTATGCATGGCCCCGTTAAGACCGTCTGCGGGGATAAATATATCCTCCATAAGTTCATCATCAGGTATAAGAAATCCATATCCCCTTTCATGGCCTTGCAGCCTTCCTGTTACTAGGTTTAGCCTTGAAGGTACAGCATACCTTTTCCCATGGGTCTTAAAAATCCTTCCTTCTTCTTCAAGTTCATCCATTACCAGGGTGAAAAGTCCAATATCTTCTTCAGGCACATCTAGAACCATTATAAGTTCCTTAAATAAAAGAGGTTTATACGCTTTATCCCTCATAAATGCGACTATTCGTTCTTTACGTTCTTCCAAATCTGCCATGTATTAATTACCTTTCCTACGTTTTTTATAAATTCAATGTTCTCCTTTTACTTCCTTATACTAATATATTATTCCAAGTATTTCAATTAAAATTCACCGTTGTCATAACTATTATCAAAGGCCGTATCCGCAAATTCCCCCCACATATCCGCATACTTCCCGGTAGACCATTCCGTCATGATAATGGACTCTCCGTTTTTAAGAGGTATTTTAAGCAGCTGCTTATTTATAGTATTCTTGTTTTGAACTGTATAAACTATTATATTATCCTCTGATACCAGTATAAGAATATCTTTATTAGGCGACATATATGCATCCCTTGTCCAAGGTGCTCTGAATTTAATTTCATTCCACGGAATATTCATTTCGTCATAGTGTATTAGCTTTGATGGTACCATCTGCTTCACATCAAAATCTTCATACTTTTTATTACTGGATGTGTCTTTATAATAAAGGCGGCTTTTCATAATCCAATGCCCATTTCTTCTCTGCAATGTAAAATTGCTTTCTTGAGGCTGATGGTTTAATTTACTTACCTTTTCTCTATCCAACGATGAAATAAATGCCTCTGCCGATTGCTTTAAAATATTTGCAGAGTCACCTTCAATTATATCTGACAGTAGCACCGGTTTTTTTGTTCCCAGATTGTCTATGGGTAAAACTCCAAGTCGCATGTCGCTTTCAATACCTATATAATCATTCCCCACGAATAATACTTTAGAGTCAGACTTTATATTTATTGTATTTATTTTACTCATAGTCTTAGATTTCTGCTTTTGGGATAGGTCTGCAAAAGGTTCAGCATATATACTTACTGAATCGTCGGTGTATATAGAACCAATCTCCCAAAACCCCTTTGCTCTAGGTACAACTAGTTGGCTTGTATATAATTTTGCTTTTATTTCACGGTTTTTAAAATAAAGCCATAGTGTATGGTAAGTGTTATCTGGAGATCTTATTCCCATAAGAACCCCCGACCTAAGCAAAGGGTCTTCCTTATAATCTCCGCCGCTGTCTATATCCAAACCAACACTTCCAAGACTTTCTGCTCTGATTTTTTCATCTATATCCACAGAAATTCTTTTCAATGCTAAAAAACCACCTTCCATGTATACATATGCTGTATTTGCATCTGTAACTATAAGCTCATGAAACAGCTGGTTATCTGTTGTAATTGTGACCACATTAACATTCTCGGTAGTAATTCCAAGTATGTCTTCACTTATACGGTATTTATTTTGAATAAAAGTACCTACAGAAGTTCTTATACTTTTGTATTGAGGATTAATACAGACATCCTTGTAAATAGCACTGACTTCATTATCAAAAACAGCTTCCTTCCCGATAAACTGTTCATACTTCTCCTGTTTTTCAGGGACTTGTGAGCTGTTGTCAGTTAAAATGTAATTCTGTATTTTCCATGTACCTTTTACGGCAATGTTCTTGCCTTCCGGCGGCTTTATGGTATCCTCAATACTGAAATTAACGGTACTACATCCTGAAAATAAGGATGCAGAAATTAACAATAATGTTGTTAAAAGTATTCTGATTTTCCTTTCCAAAATATCAGCCTCCAAAAGGAATCCTTACTGTTACAATTGTTCCTTTATTAAGTTCGCTTTGAATATCAAGACTTCCGTTGTGAAGCTTTACTATCTCATCACATATTGAAAGCCCCAATCCAGTGTGAGAATTACTACTCTTTCCTTTGTAAAATTTTTCCGTCACAAGAGGTAATTCTTCCGGACTTATTCCGCAGCCAGTATCCTCAACCCTGAAAACAATATTCTCATTCTCCAAAAATGAAATTAAAGATACCTTTCCGTTTTGAGGGGTAAAATTGAAGGCGTTTCCCAACAAATTAATCAAAAGCTGGGTTATCCTATTTCTGTCCAACTCTACATTTGGCATCTTTTCACAACTTACACTAAAGCTTATTTTTTCTTTTTTTGCCCTATCGCTCATTTGCTTTTCTAAATGCTTAATAATCAAACAGACATCGGTCTTTTCTTTTTTAAGCTCAACATTTCCAGAAACAAAACGGGAAAAGTCCAAAAGTTCCTCAACCATATCTGTTAGTCTATCGCTTTCCTTTACGATAATATTTAATCCATCGCTAAGAATTTCCCTGTCACTGTAATCATCATCTATAATAGTATTTGCCCAGCCTTTTATTGATGTAAGAGGAGTCCTCAGCTCATGTGAAACTGTAGATATAAAGTCATTTTTGATTCTTTCTCTTTTTTGAATTTCTGATGCCATGTAGTTCAATGTGTCTGAAAGCTTACCAATCTCATCGTTTCTGCTTTTATTTATTCTTACATCAAGATTTCCTTCGGCCATTAATTCGGCTGCTCCAGTTACATTTTTTAATGGGTGTATGATACTGTGGGCTAGAGCTATACTTATAGTTCCTGCAACAAGAATAACAACAATACCAATGACTATAAATATCATTGATATATTAAATATTATTTTATCTACATCTTTTAAGGAAGTTATAAACCTCACTACTCCAACCTGCTCGGTATCAGATTTTAAAGGATAAGATACTATCATAATATGCTCGCTGCTATTATTGAGTTTTCCTATCCAAACACCCTTTTTACCCTGCTGAGCCTGCTTGAAGTCGTTGCCGGACACATATTCCCCCCACTCAAGGCCTTGTGAATCCAACAGTACTTCTCCGTTATTTTTTACTATTTGAACCTGACCTGTAGTTTGTTTCCAGAACAAATCAGCATTGTCCATTATATTAACATCCAATGGAACATCAGAAAAATATCTGGTATAAAAATCAGAAGCTGTCTTAATTTGATTTGTCAAAATACTTTCAACATTGTTATAGAAATAAAAACGCGTAAAATAGATAAGCAGTGCTTCAAAAGCAAGAACGCTTATGAGGATAATCAGTATGAAATTTCTTACTAATCTGGCTTGAATACTGTTTTTAAATTTCATAGAAGTCATTCCTTCCGCCATCTGTACCCAATACCCCACACTGTTTCGATATACATACCATGGGAATCCTTATCTTCAATCTTGCTTCGCAATCTCCTTATATTGACATCAACTATCTTAGTATCTCCCATATAGTCATAGCCCCATATCTTGTCCAAAAGCTCATCTCTGGTAAATGCTTTATTCTTGTTTTCTAGGAAAATTTTTAATAAGAAAAATTCTTTTGGTGTAAGAAGAATCTCCTTATCTTCCTTAAATACTCTTTGAGAATAAAGCTCAAGCTTGAATACTCCGCTTTTTAAGGTATCCTCTTTACTGTCTGATGCACTTTTGCCTCCCAACCGTCTTAAAAGGGATTTTGCCCTTAAAATAAGCTCTGTAGTATTGAAAGGTTTAACAACATAGTCATCAGCACCATATTCCAAACCCTTTATTTTGTCAATGTCCTGTCCTCTGGCTGTCAGCATTATAATTCCCACGTCAGGTAATTCTTTTCTAAGTGTTTCGCAAACCGTAAATCCACTTATCCCAGGTAGCATAACATCCAAAAGCACAACATCAGGATTTTCCTGTCTTGCTTTCAATAGTCCTTCTTCCCCTGTAGCTGCTTCGATAACAATGAAATTATGTTTTTTGAAGTTTATTTTCAAGAAACCTCTTATACTCTCTTCATCTTCTATTATAAGAACTTTATTTTCCATATAAAAGAATTCCTTCCTACTTTTTCTTGTAACCATTATTATATACTTGCCCATTCTGAAGCTTTACCCCTCTGGCAGAAAAAAGCTCATCAATAGTAACCAATTTATATCCCTTTTCAGTTAATTTTTGTATTATTACTTCTGCTGCTTGGGCAGTTGGTTTATACAAGTCGTGCATTAACACAATGTCTCCGTCCTTTACTTTACCAACCACTCTATTTACTGTAGTTGTCTTATTCTTTGTCTTCCAGTCTTGAGTATCTATGGACCAAAGAATTAACGGAGTGCCTGAGGATGATTTTACCTTATTATTTACACTGCCATAAGTAGGTCTCATTATAGTCGGCTTTTTTTGAGTAAATTTCTTTATTATATCAGATGCCTTATTTAATTCTTGCTTTATGCCTGCTTCATTTAGCTTTGTTAACTGTTTATGGCTATAACTGTGATTGCCAATTTGGTTTCCATTATTTGAAATTTGCTTTATAGTATCCTTATATTTCTCTACTCTGTTACCTACAACAAAAAAGGTTGCATGTCCATTATATTTTTTTAAAGCTTTGAGTATCTGAACTGTATACTGCGGATGAGGCCCATCATCAAACGTAAGCGCAACCATAGGTTGGACTTTAGCAGGGGCCGGAGGTTTTGGATTAACCTTTTCCGGATTTACCTTTTGTGGTTCTACAGGTTTTTTTTCATCCGGTTTTTTTGTATTTGAAGGAGCCGAAGGATTCTCCTTAGTCTCCTGTGAAGGTTCTTTTTTATCATCAACTACATTTTTCTCATTGTTTATTTTTGCTTCAATACTGCTTTCACTATTATTTTTCTCTAATACTTTATATTCTTTAATAATTAATGCTTCAACAAAAAATATTACTAGCAAAATCGCAATTGTAACCCCAAAAAATTTCTTCAATTATTCTCACCCATACCCCTATTTATATTATATATTAATTATTTCAACTACCTTCATTTTATATTTATTTCTTTTTTCAGTAGTTACAAAATAACAAAAAAAAAGTTACAAATAAGTAACCTTTATATCCTCAAATTGTCAAAAGCCTTTTTCATTGCGTGTAAGGTTATTTCTACAAATTCTTGTAGTGTAATATTCAATTCTTTATACTGCTTTATATGTTCAAAGTTTATTCCTTTAACATCTTCTTTTGTAATATTTTCAATTACCATTTGGACTGTAACATCTGAAAGGTTTTTATCAGGCAATTTATCGGCACAGTAAGATATTAACTGAGTAAGATAATCTACTGCATACAATACTTTATCCATTTTTCGTTTACGCGGTATTTTATGGTAATCATTTTGAGCCCGGATGCTGTATATAATAGATTCGTCTATATCAAAATTCTCAAGTATTTGTGCAGCTACAAGACAATGTTTTTCCGGATTGCCGGCTGTTTTTTCAATATCAATATCATGGAGCAAACCGGCCAATCCCCACATCTCAATGTCGGCATCATAATATTTTGCAAACTCTCTCATTACTGCTTCCACCGCTAAAGAATGTCTAAGAAGATCCTTGTCGTATAAACGAGCTTTAAGTTCTTCAAAAGCCTCATCTCTATTCATAATAACCCCTCCAGAAGCCGCAAATATCATCTAAAACTCTTTTCTAATATTAGCATAGTATTATGTAGAATATCAACCAATATATATCCATATTATATGCGAAAATGCACTTAAAATGCAAAAAGCCCAAGTGTACAATATACACTTAGGCTTAACTTTTAAGTACATATTAACCAACTTTATCTATCAACAAGTAAAGAGCAATAGATGTAACGAGAAATGCAATTGCAGCAAAAGCTGTATACTTTCCAAGCAATGCATCAATAGTACGACCCTTATTCTTGCCAAAGAATGTCTCTGCTCCTCCTGCTATTGAGCCAGACAAACCAGCCTGTTTTCCTGACTGTAGCAATACGATAATGATAATTGAAATAGCAAAGATAATGTGAAGTATATTAACAATCCATTTTGCAGCTTCCAACCTAAACACCTCCTAAAATAGACAAGTCAAATTTTATCATACTTAAATGGAAAAAACAAGTCCGGAGACTTGTTTTTCTAATTTATTTTATAAAAACACTTTTCCCCAAAAAAATTTATGGGGTACAAGCTTAGCACCCATTTTTTCTATGATATATGATTTCCACTTAGCATTTCTCTTTACCCATAATAATTCAACTAATGGTTCAATTTAGAAGCATAAAGCAAGTGTTCTAAAGCTAAGCCGTACCCCGTATACTAGGAAGGATATGTTTTGTATCTGGCTTTTATATTTAGTGTTATTTTAGATTAAACCATGCTTTTATACCCGGAAATTCCGCAACTTCTCCTAATTCTTCTTCAATTCTTAATAATTGGTTGTACTTAGCAACTCTATCTGTTCTGGAAGGTGCTCCGGTTTTTATTTGACCTGAATTTGTTGCTACTGCAATGTCAGCAATAGTTGCATCCTCTGTTTCACCTGATCTATGAGATGTAACTGCAGTATAACCTGCTCGGTTTGCCATTTGTATTGCATCAAGTGTTTCTGTAAGCGTACCTATCTGATTTACTTTTATGAGAATTGAGTTTGCAACACCTTTTTTAATTCCTTTTTCAAGTCTCTTTGTGTTAGTTACAAAAAGGTCATCCCCAACCAACTGAATCTTACTGCCCAGTCTTTCGGTTAACAATTTCCAACCTTCCCAATCCTCTTCTGCCACACCGTCTTCAAGAGAAATTATTGGGTATTTATTAACCAAATCAGCCCAGTAATCTACCATTTCTTCTTTACTTTTTCTTATGTTTGTCTTCCAGAAGAAATATGAGCCATCGTCTTGATACATTTCAGTTGCAGCAGCATCTATAGCTATTCTGAAATCATCCCCAGGTTTATAGCCGGCTTTTTCTACTGCTTCCAATATAACCTGAATTGCCTGTTCGTCGGTATCAAGATTTGGTGCAAATCCACCTTCATCACCTACTGCAGTACTAAGCCCTTTGCTGTGCAAGACTTTTTTGAGATTGTGGAATACTTCTGCACACATCCTAAGAGCTTCCTTAAAACTTTCAGCTCCAACCGGCATTATCATAAATTCCTGTATGTTTACACTGTTATCGGCGTGTTTTCCTCCATTTATTATATTCATCATAGGTACCGGAAGTGTCTTTGCATTTACTCCTCCAATATATTGATACAATCCCAATCCCAAAGCCTCTGCAGCAGCTTTTGCAACAGCAAGGGATACGCCTAGTATTGCATTGGCACCCAATCTCTCCTTGTTAGGTGTACCATCAAGATCAATCATAAGTTTATCAATGGCAACCTGGTCAAATACATTCATTCCTTCTACTTCAGGCGCTATAGTATTATTTACATTGTCTACTGCTGTTTCCACACCTTTTCCCAAATACCTGTCGCTGTTTTCATCTCTCAGCTCAATAGCCTCGAAAGCACCAGTTGAAGCTCCCGAAGGTACAGAAGCTCGTCCAACAAAACCGCCCTCGGCAATAACTTCCACCTCGACAGTGGGATTTCCTCTGGAGTCAAGAATCTCTCTAGCAAAAACGCTTTCAATTGGTATATATTGTTTCATACTTAATTCTCCCTTCAAGGTAGTTATTCATAATTAGAATACCATTTGATTTGCTTTATTGTAAAATATTTCCCTGAACGTTATTTATATATCGTATCTTATTATATGTAGATGTTCAGTTAAAATACAAAATATGACTTAACATTAATTGGTATTCTTATTATAATTTTCATTCAATACATACCTACCACTGGGGGTGAATTTTAAACATGAAAAATAAATAAGCGAAAGCAGTGCCTGTCAAGAACACTGCTTTCGCTTGACTAAGCCAAAATTTTTATGGATTTAGCTCTTTAACAGGCCTTGCCTCAATGTACCCTCTGTATCCCATTGGTGCAAGCTGAACTCTCGGAGCTTCATCGTCCGCCCACTGAAATCCATATATCTCAGGGTTATAGTTATTTATTACCTTCCATAGATGTGATATAGATTCCTCAAACTTTTCATCTTCGTAAGACTGTCCCTGAAAAACCATCATCTTGCAAGGATTTAAGTCTATTATCTCAAATCCCTCGGGAATGTCTCCGGAATAGTCCAGGGGTACTTCTACCCCCTGAACATATAGTGACGTACCGGGCTTAATCATTTTTTCCGGCAGCCACATTCCTGTGGGCTCGTAAATTGCCTCCTTTATACCTGATAATATATCCCATACACCGCAACCAACTTCTTCACAGTATTCAAAGTAATGTTCAGCTTTTTGCCCTCTCTTTAATATGAGCTTTCTTGCAGGTCTTTCAACGACTTGTACAAATACGGTTTCGGTACATGGGTTAGGATTCTCAGCCATATTATCCACTCCTTTTTGAATTCTAAGGTAATATCCACGGATTCTTTCTGGAATATAGAACTTTATTTCCGGTTTTGTTTTTGAATATTGCTTCGGTGTTATGCCAAACTGCTTTGAAAAAGCTCTTGTGAAACCCTCGTGAGAATCAAACACAAAGTCAAAAGCAGCATCAATAACTTTAATATTGTCATCTCTGAGTCTTTCAGCAGCCATATTCAATCTCAATAACCTGATATACTCGAAGGGAGCTTTACCGGTAATCTCTTTAAAAATCCTCGCAGCATACCACGGGGAGTATCCCGCTTCGTTAGCCAGCATGTGAAGCGAAATCGGTTCTGAGATGTGCTTCTCAATGTAGTTTTGCATTTTTTCAACGATTTTTATCTTACTCCATGTATCCATTTTAATCACCTCATATAAAAGGATACCATCAGGTACAACGGATTTCTTGACTTTCTTTGCAAAGAATAAATCTCAAGTATAAATTTGAGGTTTTTCCTTACACTAAGATTATATCGCATATTTTGTTCGATTTCAATATTTTTTAGAATATTTTATTCTATTTTATCAAATGATTTTTTTTGCCTGATATATTTATATTTGGAGGCATATTATGAGATTTGGTGACAGATTAAGAGAACTAAGAGAAGAACGAGATATCACTCAAAAGGAATTAGGAAAATTAGTAAATGTTTCTGCTAGAGTTATTGGTTATTATGAAGCCAATGACAGATTTCCAAAGGACGAGAATGTTTTGAAAACTATTGCTGATTACTTTAATGTGTCGGTAGATTATCTTGTGGGCCGTACCGACATCAGACAGTTCTCCGAGGACATTGTGGCAGAATCAAAAATTCCTTATAATCTGGACGTTAATGGGCTTCCTGATGAGGCTTTGAAGAAAGTAGAAGAATATATTGATTTAATTAAAACCAAATACAAAACTGATAAAAAAACTTAAAAAGTAAAATAAATACTCCCGGACTATTACTCGGGAGTAAACATAAATAATATTTTTACTATGTCATTAGCATTGAATTTCTTTTTAATATCCTCAGTTCCTTTTCATACTCGCTTATAAGCTGTTGCCTTCTGTCTTCAAAAGTACCGTGATCTTGGATAAAATCAGTATCTTCATGGATAAATCCAATGCTGTCTAAATTGTCATTAGTCCCTTGGGGCAATATATGAATTATTTTCCCCATAGTGTTGCTCATACTTACTCATCCTTTCCAAATAACTCTTTCTTTTTTCTTTGCTTTTCTTTAGTATGTCAAATTTTTTAATTAATACATTAAACAGTTCTTCTCTATAGTAATTAACCATAAGAATATGTACATAGGCCATAAATGGCTTTACAAACTCTCTGATTTCTTCACTAGTTCTTCCTAATAGTTGTTTTTCAGATATTTCAATCTGTAGAAGTGAAACTATCCCCTCATTTTCGCAGAATACGGGAATAGCAATATATTGCTCTATATTCTTTTTAGTATACTTTTTACCATATACAAATTCTTTTTTAATCTCACCTGCATTTTTTAATATATATATATCATTCTGCTGTTCATTAAATATTTTTACATGATAATAACTCAAATCACTGTCAAGATAAAAGTGTTTATCAAATATACTTGGCGAAATCTGATTTGAATTACCATAGCTAATCATTTTAATATATTCTCGACCTGTTTTTTTCTCTTTAAACCTATGCATCAGAGAAACCTGATGAGTGTCTTTTTCCGTTGAAATTTTAATAGCATCATAAATGTTATGACATACCAGAGAGGCAATATCCTGATAACTTAGAGTACTAAAGTCAGCTTTTGACGGTATCAGAACTGCTTTAACACAGATACTTCTGGTTATGTCGTTGAGTTTTCTGCTAATTGTCTGATTAATTACAGCTTCCCGGTTTATAACTTCTTTCAGGCATTTTACTCGGCTCTCCTTGTATTTCTGATAATTATCAATAGTTAGTGTTATCCAGTTGTACATGATAATAAACACGAATGTTACCAGTATATGCAGCTTATCTCTGTAAAATTCCTTTTCATAGATATTATATGTCTTAAAATCGGTAAGTTGCATTTGAAAAGCGAATACAAAAGTAAAAAGAAAGTTCACAAAAGTTCTGAAATACGAGGACTTGAGCAATCTATAAAAGCAATAAAGTATTGAGCCCAGCTTTTTGTAATTGTCTGAAAGCTTCTTAAGCTGTAAAATTACTTTTGAAGGTTTTTTCATTTATTGCACCTCCTCTTTTTACATAATATATTCTATATATGGTAAAAATATCCTTTTTGTGGTAATAAAAATATCCACCGAAGCATTACTTTACCCCGGTGGATTTTCTTCAAATCTAGTTATTACTGTGCTTTGAAGGAATTTACTTTTTATTTTTGAAGAAGTGAAGTTCCTGTCATTTCTGCAGGTTTATCAACACCCATTATGTCAAGCATTGTAGGTGCCAAGTCAGCAAGTCTTCCTTCTTTAAGAGTTGCATTTCCCAAACCAATACCGATAAGCGGTACTACGTTTGTAGTGTGTGCAGTAAATGCTCCTCCATTATCATAATCAATCATCTGCTCTGCATTTCCATGGTCAGCAGTTATTAAAACCACTCCACCCTGTGCAGTAACAGCATCAACTACTTTTCCTACACATTCATCAACTGCTTCAACAGCAGCTTTTGCAGCATCAAATACACCTGTGTGTCCAACCATGTCACAGTTAGCAAAATTAAGAATTATGACATCGTATTGTTTTGAGTCAATTCTCTTAACCGCTTCTTCAGCAACTTCATATGCACTCATTTCAGGTTTTAAATCGTAAGTAGCTACTTTCGGTGAAGGGATAAGTGCTCTGTCTTCTCCTTCGTACTGAGTTTCAACACCACCGTTGAAGAAGAAAGTAACATGTGCATACTTCTCGGTTTCAGCAATTCTCAGCTGTCTGTAGCCAAGTCTGCTTACATATTCTCCGAAGGTGTTATCCAGAGTCTGAGGCTTAAACGCAACCAAAACATTTGGCATTGTCTTATCATACTGTGTCATACAAACAAAGCATAATGGGAAGAAGCCTTTTGCTCTTTCAAATCCTTTGAATTCAGGATCAACAAAAGTTCTTGTTATTTCTCTTGCCCTGTCAGGTCTGAAATTGAAGAATATTATTGAGTCATTTTCAGCTATTGTAGCAACTGGTTTGCCATTCTCCATTATTACTGTTGGTTTAACAAATTCATCAAATTCGTTTCTTGCAAAAGATGCCTCTACAGCTTCAACTGCTGAATTTGCAGTTAAACCTTTTCCGGATACCATTGCATCGTATGCAAGCTGTACTCTTTCCCAACGGTTGTCTCTGTCCATGGAATAGTATCTTCCCATTACAGATGCAATTTTGCCCACTCCGATTTCCTTCAACTTTGCTTCAAGTTCTTCAGTATATATCTTTGAGCTATCTGGCGGAACATCCCTGCCGTCGTAGAAACAGTGTATAAATACATCTTTTAGACCATTTCTCTTTGCCATCTCAACTAAACCATACAAATGTGTGTTGTGGCTGTGCACTCCACCATCAGATAAAAGTCCGAACAGGTGAAGCTTTGAATTATTCTTTTTGCAATTTTCAACTGCCTTAAGAAATTCCTCTTTATTAAAGAAATCTCCATCATTTATTGACTTTGTTATTCTAGTTAATTCCTGATAAACTATTCTTCCTGCACCTATATTAGTATGTCCAACCTCAGAGTTTCCCATCTGACCTTCAGGTAGTCCTACATCCATACCGCTTGTATGAATAATGGTATTTGGATATTTGGCAAGATAGCTGTCCAAATTTGGCTTGTTAGCAGCCTGTATGGCATTTCCTTCTTGTTTCGGGTTGTTTCCGAAACCATCAAGGATCATTAATGTTACTAATTTCTTTTCCATGTGGTTATCTCCCTCTTAATGTTACTATAGTTTGACCCTCCAGTACTAACCGGAGGGTCAGATAATTCAATTTTATACTTAAATCTAAATTATCTCCAGACAGAGAAAACTTATGCTTTTGCTATTATTGAGAAATCCTCAACCTTTAAGCTTGCTCCACCAACAAGTCCACCATCTATATCAGACATTGCAAACAAATCAGCAGCGTTCTTTGCATTAACGCTTCCGCCGTACTGAATTCTAACTTTTTCAGCTACGTCTGCACCATAAAGTTCAGCAACCAATTCTCTGATAACTGAGCAAACTTCATTTGCTTGTTCATTTGTAGCAGTCTTACCTGTTCCAATAGCCCAGATTGGTTCGTATGCAATAACAAGCTTGCTAACTTGTTCCGCAGTCAAACCAAGTAACGCTACCTTAATCTGATATCTGATATGGTCAGCTGTAACTCCCTGTTCTCTCTGAGTGAGTGTTTCACCACAGCAGATGATTGGAGTCATACCATATTTGAATATTGCATGAGCCTTTTTGTTTATCATTTCGTCGGTTTCAGCAAAATATTCTCTTCTTTCAGAGTGACCGATAATTACATAATCAACACCGAGGTCTGCAAGCATTGGGCCGGAAACTTCCCCTGTAAATGCTCCTTTTTCTTCCCAGTGCATATTCTGTGCTGCAACCTTTATATTTGAACCTTTAGCAGCTTCAACAACTCCAGGTAGACATACAAATGGAACACCAACTACTACTTCATTATCTGCATCCGCAACAGCAGGCTTTAATGCATTTATAAATTCAACAGCTTCAGAAGGAGTTTTATTCATTTTCCAGTTACCAGCAGCAATTACTTTTCTTGGGTTCTTATCCATAAGTACTGCTATTCCAGGAAGTACTTTTCCTTCCAAGAATTCAAGAGAAGCTCCTCCACCAGTGGAAATATGTGTAATCTTATCAGCAAAACCTAGTTGTTCAACTGCAGCAGCTGAGTCTCCACCACCAACTATTGAAAGTGCTCCTGATTCTGCAACTGCCTTTGCTATTTCCTTTGTACCTGTTGCGAAGTTAGGGAATTCAAATACTCCCATAGGTCCGTTCCAGATAACTGTCTTTGCTTTCTTTATTTCTTTTGCGAATTTTTCTATTGTAAGTGATCCGATATCCATACCCATCCATCCGTCTGGCATTGCATCTGATGGAACGTATTTGATTTCAGTATCGTTCTTGAATTCCTGAGCTACCATACTTCCAATTGGAAGCATCAAGTCAACTCCCTTAGCTTCTGCTTTTTCCATAAGAGTCTTAGCCAAATCAATCTTGTCATCTTCACAGATTGAATTTCCGATGTGATATCCTTTTGCCTTTAAGAAGGTATAAGCCATACCACCACCGATTATCAAAGTATCAACTTTGTCAATGAGGTTTTCGATAACTGCGATTTTGTCAGAAACCTTTGCACCACCCAGGATTGCTACAAATGGTCTTGCAGGGTTAGCCAATGCCTTACCCATGAATTCAATTTCTTTCTTTATAAGGAATCCGCATACAGCAGGGAGATAGTCAGCCAAACCTGCAGTAGAAGCGTGTGCTCTGTGAGCAGTTCCGAATGCATCATTTACGAATATTTCAGCCATGCTTGCAAGTTCTTTTGCAAAGTTAGCATCGTTCTTTGTTTCTTCCTTGTGGAATCTTACGTTCTCAAGCATAAGAACTTCGCCGTCTTTTAATGCAGCAGCCTTTGCCTTTGCATCTTCTCCTATAACATCCTTAGCCATTATTACTTCTTTTCCAAGAAGTTCGCCAAGTCTTACAGCTGTCGGCTTCATGCTGAATTTATCTTCAAAACCATCCTTTGGTCTTCCTAAATGGGATACAAGTATAGTCTTAGCTCCCTTGTCAACAAGATACTTAATAGTAGGAAGTGCTCCAACTATTCTCTTGTCATCAGTAATCTTTCTGTCTGCGTCCAATGGCACGTTAAAATCAACTCTTACTATTACCTTTTTGCCGGCAACATCAATGTCTTCAATTGTTTTTTTGTTCATCATGCTCATAACTTCACGCTCCTGTATATATTTTATTTATTTATAAGATGAGTCAAAATTTAGGAAATGATTGCAATATGTATAATATCCAAATTTCCATCCAAATAACCAAAGTAATTTTACCTCTTTTTACATGCTATTTCAATACTTTGTTAGCAAATTAACAGTTTTACGACTATGTGATATATTTCTGGAATGCTAAATGAGTTTTAGTTTTACCATTTATCCCTATGAATTTAACGTATTATACATTTCATCTAAGTTATATTTTGAATATTTCATCACAATAAATAGAAATTTACATTCATTGACATTGATTTTAATATATGTTAATATGTGGCAAGTTGATTAACTAAATTTAACACTATTGAAAGGAGTTATTTATGCTTGCAAAAGTAAATAGTGGTAAATTAATAACTATCATTTTATCTCTTTTAGTCACTTTTTCTATTCTTGCTTACGGCTCAGGTGCAGCAACATTTGCTCATTCCTGTTCTAGTTCGGACAGCCAAACCTTTACTGACAGCGGCGGTACATATTATCTTCAAGTATCGTATGATTATGGTACTTCATTCCCATATGATGATGCTCGTTGTACCGCAACAGCTGGTGCAGCAACATATAAAGCCCGCGAGGTTTATGCTTATTTAGTTAATGGCTCTGCCACAACAGGTGTACAAAGACATTCCTCATTCAGTGCGATTGGGAGCGGAATTCAAAATATTTCTATTGCTGCAGAACTATCAGGATATGACCATGCAACCGGTTATGCCTATGCAGCCACATATAATGGTTATACCTTCCAAAACGGATATGATCCTACATATGGTCAAACTATAAATAAGGATTCAAGACTGAATATTTATTAAAATCTACAAATATAAATTACAAAAGGCAGCAGATTTACTGCAATACAGTAATCTGTTGCCTTTATAAAAATTTATTAAATATTGGAATTGGAGTTCAATATGAAAAAGAACATATATTTATTATTTTGCAAAACTATTTCACTAATAAAAAACAACCGTCTGATATCAGCTGTGCTTTTGCTAGTTCAGATTATTACAATCCTATCTGTCACATTTTTCTTCACAACTATAGTTAAGTCAAGGGCATCATACGTGGCTACATATACAGCAATGCGTACAATAGCCGTAAATATGTCAAACGGTAAATATAATGCTAAGAATCATGACATTGCAGCTAAGATAGCAAATAACGGAATAGCCGAGATAGAAAATATTGAATTCCATTTTTTTGATAAGAGCTCATCCGAAAAACAGCCAAGAGAACTTATAGCTTATTTACATCCAGAACTTTGCAGTAATGATGTATTTGGAACACCAATTTCACAGGAAGACATCAAAAAGTGCAAAAAAGTAGTCATACCCAGCAATCAGAACAAAGAGCTTAATCCCTCCGCAGAAGAATATAAAATAGATGATACACTGAGAATTGCAGGAAATAGTTTTAGGGCCTCTGGAATACGTCATGGTGGATATTTAGATGAAATACCATATACAACTGGGCTTAATTTGTTATATCTTTCATCCTTCCGGGTAATTATTCACCCAGATGTTTCTCAAAATCAAAAAGAAGATCTTCAGCAGTATTTTGAAAATACATTTCAAGGAACGGTACGTCTTCCGAAGCCAGTCTCTCAGAAAACTATATCTAGCTTATTCTTTCCTTTGATTGCGAGTGTTTTTATCGGCATTATTGCAATATTAAATTTTATATTTATATATAAATATATGATGAAAAAATGCAGAAGGGATTACATAATTCTCCGCATTTGTGGCTGCTCCCGTTTTATGACTATTTTTCTAGTGTTCGCCCAGCTTGTTCTCATTTTTTCGTTTTCATATATAATTAGTATGTGCCTGTTTTTCCTTTTACGGCAATTATCTCTGGGAAGAGTTATTTCTGATATAACTGTAACATTTCAAGACTGCATTATTATTTATACCTGTTTTGTATTAATAATCATTACGATTATAGCTCCATTTGCTTTAAGCTTTTTTAGAAATTCATTAATTTCAAGTCAGAAATTTAATACGTAATTATAGGTGGTGAAAGTGTGAAAATCCTTTTTTTAGCTTTAAAATTATTTAACAAAAATAAGGTTTTGAATATCATACTGGTTTTAGAATTTGCAATCATAGGGATAATAATGGTAGTTGGGTCAAATATGTCTCTATACAGTAACAGCAGTATAAATACATTTAAGAACAGCAGTGACCGAATTATCTACTGCATAGATCCCAATTGGTATAAGAAAGATAAAATAACACTTGATTTTTATTCTGACTTACGCGTTAAAACAAAGGATTTCAAGTGGTTCAAAGGTATTTCTGAAATAGGCGGAACTTTTATATATTTTAACAGAAAGCAACTTGAAGACAAATTACCCGCAAACGGCAAGGAAGCTTCCAATGTAATTTTATATGATGATGAAACAGCTAAAGCAATCAGATATCCCTTGTCCGAAGGAAAATGGTTCGGTGTGGAAAAAGTTAATGGTTATGTTCCCTGTGTCATAGGGGGAATCTATGCTAAAAACTATAAGATAGGAGACAAACTCACAGGATATACTTTTGTTGATAATAATTATAGAATTCAAAAATGTAATCTAGTTATTACAGGTAAGCTTGCAAAACCTGAACAAGTGTTGATTCTTGACTATACCTCTATTAATTTAGATTTACCAGTTTCAAAGCTCTTTATAAATATGATAGAAAATGAGCTTTTTTTGATAGCTCCGGGCTCACAATTACAAATTCCTTCCCAAATAACTCCAAATGCCCTTATTTATCTGGACAAATCTTGTCCTAGAAGTGAAATTGAGAGTCTGCGGAAAAGACTTACATTTTCTTACACTAAAATGGATACGGAATTAATTGAATCTGAAAAAAACGAAAATTCTCAGCTTGTAGCAATTATACTGCCCTTTGTATTCATGCTGGTTTTAATATCCATGTGTGGGATTATCACCATGTGCCTTCTTACAACACTTACTAACATGGAAACCTTCAGCATCTATTACCTAACAGGTTGCTCAAGAAAGAAAACAATTATTATCACCGGAGTTTACTCACTTTTATATTTTATTTTTGCCGGAATCTTGTTTGTTATCGGACTATCTGCTTTTTATCACAGTAATAACTCCAGAATCGTAAATGTATATTTTATTATGAATTCCCAAAGTATTACTTTAACAGCAGTGGTATGCATACTACTGGCTTTGCTTTCTTTTATTATTCCATTCTATGCATTAAGAAAAAACAATCCTGTGGAAATGCTTAATATAAATTAAGGAGACTTATTTATGATTGAAATTAATAATTTATCAAAGAAATTCAATATTGGCAAAAAAAATGAACTAACTGCTATAAAGGATATATCCTTAACCATAAACAATGGAGAAATGGTAGCAATTATGGGAAGATCAGGCGCCGGAAAATCAACCCTTATGCACATCCTTGGCTGTCTTGATAATCCAACAAGTGGTTCCTATTATTTAGACGGAAAGCAGATAGATGGCTTATCAGAGGGAAAGCTTGCATTTTACAGAAATAATTATATTGGAATTCTCCTGCAAGACTTCGCTCTTGTGAATAATGATACGGCTCTTCAAAATGTTATGACTCCATTATTTTTCAGTAAAGTGCCAATATTAAAAATGAAAACAAAAGCAAGAGAGGCAATGGCAATGGTGGGTATTGAAGCATTATGCAATCAAAAGGTAGGAACAATGTCTGGAGGTCAAAAGCAGAGAGTAGCTCTTGCAAGAACTCTTGTTAATAATCCGTCAGTTATTTTAGCCGATGAGCCTACAGGAGCACTTGACAGTAATACTGCAGATGAAATTATGCTCCTGTTGCAGAATTTCAATAAAAAGGGCGTTACTGTTGTAATCGTAACTCATGATATAAAAATCGCGGGCTACTGCAAAAGAATCATTGAAATAGCCGACGGTATGCTCAGTAGCGATAAAGTATTGGAGGATAATTGTATTGATAATGAATAAATTCTCTAAAAAGAAAAAAATAATTATCGGTAATGTGTTGCTTATTGCATTTGTACTGTTAGCCTACATACTAATCGATCAGCTTATATTTTTTACAAACAAACCTGAAATTACTGGATTTATAAATAAGTATATGCAGTCCATTGAAGGAATAAATATGCTTTCTACCGATTATATCCCTGATAATGATATAGGAGTAAAAAACATAGCGGATAAGAAAATAACAGGTTTTCGTGATTTCTATAAAAAATATTATTTTGCTAACGACAGTAATAATGATAAGCTCAAGTATATTTTCAATTCCTATGATTTAGGTATTCAAAATATGCTTAATAAAAAAGGTGAGCTAAAAAAGTTGGATCTTAAATCATTTAAAATAATTTCAATATTTAAGATACCCTTTGCATCTCATATAACGGTTAAATTATCTTACAAATTAGATTACAAAGTAAACGGTTCTATGTGCTTCTTTAGTGGTACAGACATTTTGGAAATTCAGTCTGCCTCCACTAATGAGGAAATTTCAGGTTCAAATCATATTCAAACCACTTTTTACTTGAAGAAAGTAAAAGGTGATTGGAAAATATCAAGAATTCCCCGTTCAGAAAGTACAAATATAAGCGATAAATAGGGACTGTAAATAATTTTGTGTATGAAGCCTTTCAAACTCAATGATGGCTAAGTATTTCCAAAGTATTAACTCTCAAAAATTTAATACTATATTTCAAATTATTGCCAGATTATTCTATTTTTATGCATTATTTAGATTAAATCTGGCAATAATTATTTAATAATGGTATTTCTATGCTTATACCTGTATTTTGAAGGTCTAGCCCGTCCGGCAATGAGGACGAGCCCTTCAGGGCGGTGGGGGCTTTGCTCTATGTTTTAAATATAGTTATCCAGTCTCCCATCGTACATAATCATTAATTGACTCATGACCTGATCCCAATTCCGGTATCGTTGAGTCCATTTTTTTATTACATTCATTGATGCCAAATAAAGCATCTTTTCAAGAGAAGTATCAGAAGGAAAAACGGATTTTGTCTTAGTAACTTTTCTGAACTGCCGATGCAATCCTTCAATTATATTGGTTGTATATATTATTTTTCTTATCTGCTCTGGGAACTTGTAATATGGTGATAAAACTTCCCAATTGTTTTCCCAACTTTTAAATGCATATGGATAATCCTTGCCCCATTTGTTTTTCAGGTCTTCAAACCGGTTTAATGCTATTTCTTCACTGGGGCTTGTGTAGACAGTTTTAAAATCCTTTGAAAAAGCCTTCAAATCCTTATATGAAACATATTTAAATGAGTTTCTTAGTTGATGAATTATACACCTTTGAATTTCTGACTTTGGAAAAGCAGCTGCAATAGCTTCTTTGAGCCCTGTAAGTCCGTCCACACAGAATATGAGTACATCTTCTATACCTCTGTTTTTAAGGTCATTTAACACACCTAACCAGAACTTGGAGGATTCGTTCTCTCCAATCCATATTCCAAGGATATCTTTCTTACCTGAAATATCTACACCCATAACAACATAAGCAGCTCTATTTACTATTTGTCCATCAGTTCTTACCTTGTAATGGATAGCATCCATAAATACAAAAGGATAGATAGCCTCAAGGGGCCTACCTTGCCATTCTTTTATTTCAGGAAGGATTCTTTCAGTTATTTTACTAACCATTTCAGCAGAAATATCTATTCCATAAAGCTCTTTAACCTGATCGTGAATATCTCTGGTAGACATGCCTCGGGCATAAAGAGAAATCACCTTATCCTCAATTCCTGATACATCCCTTTTGTACTTGGGAACTATTTTAGGCTCAAACTCACCTTTTCTGTCCCTTGGAATATCAATCTGTACAGGGCCGAATTCACTCTTTAGTTTTTTTGTTGAGTAACCGTTTCTACTGTTGTCGGTAATTTTATGTCTTGACTCATCTCGGGAATACCCAAGAGAAACATCCATTTCGGCTTCAAGCATTTCCTGAAGAACATCTTTAAATGCCTCCTTTAAAAAGGAGATTATTTCTCCGGGATTTTTAAAATCATTCTCCGCAATTATTTCCTGTACTAGCTCTTTTGATAATACGCTCATAAAAAATATTCCTTTCTGGTTAATACTTAAATTCTTAACCATAAAAGAGTATTTCCTATGTTTCATACACAAAATTATTTACAGCGTCGATAAATAGTTGCAAAGCAGGTTTTGTTGAATAAAAAACATATATATACCTGCTTTGCATAATCATTAAGGACTAACATTACCGCTTACTGCCTTCTCTATTTTTCCGAGTGCTTCTACATACCCGAAAAGGCTGTCCCAAACTTCTTGGGCGGCAATTTTGTAATTTACTTCAGCTTCCTTTAAGGATAGCTCGGTTGCAAGTTTGTAGTTGTATTTATTGAGTAGTATTATATACTTTTGATACAGTGCATTTGCCTTTTTTTCTTTTATATTAAATTCATAGTATTTATTTTTATAGTCAGAATAATAATTCTGGAGTAAAGCTCTTCTTTCAATAAGCCATCTCCTTGCTTCAAGTTCTGCCTGTTTTTTTTCGTTAACAGCAAGTTTTACCTCGTTTGAGGAATCCTTATAATACTCCTTTAATATACTTATTTTCCCCTCAAGTATTCTTAGCCTTTCCCCCATCTGCATATTTTTGTAATCATTTAAGTAAAAGCTTTTCTCTATGTCAGAAAATTTTTTTAGAGAAATAGCTCTGATTGGTGCTAAAGTAACTTTAATTGTTAAAGCCCTTGACATATCTATACCGCAGCTACTTAATAAATTTTCCATATTCGAGTTGACTTTCTGTGTGAGTAACTCCTGCTGGCTAATGTAATAGTCATAATCAGCATTATATATGTCTATATCTGACTGAAAGGCCATATCTTTTGATTTGCTAATTTCCTTTGTATTTGCTTGCAATTTGGCGTATTCAGCCATGGTTTTCTGAATCAAACTCTTTTCATATATAAGTTTCGTCTTAAATATATTGTCTCTGAATTCTGATATTTGTGAAGCACGCTGTATATCACGATATCGTGAAGAGTTATTATAGGTTATAATACTGGTTTCTTTGTTTACATACAGTTCTGCCTTCTGTGTTATTAACTCACCAAGCTTCTGTTGATACTCAACATTATCCTTGTCTTTGTCAATGAGTTTTTTTATGCTTGCAATATCATTATTGATTTTATCAAACTCCACAGAATATTGCTGATAAAGTAAATTACTGTTTTCTATATCTATTTCTGTACCTTGAACATTGTAATAATTATTCAAATATAAATTACACATTTCGTCATATGTATAATTTGCCTGGTTTCCCGTACCCGACACAAGGTTAAAGCTATCCCCTATACTCCAAGTTCCAGGGGACACCACCGAAGCTGCTCCAGTAGTACTTATAGACGCTGTCATCAGTGATACTGCTAATAATACCGTACAAAGTCTCTTTATAAACATTATATTCTCTCCCATAGCCTGTAGTAAATTTTACTCTTTAACAACATTAGTCAAGCAAATTTATCTTTTCAAGAAAATAACGTAGAAAGCTCTTTTGCTTTGTTATTACATTTGCTTCACATATCATCCCTGCCTTTATTTCTCCCTGCCTTCCGGAACTGCCTATCATTTTTGTTCCCGGAACTGTAGCTTCAACATTATAGTAGCTTTGGCCGTTTTCAATATTTACGGCGTCCTTTGATATACTTGTTATTTTTCCTGCTGCTTGTCCGTATTCTCTGTAAGGCAAAGCTGCAAAATTGTATTTAACCGTATCCCCTATATTTATTTCACCAATGTCTTTGTTACTTACAGTTATCTGCATTTTAAATGCTGAGTTGGTATTAGGTATTATTGTTAATATTTCAGTACCTGCAGCCACCAAATCTCCAGGGTATATTTCTGTAATTATGTTAACCTCTCCACCTACACTGGCCTTTACAATGGCATTATTTATACTTAGCTGCAGTTTTTTTATATTATCTTTAACTCCTGTAATACTATCTGTTACTTCTTTAATCTTTTCATCAGCAGCAACTAATTCCTGGACCTTTGTTCTTTCAACCAATGAGTAATCCAATGAGTCTTCGTTATCACCGTCAGCATCTGTTATAGTTTTTAGTTCTGCATCAGAAAGTACATTTTTTTGTCTTAGGGTTTCCACTGTATCGGTTAAACTGTCTATTTCCTGAGCTGCAGCATTTCTCTCCTGTAAATACAATGCTTTCAAGCTGTTTTTCCTGTCCTTGTCGTTTAAATTTAGAAGCCCCTGTTTGTCCTGGGTGCCAGAAATCTTACTTTCCTTTTCCTTTATGCTAATTTCAGTGCTATTAATGTTATATTCCAATTCTGATAAAAACTTACTTTTATATGATGTATACTCACTTTGCGCATTCTGCATCTGCACACGTGCATCTTCCAATTCAGATTTTGTAACTGCTATTCCGCTAAGAGAAAGATATGCTTCATAAATTCGCTTTTTCTCATCATATGTATTTTTCAGTAAGTTCAATCTATTTTCATACTCCGTGTAAAGATACGAATATCTGTCACCGGATGAAAAATTATTTTTTGATTCACTGACACTTTTTTTCAGTGTCTCATATGCCTTTAACTGAGTTTTTTCCTCTTCCAATGATTGCTTCATGGCATCTAGGCTGTTACTTTTAATATCATTAGCTTGTTGGTCATATTTTCTTTCTATTTCTGCCTTTGCTATGAGGTACTTATCATATTTTTGCTTGTATTGCTTTTCCAGTTCATTTACCGAATTTAAATAGTTTTTATTATTATCCAAGGATTTTATGTACTTTTTTAAGTATTCTATTTCTTTAAGATTTTTGTCCAGTTGTGTACTATTCAGAATCTTTTCTTCACTAAGCCTTGTAGTTTTATATTCTGCATCTGTTTTAGAAAATCTTAAATCCATCAGAAGTTTCCTTACTTTTTCATAATATACAGGCTCATTTATTGAATCAAAATGGTTTTCTTCCGTAGTAATACAGTTTCTATATATTTTAAGGTTTTCCAGCTCGTTTTCCAGCTCTTTAAGCTTTTCTTCTGCGGATTCTCTTTCCATTAGCAATTTGTCGTGTTTGATAATGTATAGAATATCTCCGGCCTTTACTGTCATCCCTTGTTTGTAATGAGTACTTTCCAGTTCTCCTTCCAGAATATTTCTGACAGTACTTATTCCTGATTCTGGCCTTACTTGTCCATGGGCCTTCACTACTATTTCCTTTTTACTGAAAGCTGCCCATATTACAGCTGTTACAATCAACCCCATTAAAATATATGTAAATATCCACACGAAGGGATGAGGCTTTGAATGGTACATTTCTCGGCTATCCGTAAGTTCATTTATGTCAACCAGTACTTCCTTCATGCTAGAGTTTACCTCCTGTCAGTGAATATGCATCTGTTTCGGGCAACTGACCCTGCCATAATTCAAAATATTTACCTCCAAGCTTCATAAGCTCCTGGTGGCTGCCGTGTTCAATAATGCTGCCTTCCTCCATTACATATATTCTGTCACAGCGTTTAATAGTGCTTAATCTATGGGCTATTATAATAGTTGTTACACCACTGCAAACAGTTTCCAGCGTTCTCTCTATTGCCTTCTCAGTAATTGAATCCAGATTGCTTGTGGCTTCGTCCATTATAAATATGTCAGGTTTTTTCAATATAGCTCTAGCTATTGCAAGCCTTTGCTTTTGCCCTCCCGATAAATTTGCACCGTTTTCCTCAAGATAAGTTTCATACCTCATTGGAAGCTTATTTATAAAATCATGTGCTTTCGCCATTCTGCATGCCTCAACAATTTCCTCCATATTTATATTGGGGTTACCTAAAGTAAGATTTTCCCGGATTGTTCCGCTGAACATAAATATATCCTGAGAGATATAGGCAAGCCTTTCTCTAAGATAATCAAAGGATATATCCTTTATATTGTAGTCTTTTATTGTGATTTCACCTTTTTCCCATGTATACAGGTTCAATAAAAGCTTTACCAGCGTAGTTTTACCTGAGCCGCTTTCCCCTACCAAAGCAATTTTTTCACCCTGCTTTATAGTAAAATCAATATTCTTTAATACCAGAGAACGTGTTCCATATCTGAAATCAACATTTTTAAAAGAAATATCTCCTTTTAAATCAACGGGTTTAATTTTCTCCCTTTCATTTTTACTCTTTTCCAACTCAAGGTCAAAAATTTCTCCCAGACGGTCGGACGCTACTATTGCGGTTTGCAGCATTGGCTGTAGATTTATGAGGTTTTTTATGGGATCAAGAAAATACACCAGGAGCGCATTAAAAGTTAAAAGCTGTCCTACCGACATGCTGCCTTTTATTACATTCCATGCACCTACCCACAAGATAACTACGCCTCCGGCCAGTGCAGTGAAGGATGTAATTGATGAACGTACATTATTAATTATACCGCTTTTGAATATAGATTTGAGGAGCTTTACAAACCTTGCTTCGGTTTTTATCGCTGCTTCATCCTCAGCATTAAAGGCCTTTACTGTTTCAATTCCATTTAATGATTCAACAAGATAAGAAGTAAGTTGTGCATTTTCCTCCATTTGCTCCTGATTTACTTTCTTAATTGGCTTATTAAATGCAAAAACAATAATCGCGTATATTACTCCTATCATAAAAGTTATCAGAAAAAGTGTATGATTCTGCATATAGAGTATAATTGCTCCCGCCAGTGCCATTAATGTGTCAATCATAATTGTAAGAGTAGCACCTGAAATTGCATCTCTTACCTTTGATGCATCCATAAATCTTGAAATAATTTCTCCAACCTTCCTTGTGCTGAAGAAGTTCATGGGAAGTCCAAGAACATGCTGATAGTAGCCCAATATAAGCGGGATATCGATTTTTTGTGACAAGTACAGTACCATGTGAGAGCGAAATGCACCTAATAGCGTCTGAAAAAGATACAGCAAAATAATACCTATTGATATGACATGCAAGGTCTTTTCCAGATTGTATTGCAAAATATCATCAAGTAAAAATTTAAAATAAAATGAACCCAAAATTCCTAATACAGTATACATTAAAGATGCTAAAAATATATTAATTATTAGTTTCTTTTGCGGCAAAAGCAGACTGTAAAATCTTGAAAATAACCCTTTGGTTTCATTACCCTTGCTAAAAGAAACATTTGGAACCATTAGAATAAGTACACCTGTCCATATTCTAAAAAAATCCTCCGGCGTATACTCTACAATGCCCTTTCCCGGGTCAGCAACCAAAACCTGTTTTTTAGTTATTTTATGTATAACAACATAATGAAGCAATGTACCTTCCACGACAACATGTGCTATACATGGAAGAGGAAACTCAGAAAAAAAGGCCTCTTGATTGCCCTTCACTCCTTTTGCTGTGAAACCTAGACTTTCAGCTGCCTTTATCAATCCATATGCATTTGTACCTTGTTTGTCGGTGCCAGCTGCTTCTCTTATCTTTGTTATTGATGTTTTGAAGCCGTACTGCTTGCTGATAGTAGCCAGACAAGCTGCTCCGCAATCTGTGATGTCATGTTGTTTGACACAATAATAGCGTTTAAATAGGGTTTGCATTAGTTAACTCCATTATTATCTTTATTTGTATTTGCAATACTTGATATGCTCACAACAGCAAAACAAGTTATTAAAATAATTATTACATAACTGATTCTGAATTCGTCACGTCTAAAATAAAATATATCTAAAAGATATAATCCTAATATAGCAATAAACATTGGTATGAATTTTTTTAACTCTCAAATTCTACTATTTAATTACATAGTTTAACATATTTGTTTGATACATAGAAGAAAAAATCTGAAGTTTGTAAAATCTCTTTAGAAAGATGAAAGGCATTCAGCTTCTTATTAGAAACCTGAATGCCTTTTCAAAGAATACAATATAAGTTGTAAAAAGAAATGAGTATCGGTAAAATCGATACCTTAGAAAAGCTTAATGAATTAAATACATCATATTTTCAAGCAAGAAGGAAATCCTTTTGCTGTGAGTTCATGTTTAGTTTGTCATAGATATTTCTGCACAAAAAGTTATGGATTTTACTTGTTTCCTGTTCACTTTCTTGTAAAATACACACCGCATTAACCATATGAAAAATAGGTTTAAAAACATATTCACTGGAAATGGTTATCCTTTTTGACAGCGGAACAAGTATTTCCATATCTATCAAAGGTACTCCATTTTGCATCTCTATTGAAAATGTTACCGTTGTTATTGTGCCAGCCTTTTCTAGTCCATTTTCTTTAAGAAATTTCATTAGTTTTATAATTTCAAAAATAATCTCTTGACTTGTCATTTTCTTTCTTAAAGTAAGGACATTTCTCAATCGATAGTCCTTTTCTACTGCTGATAATACCATTTGGATTCTCCTTTGAGCTTAACCAAGTTTATTTAAAGCTCCAATTATTACATTTATTATTGCAGCAACCAGAAAAATACTGGAAAGTATAATACCTACAACTGACATCCATCTTTTAGTCGATTTTATCCCAAGTATCCCTAATATCAGTCCCACAATCGAAACCGGAATCCCTATAATAGGCAACAACCAAGCCACAGTATCAACTATGCCTAATATAAACGAAGTACGGGCTTTGTCCATACAATCCGGTTCATTATTTACAAAAGACAAACTTACAATTTATTCCACCTTCTATTCCTACAAAAATCAATAGTCACTAAAAATAATTTATAATTTTGATTATTCCTAAAATAATAGTTGTTACGCATTGCCTTGGCGAATCAATACCACCATCTATGTACATAGCCTCTTCGTTGTTTAAACTTTCAAATTGATCTGCCTTAATTTCCATACAAACGTTTTTCTTACTCATAAAAATCCTCCTTAAAAAAAACTGTATTTGGCAATGTCTAAACTTCAACCAAATACAGTTTATTATATTTACAGTTATATTCAATATTTTTTGCATAACATGTCTTAATTATGTCATAAGATGTATATGTTCATATTTTAATATTAAGTAATATTTCCAACTTAAATACTTTGTTTTCACACATGATACTTAGACTACCACCGTATTTTTCCACACTATCATTGATATTTTTAAGCCCGAAACCATGATGTTCCTTGTTTTGCTTTGTAGTTTCAATCTCTTTGCCTGTAATTTTTATATCCTTTTCAACTGAATTTTCAATTAGAATAAACAGGCATTTACCTTGAATGTGTGTGAAAATCTTGACAAATCGTTCAGAATCATTGGATTTCACTGCTGCTTCTATAGCATTATCCAATGCGTTTGAAAAAATTGTACTGATATCAAATGGATTAATAAAGTTCTCCCTTGGCAATATCCCGGAAAACTCGAATTTTATCCCCAAGTTATGGGCCAACTTGTTCTTTTCGTTTAATATTGCATCTGTGATACTATTACCACTGCTTATTTCAAGATCTAAACCTCGCATTGTGTCCTCGATTTCGTCAAGGAGCCCCTTTGCTTGGTCTATATCATTATTTTCAATCAGGGTTCTAATGAGTCTCAGGTGATTTTTCATATCATGCTTTAGTTTTCTGGTTTCCTGATTTTTATCCATTATCTGTTCATAATGATTAAACTGAGTTCGCAGCTGAGCTTGCGAAATTTCATTTAGATGTTTATATTTTTTATTAAGAATCATCTTATCAATTAAAATCATTACTATAACGTTGTATATTATAGTACATAAAGATGCTATAAGCAGAAAAGCAGATGTATTTATGGGTATATCTACGAAATTTCTTACTCCCCAGTCAAGAATTGTGATTGTAGCAAAGCTGAAGGCGGGAAGCATGATAAGAATTAATGTCTGAACAGATGAAAGTATGTCTATTTTTAATGTTGTGTCAGTTGCAAAGTTCCTTAGGAGAATATATACAAGTATAACCATTATTATTTTTATTACTGTAACCCATATTCCCCTTATTCCTCCTGATAATGTGCTGAAAAACAAATTATAGTTAAATCCCATATTTGTAAATGAGATAATAAAAATATCAACAACATAGTTAATACAAATTGCTATACTAAATGCAAATATTTTATGTGCAAAGTTCCCTTTAAAAGCAGTAAAAACAAAAAAGAGTACGAATAATGAAGTGACGAAATCAACTAAAAATACAATAGGAAAAATGATTTTAGCAACTTTAAGTAATCCGTATATAACAAAATACAATATTACATTTTTTTTTGCTCTTTCGGTAAAGTCTAAAAAAATTGAAATCATAAAAACAAAAATCAATATTTCAAATATACTTGAAATCAAGTCAATTAGGCTGTTCCCCAAAATTTCTAGCATTTTATATTTCCTTTCATAAACGCCTTAAAAGCCTCCTTGAACAAGCTAATTTTTAATCTGCTAATTAAAACTCTCTGGTTATTTGTCAAAATAATCTCATTATTTGAAAATTCGCAAACGTGCTCAAGATTTACAAGATAACCCTTATGACATCTAAAGAACTGCTTGTTTCTGAGAGAGGCTTCTATTTGATTCATTTTCCCCAAAATAGTAATTGTACCGTTTTTTGAATGAATATCTATTTTTCTTCCATTACTCTCAAAGTAGTAAATATCCTCTATTGGAATTCTAAAAGTATGATTATTAAATACGGCTTCAAAATGAGTAGTTTTCCTGTCAATAACTTCATTTATGGCATTGTTGAGAATATTGTTTACTTTGTCTATGTCAATGGGCTTTACAATATAGTTATACGGCTTGACCCGAAAAGAATCAAATACCATTTCCTTGTGAGATGTGAGAAATATTATCATTCCCTCATAACCGCCTTTGCGAAGCTCTTCGGCTGTTTCAATACCGTTTATTCCTTTCATTTCAATATCCAGTAATACAATATCATTGTACAGGTACTTGCTGTAAAGCAAATTCTCTCCACAATCAAAGGAAAGTACTTCTATATCAGGTCTTATGTCTTTTATGTTAGCGGCTAATGTTTCAGTAATTTGGGTTTCATCATCGCATAGGGAAATTCGTATCATTCAATCACCTGCAAAAAAATATTATGTATATTGTACCATAATTTCCTAATATTCTGAATATTTTTATAACATAAGATTAAGATATATTATAATCTGCTAAAAATCGAGAAATTTTTTACTTTGATGCTGTCGTTAATTATATACGTCCAAGTGGCCGAAGGAGTTTGCAGTCCCTTATCAACAAGTTCACTGTCATCCATGGAAAAATCAGTATTTTCAAGAGTATGGAGTATTTTATCATGTATTTCTTTCTCAAGGTGTTCAAATTTATTTATACTAAGTCTGTTAAACTCGTCCACAGGGTCCTTTCTGCCTGCTGATACCAGATTTATTCCTTCCTTTATGTTTTCGCAGTATTCAAGAAAGTCATACCATACCTCATCCATACAATTAAGAGATATTCTTCTCTGAATTTCATCAACTCTTTCTTTTCCGTACTTTATGCACAGTTCTTTATACATTTCTTTTTTCTCAATGGCCAAAAGCCCTGGTTTATTGCAAGACAAGACGTCAAACCTGCTTTTCATAAATGTCCTTCTTTGCCATTCAAGGAGATATGAATATTTCGCCAATGTTTTTCTTATCTCAAAATTCTGGCCATCGACTACTCTCTGTATATGACATATAAGTGACAACAGCTTTCTGTCATCAATCCTTTCCCCTTGCCTGAATCCATAATATTTTGATGGAATAACCTTTTTTATACCGAATTGCACTAGTAAATCGTCTTCCAAGCATACAAAAAAACGTGAAGAGCCGGGATCCCCCTGTCTTCCTGCCCTACCCCTCAACTGATTGTCTATTCTGACACACTCATTTCTGCTAATACCTATAACATAAAGGCCTCCCAATTCCAAAACTTTTTTTCTTTCTTCCGGAGAATCCTCTCCGCCCAACTTTATGTCTACTCCCCGCCCTGCCATATTAGTTGAAACGGTAACAGCTCCAAGCTTTCCTGCAAGAGCGATTATTTTCGCTTCCTCTTCGTCATTTTTTGCGTTTAATACAACACATTCTATCCCCTGTTGTTTGAGCATAGTCGCCAGCATCTCTGATTCCTTTATATTAGAAGTCCCTATAAGTACAGGACGCCCAATTTTATGGCAGGCACATACCTCTTTAACTACAGCATTGTATTTTGCTTCTTTGTGGGTAAAAACATAATCATCATAATCAACACGAATACATTTTTTATTTGGAGGGACAACATATACATCATGTTTATACGTACTTCTAAATTCGTCTTCAGACGACTTTGCAGTTGCCGTCATTCCTGACATTTCAGGATATAAGCTTACGAAGTTCTGAATTGATATTTTCCCCAGTATTCTGTTACTGGCTGTGCATTTAATTCCTCGGAGAGCTTCCAAGGCCATCTGTAGGCCATAGTCCCATTTTCTTCTATCTGCAACTCTTCCGGTAAATTCGTCTATAATTTCGATTTGTCCGTCTTTTATAATGTAATCAATATCTTGTTTTAAAAGGACTTTTGCATGAAGAAGGTTGTTTATGTCTGTAAGCGTTTCTACATTCTTGCTGCTGTACAGATTGCCGCAGCCAAGATAATTTTCCACAAGAGAACTTCCTTTTTCAGTTAAATACACATTTCTGCTGTTCTCATCAGTCATGTAATCAATATTCCGCCTTAATAACCCCACCAGTTCTAGAAGTCTGCTATCTATTTGGTGCTGATTGCCAGTATTTCCTGCAATAACCAAAGGTATTCTGGCTTCATCAATAAGAATTGCATCTGCCTCGTCAACAATTACGGCGTTGAATGGCCTATGTACAATTTCATCTTTATGATAAACTATGGAATCCTTTAAATAATCAAAACCTGCTTCTTTGGGGGTAACGTAGGTTATATCAGCCAAATATGCATTTTTTCTTTGAAGCCTGTCCATGTTCTCTTGAACATACGCCGCTTTCAATCCCCAAAATTCATATATTCCCAGCATCCATTGGGCATCTCTTTTTGCAAGGTAATCGTTAAATGTAAAGATATGAACACCTTTTCCCTTTAGGGCATTTAATACTGCTGGAAACACTGCCGCAAGGGTTTTTCCCTCTCCTGTTGGTAGTTCTGCAATTTTTCCAAAATATAGAGCTATTCCCGTCAACAATTGTGAATCATAGGGATTAACAGATAAGACTCTCCTGCAAATCTCTTTGGTAATTGCATAACATTCAGTCATGTATTCATTAACAAACTGCTGATTATGGTCAATGTTTGAATTATTGTTATTATTAAAATACTGGGAATAGTTATTTCTATAAGTACTAATTAATTTCTTCAACTCATAATCAGAAAACATAGAAAAATCTTTCTTGTTAATTATATCAACCAATGTTTTGTACTGCGCCGGCTTTATAACTTTTTTTCTTTTAAAAAACATAATATACCTCCATAATACTTAAGGAGTTATCTCTCTTGCCCCGTCACCTATCTCACTTATATAAAATTCAGGAGTCAGGCCTGTCCGGTCTTTGTAATTCCTGCCAACTTGATTTATAAAAAGCTCGACCTTATCTTCTCTGACAATATTTACAGTGCAGCCTCCAAAACCGGCCCCTGTCATTCTTGCACCAATTACACCTTCAACTTTTAATGCCTCTTCTGTCATAATATCAAGCTCTCTGCCTGTAACTTCATATAAATCCCTGATTGAGTCATTTGCTTCCACCATTAGTCTTCCCAATTCACCTATATCATTTCTCTGCAAGGCATCTGCTGCTTTCAATACTCTGGCATTTTCACAAATAACATGGGTTACTCTTTTTCTGACTACTTTATTTTCTATTTTTGATTTATATTTTTCAAATTCATCTACGGTTATATCACATAGATTTTTTTTGTCAGGCATGTATTGCTTTAGTATTCTCAAACCCTCAGTACATTCACTGACTCTTTCATTGTATTTTGATTCTCCCAAGGCACGCTTTTTCTTTGTATTTCCAAGAACAATCTGGTATTCATCTAGTTTTAGCGGCAAATACTTATATTTTAAAGCTCCGCAATCAAGAAGAATTGCATGATCCTTTTTTCCCATGGCAGAAGCAAACTGATCCATTATTCCACAGCTGACTCCGCAGAATTCATTTTCTGTCTTTTGGCCTAAAGCTGCCATTTCCACCATATCTATTTGGTTATTAATTCCGTTTGCCCTATTCCCCAGAGTTACCAGTGTAATGGCAGTAACCATTTCTATAGCAGCTGATGAAGAAAGTCCAGACCCCAGGGGTACAGTATCATGGAATAACATATCTACCCCTGTGAGGCTGTAGCCTGCCTTCTGAAGCATATATGCTACCCCTGCCTGATAGTTTCCCCATTTCAATCCTTTTGCGCTCTCAAGGCTATCTAGACTAATTTCAACCCTATCTGGCAAATCCGTTGCTGCAAGGCTTATAGTATTTTTTCCGTTTGGCCTAGCTATTACTGTTGAATCCAGACTTAATGCCGCCGGAAGTACATATCCTCCGCAATAATCAATATGTTCTCCAATAAGATTTACCCTGCCCGGTGCAGAAAAAATTCGTAAATTCTCTTTCTCTCCTCCGTAAATACGGCAGAATTTACTTTTTAGTTCCTCATAGTTCTTGTTCATATTTTAGCTCCAATCCCATTGATTTCAAAAATCTGTTAAAGGCTTCAAGCCCCTTTTCATCCTGTTTAAACACTCCCGAATGCTCTAGACAAATTTCAAATTTCTTACCAATTTCATGCTTAAGTACTCGGTCTGCATCATCCTCCGTCATAGATGTCCCGTATTTTGAAACAAGCTGCTCTATCCAGTCTTTGTGTTTGAAAAGGACATTATCACTTTCGTAAATACTATCAGTACCCGAATTCCCCACTAAAATTTCTTTTATATTAATGAGTTCATTTTTCAATCTTCCCGGCAGTATTGCCAAACCCATTACCTCAATTAATCCGATATTCTCTTTCTTTATATGATGGATTTCCTTATGAGGATGAAAAATACCATCGGGATGCTCCATTGAAGTCCGGTTGTTTCTCAATACTAAATCCATTTCATATTTACCTAATTCGTTTATCCTTGCTATAGGAGTTATTGTATTATGAGGAACTCTACCTTCCTCATTGTCGGTATATGCTAAAACATCCACCCTTTCGTCACTATAACCTTTCCAACAGGTCAAAATATAATCAGAAAACTCAACTAATTCATCTATTCTATTACAGGATAAACGGATAACTGACAATGGCCATTTTACCAAACCAATGTCTATATTTTTGAATTTATCAAACTTATATTTTGCAGTAACAGGTGCCTTTTGCATTGGGAATAGGTAATTTCCGCCCTGAAAATGGTTATGGCTTAATATGGAGCCTCCCACAATAGGCAGGTCTGCATTTGAGCCGCAAATGTAATGTGGGAACTGTCTGACAAAGTCCAACAGCAATTTGAAAGTCATTTTTGAAATAGCCATAGGCTCATGTTTTTCACTTAATACTATGCAATGCTCATTGTAATAAACATATGGAGAGTACTGCAAATACCATTGTTCCCCGCAAAGGGTAACCGGTATAATCCTGTGAGTCTGTCTTGGAGGAAAATTAATTCTCCCTGCATATCCTATATTGTCTATACACAGCATGCACTCAGGATAATTACTTTTAGGCTGAAGCCTCTCCATTGCAATAGTTTTAGGGTCTTTTTCCGGCTTGGTCAGATTAATGGTAATTTCCAACTTGCCATATTTTGATTCATTGACCCATTTAATGTTCTTCTCTATTTGTGACATTCTTATATAATTTGATGCAAGGCATAAATCATAAAAATAATCCGTTGCAGCTTTAATGGATTCTTTTTCAGTCAAATCCGTAAATTTTCTTATTATTTCAGACTCTCTGGGCATCATCGTCCCCATTATTGCGGTATCAAAAAGTTCACGGTATACATAGATGTCCTTATCAAAAAGTCCCGCTTCCTCGGCATAATCTACAATTTTTTCAAGTATTTCCCAAGGGTATTTCAGATATTCATCTGGTATTTCTCCATAGAATGGCTCTTTAATCTTTAGTAAGTCCAAAAGCTTATTTCTTGCAATAATTTTATCTAATTTATCTATCATTCCATGTCTTTCACCATATTGAAGAAGCCGCTCAATCTCATAAGCAGGATTAATCAACGCTCTGCCCCCTTTTACTCGTCACTTGCTTCAACAAAAATTTACATTCTGATTATTTATTTTATTATATATCACTATACCAATGTTTTATAGAATGATTTTCATAAAAAAAGCATAAACTCGGAGCAACTGCACTGTGCAGAATTCAACCGATTTTATGCTTTTCAAATAATAAATAGTTTAGTCTATACCTTCAATACTTACTTCTATATCAACATCAGCATCATAATCAACATCTTCAAATTCAAATCCGAAAAGTCTGAAAAATTCTTTTCTGTAGCCTTCAATATCAGTAGTGTCTTTTACATTATCGTTATTGGCCTCATTCCAAAGTTTTGTTACCTCAGCCTGAACCTCCGTCTGCATTTCCAAATCATCCATACAGATTCTACCCTTGCTGTCTAGTTTCAAATCCCCTGAATAAATCCTATCACTGAACATTCTGTACATTTGTTCGATACAGCCCTCATGGATATTTTTTTCTTTCATTACTTTAAATAATGCACTAATATAAAGGGATATAACAGGTATGGCTGCACTGGCTTGTGTTACAACCGCCTTATTAAGGGAAACATAAGCTTTTCCGCCGATACCCTTAAGATTTTCATTAATTTTTACCACAGTAGCCTCAAGGTCATCCTTGGCTTTTCCTATAGTACCCTCTCTATAAATAGAATGAGTCATTTCAGGACCTACGTAGGAATATGCAAGTGTAATTACATTTTTATCAAGAACATCTGCCTTATTAAGGGCATCCATCCACATGGCCCAGTCTTCCCCGCCCATTACTGCAATAGTTTGCTTTATTTCATCATCACTGGCTGGTTCAATGGTAGTTTCAGAAATAAGCTGCGTATGAAAATCCACAGTTTTTGATTTATAAGTTGAGCCAATTGGCTTTATAACTGAATTGAAAACCTCACCAGATACAGGGTGTGTTCTTCTTGGAGAAGCTAGACTGTAAACTACCATATCTACTTTACCAAGATCTTTTTTTATCAAATCTATAGTTTTCTGCTTGATTTCATTTGAAAATGCATCACCGTTTATGCTTTTTGCATACAGACCTTCTTCTTTTGCTATCTTTTCAAAAGCAGCTGAATTGTACCATCCTGCAGAAGCAGTTTTAGTTTTAGTTGCAGGCCTTTCAAAGAATATACCGATTGTAGCTGCTCCGCAGCCAAATGCAGCAGTTATTCTGGATGCCAATCCATAACCCGTCGAAGCTCCAATAACCAGTACTTTTTTAGCACCATTTATCTTTTTCTGGTTTTTTACATACTCAACCTGTTTTCTGACACTGTATTCACAGCCGACAGGATGAGCTGTTGTACAAATAAATCCACGAAATTTAGGTGTAACTATCATAAAATCCTCCTTGAATTTTAGCTTTATATATCACAAGCCGGATTAATGCTTAGTATATTATTTTAATCTCCACTATATATTATAGCACAGTATGATAAGATTTAAAACTAGATATTAATACTTGGTAATAAATATTCTTACTTTAATTATTCAAAAGTCACATAATAATTTCCATAATTGCCTCCAGGCAACATAAATCTAAAATTCGCAGTTTGGCCGCTCCCCAGTTCCTCTATCCAGAACATGTCCGTTGTAATCTTTTCACCAACCTTCCAAGGACCATTATTAACACTGTAAACAAGTGTTGCATATGGTCTATCCTGGCTCCATTTGGGACTTATAATTATTTTCTTATTAGCAGCATTGTTTATTTTTATATTGTAAACAACGCCATAGTTTCCACCATGGTATTTTGATGAGCCTTGTTTTGAGTTTATTACACCATCGTACTCATATGTATTAAGTGACTGAGGCCATTCACAAAAGGTTGTTATGTTGTTTGAATCGGCATCAAGTGTAACTTTTTTCTCGTTGTACCCCAATTCACCGCAAAAGCCATGTCCTACTCCCTTTACCGGAAGCTTTTCTTTGAAAACATCGTCAGCAGTTTTTGATTGTCCGGCTGCAAATACTCTTAACCAAACTCCAAATTTCTGATTGGATTTAAACTGAGCTCTGCCGTACACAAATTCAGAAAATCCGGGTGTAAATCTGAAGTCATCTGACCATACTATTTTCTTTTCTCCGGGATTGAGTCTTACAGTTTTATATTTTGCATTCTGAAAATTCTTTAGCACCTGTGAAGTATCTTCAATGACAGCAAGGTTATATCCGTCTACCGTTGCTGTACAACTTCCTTTGTATGTTATTATTGCGGGATTGGGACCTTTGTTCATTATAGCCACTCCTACCCTGCAGGCTCCTGCATTTGACCAAGAGTTATATAAATGATGATAAAATTCAACATCCTTATAAGAATTCCCAAGGTTTGTACCGTACAAATATACTAAATCCCCTGAGTTAAGCCCAAAGGACTCGGGATTATTAACATAAATTAAATGATTTCCACTGCTAGAAAAAGTTAGACCGGTTAATGCATATGATGTAAAGCTAAAAAATAAACATATGGCAAACATAACACAAATAAGCTTGATTAAGTTTGATTTTATCATTTGTTCCTCCTGCACTTACAAAGATTAAGCCTATCAGGCATAAACCTGTAGGCTTAAAAGCTCTGAATCAGTATTTATTAAATCATTATGTTAAGTATAAGCAAAAAATGGAAATTAGACAAGTTATATATCTAAGGATATCTTTCATTTTAAGATATTATGGCGGAAATACTCTTTATTTCAGCATAGAATGCAGGTTAACGGCTAAGAGATTAAACAATATTTGATTAAAGTACTTCACTCTAAAAACAGATGCTTTCAAAAAATGCTAAAAATTAAAAAAGCATGACACTTCGTAACCGATGTATCATACTTTTTTAATTTCTTTAATTCTTAGCTTTAAACGCTTTAATCATAGCTCTAGTACAGACAGTAATTGTAGAACATAAAAATAATATAGCGAACATTATAGCAGATAGAAATGAATTATTTGGATTACCCCCGTCAAATATACTACCTAATGTTGACGTGATAATAAATCCAATTATTAATATAAATAGTCCAAGAAATATTGAGGTTAGATATTCTTTCATTTTACACATATACCCCTTTAATATTCAAAATATTGATATGTTGGAACAGATTTTTCATAAACAGTCTGTACATCGCAGGTAAAAGATATTTCTGGTGCTGATGAAAATCCTGCTGTTACACCACCTATACCTACCCCAGTATGACAATACTGAGCCACAACATTTGCACTACCAGTGCTTCCAGGATAGAGATTAACTTTAGCAACTTCTATATAATCCCCTCCTGTAAAATCACAACCCGCTGGTATATCAACATCATGGGAGACACCCGCTTCAACATTAACATTGTTACGCGGACAATTTATACTAACCCAACTTCCATTTACATAATTATTATAAGTACAAGAATCATAATAAAGAGTAAAATTATCTGACCAAGCTAATGCTGCAACATCAACAAATTTCCAATATGGTATTTCATTCCATACTCCATGATTAGTAAATTTAAAATTATCACCTGTCTTTTCATATATTCTCTGAGCAGTACAGATTTGTCCAAATTCACTACTCGGGTCTAAAGTGGAAACAGTTACAGTATCTCCCTCATCCTTTTTCTGGTCTTTAGACTTTTCTTCTTTTAATAGATCACGATCAGATACTTTTTGAAACTTTCCGTTTTCATCTATATGAAAACTAACCTCACGAACACTTACAAATTCACCCTTATCTTTTAATAGTTCATCAATATAAGCATCTGATGATTTTTCCAAAACACTTAGCGGCATTCCTTCTTTTTGCAAAATCTCAATTTTTTTATCCCTTGATAATTCATTCTTTGTAGCTTCTTCTTTTGCCAATGATACTTGAGTTAAAGATAATATCATACTTAAACTCAATACTCCAGCTAAAAACTTTTTAGACATTCTCATACAATAACCACTTTTATAATATTTTTTACAAATATAACATATTATGTAATATTTGTAAATATAATATTTATGTGTGGCTAATAGGATCATCTAATATATCTTTCACGGTGGATTAATTAATTTCTAACAAAACCAGTATTATTTTTGTGTAGCTATTAATTGTACGTTGTGATAATTTTCGGCATTGACAATTAAAGATAAACTCCTCGGAAATTGTAGAAAGTAGCATAATAAAACAGCACTGTACTTAGATGGATTTATCACATCTAAATAAAGTGCTGTATAAAAACTTTAATTATTTAGCATCAACAGTAGCCATATGCTCGATGAGGTTAACAACTTTGTTTGAATAACCCCATTCATTGTCATACCATGAAACTAACTTAACGAAGTTTCCGTTTAATGCGATACCAGCACCTGCATCGAAGATTGAAGTACGTGCATCGTGTACGAAGTCAGTTGATACAACTGAATCTTCAGTGTATCCGAGGATACCCTTGAGGTTAGTTTCTGAAGCAGTCTTAACAGCTGCTTTGATTTCTTCGTAAGTAGCTGATTTTTCAAGACGAACTGTGAGGTCAACAACTGAAACGTCAGCTGTAGGAACTCTGAATGCCATACCAGTTAATTTTCCGTTCAATTCTGGAATAACCTTTCCAACTGCTTTTGCAGCACCAGTTGATGAAGGAATGATGTTTCCAAGGATTGATCTTCCGCCTCTCCAGTCTTTCATTGAAGGAGCGTCAACTGTCTTCTGAGTGTTAGTAGCAGCATGAACTGTAGTCATAAGACCTTCTACTATTCCGAAGTTGTCGTTGATAACCTTTGCCAAAGGAGCCAAGCAGTTAGTAGTACATGAAGCGTTTGATACAACTGTCATGTCTTTAGTGTATTTGTCATTGTTAACGCCCATTACGAACATTGGAGCGTCAGCTGAAGGAGCACTGATAACAACTTTCTTTGCTCCGCCCTTTAAGTGAGCTGAAGCCTTTTCAGTAGTAGTGAATACACCAGTTGATTCAACAACGTATTCAGCACCGCAAGCACCCCAAGCAATAGCTGAAGGATCCTTTTCTGAGAATACAGCGATTTCTTTTCCGTTAACAACTAACTTGCCATCTTTTACATCTACAGTTCCTTCGAATTTACCATGAACTGTGTCATAAGTAAGCATATATTTCATATACTCGAGATCGATGAAAGGATCATTGATTCCCTTTACTTCAACATTAGGGTTGTTTATTGCAGCCCTGAAAACAAGACGTCCAATACGTCCAAAACCATTAATACCCATTTTTACTGCCATTGGTGTTACCTCCTAAGTTTTTTTATTAATTAGTCAAGCAAATTAATGCTTATCGACAAAATAAATGGTTTCATTTTCCTAAACCAAAATAATTCTATAATATTTCAAAAACATTTTCAATAGTATATACGCTTAATTTAATATTTATTTAGGAAACTTCTATTGTATATTTTTCTATTAAATGATCAGGATTATAGGATAATTTTGCCTTTCTTAATCCTGGAATTCCCAGATCTTGTTCTCTGTTTACATATTCCATATGGAGCCATTCATTGTTTATAAACTGCTGATTTATTACTGTATAAATACCGTGAATTCCAGGGTTTGCCTTTTCGACGTGAATAACTGCTGTATTTTTATTAAGCTGTTCCCCAACCGTAAAAGCCTCTGCTTCGCCATTAACCCTGATTAATGCACCTTTTAGCCCAAGTAATCCATAGTTGTCAAGGAGCTGATAGTTTGCTGTTCTTTCATGAGTAAGGCTTTCATTATCTTGACCTCTCTGGCTGTACCATTTTTCTACAATGTTCTTACAGTCTTTTATATTTAATGGTGATATTTTCTCATACTCATAACTGTAGAGTTTCTTGAACTTGTTAATATGGTTTCTCTTGCCGTCAAGCTTCTTTCCGGCTAATGTTGACAAACTTTTCACAGTATATACATAATCGGCATTGTCTCTATCTTCTGTAGCGTTATACTCTATTCCAAGTTCATCAAGAATTCCCATTTGTTGTTTAGTGACTCTTGAAAAAATTAATTTCCATCCTTCTGAATCAAAATACTCCTTTATTGTATATATAGTCTTTTTTAATTCTTCTCCTTTTTTATAGTCTCCTACTGGGAAGAAGCAAAAAGGAGTTAAATTATCCCTTACTGACATTATGCATAAAAAATCATTTATTATTCTGAATCTTATTTTATAGTAATCCTTCCACATGAAAAAGTTTGTAAAAGTCATTTCAGATGCAAGGACATCAGCTGTTTCAAAATATTTATCGAAACACTCTTTGTCGTTAATAGATATATCTTTATCTATTAAAATAGTTTGCAACATATATATCCCCCTGTTAGCTGCCTCTTGTCAGTTATTTAACATTTTGTATTATTGCGGTAAGATAAGTAACGGCGTCCACCATATCTTTAATTGATATCTGCTCTTCAACACTGTGTACCTTGGTCATACCAACACTTAAATCAACTGCTTCAATTCCTTTTGAGTTTATAATGTTTGTATCGCTTCCGCCTCCAGTAACCACTGCCTCAAATTCAATACCGCAGTCCGCTGCCGCCGACTTCATTATACTTACAATTCTGGAATCTGTTGGTATATCGAAAGCCGGATATTCCAATTCATAGTTGAATTCAACCTGCCCGCCGAATTTTTCTGCTGCTTCTATAAAACAGTCTCTCATATGGGCAGTTTGCTTTTCAAGCTTATCCTGTTGTCTGCTTCTGGCTTCACCTTCAATTTCAACTCTATCACATACAATGTTTGTAGCCGTTCCTCCGTGAATTATACCAATGTTTGCCGTTGTTTCCTCATCGATTCTTCCAAGCTTCATGTTTGCCATAGCATAAGTCATAATTGCAAATGCACTTATCCCGTTTTCAGGCTCCATACCGGCATGAGCAGCTTTACCTTTAATCACCACATTTATTTTGTTATGTGAAGGAGCTTTTACTGCGGCACAGCCTATTCTTCCGTCACTGTCAAGAATAAATCCGTATTTTGCGTGAATCTTGCTATAATCTAAGTTTTTTGCCCCAAGTAATCCGATTTCTTCAGCTACTGTGAATACTACCTGTATATCACCGTGAGGAATGTTTTCCTCTTTGAGAATCCTAATTGTTTCCAGTATAATTGCTATCCCGGAAGCGTCATCTCCTCCAAGAATTGTCGTTCCATCAGTTTTTATTATATCACCGTCCACAATAGCTTTTTTCCCAACACCAGGAACCACAGTGTCCATATGTGCTGCAAGTAAAATAGCAGGAACATTCTTGGTTCCTTTAACTGTGCATATTATATTTCCGCTGTTTCCTCCGATTTTCTCTCCTGCGTTATCCTCTATAGGCATATACCCCATATTTTCAAGCTTTCGCTTCAGTAGATCACACATTTGTCTTTCTTTTCCTGATAAGCTATCTATTTTTACCAGTTCTAAAAATTCATCAACAAGTCTGGTTCTATTAACCATTTTAACCCTCTCCCAGATTGCACTTTTTTATTATACTTTTTTAATATACCCATATTTTATATTTTAACACCATTATATTTTTTACCACTGGTATTTTACCATATGTCCCTCAAGTTTCATTTCTTTGAAATTCTGCTGTCTAAGAGCCTCGTATAAAACAATTGCTACGGAATTTGAAAGATTAAGGGACCTAATGCCATTTTTCATAGGTATTCTAATGCAATATTCCTTATTATCCTTTAGCAATTCCTCTGGAAGACCTGCTGTTTCTTTTCCGAATAAAATAAAGCAGTCATCTTCAAACTGTACATCACAATAATTGTTTACTGCTTTAGTAGTTGAATAATAGAAAGTTTTTCCTGGAAACTTTTTCAAAAATTCATCAAGGCTGTTGTAATACCTTACATCTGCCTCGTCCCAGTAGTCTAGTCCAGCTCTTTTAAGATATTTATCTTCTATTGAAAAGCCAAGAGGCCCCACAAGATGCAGCACAGTCCCCGTTGCCGCACAGGTTCTCACTATATTCCCTGTATTCTGCGGAATTTCGGGCTCCACCAGTACTATATTAAGTGCCATATCTAATCACATTCCTTTCAGTAACTTAAGAAAATCTACTAAAACAAACATACAATAAAAAGATGGCATTACTGAACCATCTTTTTATTGTATGTTATCTTATTTTATCATTTTACTTATAATTTCTCAATCCTGAACAGATATATCAATTTCAAGAATCTCGGTATCCGACAAATATAAGGGTATACATATTGTCTTCATTTTAGACTGTGAAATCTGCAAATTCTCACCAAGTAGCAATGAAGGCGGGGTAATTTCTATACCAATTCCTTTATTATAAAGTAAAGTGGCTGTATTCCCCAAAATCATATTTGTAAGCTCGGACAAAGCACTTTTTGATATCTCATTTAATTCGTCAACAGGCATGCCCATCATCATAGCTGAAGCTATCTTAAACGCTACATTCTTTGACATCGTAAAAATAGCTTGTCCACGAATTTTACCTGTAATTCCTACAATTATAAGTATTGCTTCTCCTTGATAAGGAGAAGTTTTCAAAAACACTTTTCCCAACCTAGCATCAACGTTCACAACTTGTTTAAGAACTGTCTGGCTTGCTTCAATAAATGGGTTTATATACTCTATGTTCATAATTCATCCACCTTGTTTTTATGTATTGTTCTTCTAACATTTTTAATTTCGTTGATGAGCATAAAAAATCTTCTTCAATTATAAACAATTTCAAAGTAAAATTCCATACATTTTTTTAAAAGTAAAAGAAGAATATTTAATTCATCAAAAACTAATTAAATATTCCTCTGTTATGTTTATCTTTTGGCTTTCGGTTTAAATACTGCAGCCATCATAAACCCAAAAAATACAGCAGCAGCAAGTCCTGCAGCTCCTGCCTTAAACCCTCCCGTAAATGCTCCTAGCAATCCTGTTTCATCCACACCCCTAAACACACCTTTTGCCAAATTATACCCAAATCCGGTAAGGGGAATAGTAGCCCCTGCGCCTCCTATATCAACTATTTTCTGATATATACCCAAGGATGCCAATACCACTCCAGCTACTACATAAACTACCAATATCCTTGCAGATGTTAATTTTGTTTTATCTATTAATATTTGTCCAATAGCACAAATTATTCCACCCACTATAAACGCACTCAAATAAGTCATTATTTCACCTCATTATCTTAACTTGTCAGTCTAATGTTCTGTGAATTGCCACAGCATGTGCTATACCTGGTATAGATTCCTTCTGTTGGGAACTTATAGGACTCATTAATGCCCCAGTAGCAACGAATAGTACTCTATTTAAGTTCCCCTGCATTAGCTGCTTGTATATATGTCCAGCAAACACCGTTGCAGAACATGCACATCCGCTTCCTCCTGAATGAGTATCCTGGGTTTCTGCATCAAATATCATTACACCGCAGTCATTGAACCTGGATTCTATATCCAAACCATTTGACTTTAACATTTCCTGACAGATTTGCTTTCCAACTCTGCCCAGGTCGCCTGTAACAATCAAATCATAATATTCTGGCTGCAGCCCGGTATCATCAAAATGTGCAAATATTGTATCCGCCGCTGCCGGAGCCATGGCAGCCCCCATATTATTCGCATCCTTTATTCCCAAATCAACGATTTTCCCTGTTGTAATATGCTTTATGAACGGGCCTGTACCACCAGAAGAAAGCACTGCCGCACCTGAACCTGTTACAGTCCACTGTGCAGTAGGAGTTCTCTGACTTCCCAATTCAAGAGGAAACCTAAACTGTTTTTCTGCTGAACAAAAGTGGCTGGAAGTCATACATACTATGTTTTCCGCAAATCCTCCCTCAACCAAAAGACTTCCAAGGCTCATTGATTCAGCCATGGTTGAGCATGCTCCGTACAATCCAAAAAATGGAACCTTCGTCTCTCTTAATCCATAGTTTGCTGCTATACACTGGTTTAGAAGATCCCCTGCCAGAACATAATCAATTTGATCATTGGTGAGTTTTGCCTTTTGAAGAACTTTTGCAAATGTCTCTCTTACAAGCTTACTTTCTGCTTTTTCCCAGCTGTCCTCTCCCCATAATTCATCGGGGATAATATAATCAAAGTCATTTTTTAAAGGACCCATACCTTCCTTTGGTCCCACAAATGAAGCTGTTGCTTTAATGGAAGGTGGATTTTTTAAGAATACAGTCTGTTTTCCAATATGTTTTTCTGCCATTGTTTATTTTATTAGCCTCCTTTAGCAATAGCTATCTCTTTTTTTAGGCTATTAAGTAATAAGATAATGTATAATACCTGCAATTATTGATGCGCAAATTCCATATACAATTACAGGCCCTGCAACAATAAACATTTTTGCACCCATTCCAAGGACATATCCTTCTGACTTGAATTCCATTGCAGGAGATACAACGGAATTTGCAAATCCTGTAATAGGTACTATAGAGCCTGCTCCCGCAAATTTGCCTATTTCGTCATAAACGTTAAGTCCCGTTAAGAGTGCCGCTATAAATATCATTATTATACTTGTTATGGCCGATACAGTATCATTGTCCAAACCTCTGTTTTTCAGCAAATTTATAACTAACTGCCCAATATCACATATAATGCCTCCAACCAAAAAAGCCTTTAAAACATTTGTAAAAATCTTAGATTTCGGCGAGACTTCTTCAACGTATTTGGCGTATTGCTCCTTGGTAAAACTCTTTTTCATAAAAGTCCTCCCATATACATAAAAAAATGAAAATGCAATTTATTATATTAATATACTTTGCATTTTCATTATATTTATTATGGTAAATTTTATATTCTGTTATAAACTTAATTCAATAGGACAATTGTTTAATACATAAACTCCCTTGTTGTGTATTTTTTTTGAAGAAGGGAAACCTGTGAGAACTAGCACAATTATTATAGCTCCCAAAATTAGTACGGCTAAAATTGTAATAATAGCTTTAATTTTATAAAAAGACATTTTTCCAGTTTTATAGTTGTTAAACATATAAATGCCACCTCGTATGATGTATAAAACATTAATTATTGTTTGCAATCATTTTAGATTTAATATCCCTAAGTATCTTCTTTTCAATTCTGGAAACTTGTACCTGAGAAATTCCCAGTAGCTTTGCTATCTGAACCTGTGTCTTTTCTTTGAAATATCTTAATATGATTATCTGTCTCTCTCTTGTGTCCAATGTATCCAGTATTTGTCTTATGGCAATTTTATCAATAAGATCAACTTCACAGTTATTATCTGCAGCATCAATTCTGTCTATAAGCAGTATGGGTGAATTATCTCCATCACCTATAGTACTGTACAGAGATTCAGGAATACACCCTGCCTCTATTGCCATTACAAGTTCTTCAGGTGAAATATTCATACGCTGAGCAATTTCATTAATTGTAGGCTCCCTCCCAAGTTCCTTGCTCATAATTTCCTTGGTTATACGCGCTTTTGAGGAAACCTCCTTTAGTGATCTGCTTACTTTAATTATTCCGTCATCTCTGATAAATCTTTTTATCTCACCTATTATCATAGGAACAGCATATGTAGAGAATTTGACATCATAAGATGTATCAAACTTGTTTATTGCTTTGATTAACCCAATGCTTCCTATTTGAAATAAATCGTCAACTTCATATCCTCTATTCTGAAACCTCTTTACAATACTCCATACAAGGCCTACATTCTTTTCAACCAGAACGGATTGGGCTTGTTTGTCGCCAGCCTTGGCCTTTATTATAAGCGTTAAAACAGCATCATCTGATGTTTCCTTCATATTTTCCGCCTAAACCTTTCTGTCACATATTTTGCCTGTCGAGGGCCGTATATTATTACTTCAGGGAATAATCTTATATAATCAAATTATTAGCTGTAATTTATATTTTTATACATAAATTCTAATTATTTACATTTAAAAGTAATAATCGTCAGCCTCGGGGATTATTTAAATTCAAAAATATTTTTTAGGATTTTAATTTTTTAAACATTGTGACAGTTGTGCCCTTATTGGGCTCAGAAACTATTTCGACGCTGTCCATAAAACTCTCCATAACGGTAAAGCCCATTCCCGAGCGTTCCATGTCCGGTTTTGAAGTGTAAAGAGGCTGTCTTGCCAGCTCAATGTCTTCTATCCCTTTTCCTTTATCTGATATGATTATCTGAATACCTTCGTCATATAGTCTGCAAATCATTTCTACTGTTCCTGATGTATCTTCATATCCATGTATTATGGCATTTGTCACAGCCTCGGATACAGCCGTTTTTATATCCGCCAATTCCTCTACCGTAGGGTCAAGCTGAGATGCAAATGCCGCAGCAACAACTCTACCAAAAGATTCATTATTGGATTTACTCATAAATTCAAGCTTCATCTCATTAACCAGTTGCATTTTTCTTCCTCACTCTCTTTAACATGATGTTACAATATTAACCGCACATGCTTGAAATAGCTGTATCCAAACTGTTGTACACAGGAATAATCTTCAATACTCCAGACATCTCAAATATTTGTAATATTTTTGGATTTGCATTTACTATAGCCGCCTTACCGTTTAACTTGCAAACATTTTTGTACCTGCCTACAACAACTCCTATGCCAGAACTGTCCATGAAGTTTACATTGGTAAAATCAAATATAATATTTTTTATGGTTGCTTTGGTAATCTCACTGTCTATCTTTTGTCTGAGATACTGTGCAGAATGATGGTCCATATCCTCCATTATTCTTACCACAAGGGTTGTCCCTTTTTTTGAAAGCTTAACATCCAAACCTGTTTCCTCCTATGTAATAATATTCACAGTAACAGATTCTATATTTCCCTGATTTTACCTTTCATTATTTTTTCTAATCTCATCAGCAATTTCGTCTAGTTTTCTCAATCTGTGGTTAACTCCTGATTTCCCAAGTTTTGGATGAAGCATCTCTCCAAGTTCTTTAAGGCTTGCGTCACTAAATTGCATCCTTAATTCAGCTATCTCTGCAAGGTTCTCAGGAAGCTTATCTATTCCTATAGTGGATTGAATATACTTTATATTTTCTATTTGTCTAATAGATGCATTTACAGTTTTCTCAAGATTCGCCGTTTCGCAGTTCACTATCCTGTTTACACTGTTTCTCATATCTTTTAGTATTCTTACATTTTCAAGTTCCATAAGGGCTGTATGTGCACCAATAATATTAAGGAAATCTACTATCTGCTCTCCTTCTTTTATATAAGCAACAAAGCTGCCTTTTCGTTTGATTATCTTTGTGTTTATATCATAATCATCCAGCAAATCTTTAATAATTTCGGCAGACATTATATTGTGAGTTGCTATTTCCAAATGATATGTTTTTTCGGGGTCGCTTATTGAACCTCCTGAAAGAAAAGCCGCCCTTAAAAAGCTTTTTCTACAGCATACCTTTTCAAGTGTACTTGCAGTAGGAATATATTCATCTCCAGAAAAAGCACTTATTCCAAAGTCATACAGTATTTTGTTTATCATCTGCTTCGGTACAAGGGTAAGAGAATAGGATACATGCTTTTTGAGTTTGCTGCTTCTTCTGATAGCAACCTCCGGGCAAATACCATAAATTCTCCGGAATATTGAATATATTCTTCTGGCAAAAGCAGCATTCTCAGTAACCACCTTTGTATTTCTTAATATTTTTTCATGGGAAAAGAGGTTACCTGTGAGGATAACTCCTAAAATTTCGGACTTCATGCAACATTCCTCATGTAGCTCAATCCTGCAAAGCTCATCTTTTACTATAGTCGAAAAAGACACTTAACAACACTCCCACACACTAATAATTTATTCTTTGACCAAACTGGTCAATACCTATGTCTTCAACAGCAGCTCTTAGTATCTCCGATACACTCCACGCCTGTGCAAAACATCCTCTAGGGTAGTGAGGGTTATCTCCGTCAAATATTTCGGAAATACTACCTAATCCACTGTTTTTTACATGATCTGAAAACGGATTTATAAATTCCAGGGCATTTCGGCGTGCCTGCTCTGTTCCGCCTTTTATGTTGACATATGCTTTAATAAACCTTCCCAAAAGCCATGTCCAGACTGTACCTTGATGGTATGCACCATCTCTTTCAAGCTGATTTCCACAATAAACTCCCTTATATTTACTGTTATTACTAGATAATGACCTAAGTCCATAAGGCGTATATAACTCCTTCCACACCTTATTTAGAATTTTTTCAGCCATTTCTCCCTCAATAACCGGATAGGAAAGGCCGATGGCCAGAATTTGATTTGGTCTTATATCTGCATCTTTACCTTCCGAATTAATTACATCATATAAGCACTCATCATTTTCATTCCAGAACTCCTTTTGAAATGACTTCTTAGTTTTGGAAGCTATATCAGAATAGATGTCTATATCGCCAAATTTCTCAGCAAGACTTGACATAATCATTAATGCGTTATACCATAAAGCATTAATTTCTACAGCTTTTCCATGTCGAGGTGTGACTACCCAGTCTCCTACTTTTGCATCCATCCATGTTAACTGCGTATTTTCACTACCTGCCGTTACAAGGCCGTCATCCGTCATTTTAATGTCATAGATGGTACCATTTAAAAATCCTTTGCATATGTCCTTCAGACTGTCGTATATTCTATTCTTAATAAAATTGTAGTCCTCTGTGTAAGAAAGATAACTATTAACAGCCTCAAAATACCACAAAGCAGCATCTACACTGTTATAAGCCGGTTCTTCTCCATCGTCAGGAAACATATTTGGTATAAGACTATGATTAACATACTTTGAGAATGTCAGCAATATATCTTTAGCATCCCCGTATCTTCCTGTTGCCAATGTAAGGCCGCTAAAAGCAATCATGGTATCGCGGCCCCAATCTGTAAACCATGGGTACCCAGCTATTATCGTCTTTGATTTAGTTGATTTTCTATATACAATGAAGCTGTCCGCTGCAAGTACCAGTCTTCTGCATAGCTCATTCTGAATACCGGCCCTGTCCAGAAGCTCTTTTAATCTTTCTTCTTCTAATTTTATAACCCGGGAAGCATTTATACTTTCAAGGTCATAGTTTTCAGTTGTTGCAATAAATGAAACTATCTTTGTTTCCCAGGGTTTAACTTTTATACTGAAGCAACCAGGTATAAAGTGGTCTTCAGTGTAATCCAATCCTCTTTCCCTTTCAACCTCATATAGCATGTCATAAAAAAAACAGTCATTATAGCTTTTAAATTCACCGCCATCAACCAGAAACCTGATTTCCGATTCTCCATTTCCTGATACACGGATTACATTTGCTTCATGTTTTATTCTGAATTTAAAATGACTGCTTTTACTGGTATAATGATGATCTCTGTTGTTTACAAGAGGAGTAAGCTTAAAAACTGCTTCTTTACTCCCATTTCGTATTTCATATTGTACAATTACGGTATTATCTCCCTGCTTCATTGATATTTTCTTCTTTATAAAAATATCTTTATAAGAGTATACGAATTCTGGCAGATAATTATATTCAACCCTTTGCAGATGTACATAGCCATTATTTATATATCCACTGCCTGTTTGAAAGGAGCTAAGAGATACAGTAGTTCCATCTTCAAAGCTCATGTCTTCGAGAATATTGGAGAGAAGGAGCTGCCTTTTAGTAGGAGGTACAGATGCAGAAACCAGCAATCCGTGGTATCTTCTGTTATTGGAACATATCAGGGTCAATGACGAATAGCCTCCGATGCCGTTAGTGATTAACCATTCTCTTTGACAGCCTTGCTGGTAGCTGTACCAGCAGCTTTTTCCAAAGTCCATGTTATCAGCCTCCGATTTTATTGATTCTATCTTTTGCATAATAATAGTCAAGTATTCTGTCTCCGTCATTTGCCAGAACAAGTTCTGTTACCAGTTCCATAATATTTTTGGCAATCTTGTTTGAATCATGCCTTACATAACCATTATTTATACTTTTAAAATCTCCGGTAATTATCTCAATACCCATTTTCTTTACTACGTCAAAATCAACCTTGACAAGCTCTGCTCCGTCTTTGCGGTATCTTTCCATCATTTCTTCAGGAATTGTTGATGTATTAACAATACAGTAATCAATCAAACCCCTCTGTGAGTGTTTTTCTATTGCCTTTATATGATCACTCAATTTGTAGCCTTGAGTTTCACCAGGCTGTGTCATTACATTACATACGTATACTATAACACCCCTTGTTTTACCCAATGCATCACATACTCCGTCTACCAAAAGATTGGGTATTATGCTGGTATAAAGACTTCCAGGTCCTAGTACAACAATATCCGCTTCCAAAATGGCTTCAATTGCTTCATTCAGGGGCTTAACATTTGTCTGATTGAAGAAAACCCGGTTTATTCTGGAGTTATCATTTTTACTTCTGTGACCTATATTAAACTCCCCAAGAATTGTGTTTCCATTGTCTGTTTCAGCACATAACCTTACATCTTCAAGAGTAATAGGCAAAACCGTTCCAGTTACCGCCAGAACATCACTCATTTTTTTTACAGCTTCTTCAAAGCTGTCTGAAATGCCGTCCATTGCTGCCAAAAACAGGTTTCCGAAGCTCTGTCCTTTTAACATTCCATCCTGAAATCTGTATTGAAGCAGTTTTTGCATTATGGGCTCTGTATTTGCTAATGCAAGAATACAATTTCGGATGTCACCCGGAGGCAGCATGCCCAAATCCTCCCTGAGAACTCCTGAACCTCCTCCGTCATCAGCCACCGTAACCAAAGCAGTAAGATTTGACGAATACTGTTTAAGGCCTCGTAGCATTGTAGAAAGACCTGTACCTCCTCCTATTGCCACTATTTTAGGCCCATTGACCGAAAATTTTTTTTCATGGAGAAGACTGCTTATATCCTGTCCGTTCATTAACTTACCTGCAAAATTTTTCACAAGAAGTCTGAAAGCTGCAAAAACACCTGCAAGACCCAAAAACCCCAATGTAGCCATTTCAATAATGTATGGGACTCCCTTATCGTAATTATATATGGTAAATAAGATACTGAAACATATTAAGGCTATACCTGCAGAAAGCAATACTATCCACCTTTTGATTCTGGCGCCAGGCTTCATCCAACTGAACCGACTCATTTTCCAACCCCTTTACCGTCTTTCTCTATATCCCTATGTTCAATAACCACTCTATGCATTTTTTCTTCCAATCTTCTATATATTTCATCAGCAATTGCAACCGACCTATGCCTTCCGCCTGTGCAACCTATTCCAATGTCTAATTGAGATTTTCCCTCTTTTATATAATTTGGAATCAGGAAATCCAGCATATCGTCCAGCTTTGATATAAACTCCTTTGTTTCGGAAGCATTTAGAACGAATTCCTTAACCATCTGATCCTTTCCTGTCTGCTTCTTCATAGGAGCTATATAATAAGGATTAGGTATAAACCTGACATCAAAAACAAGGTCACAGTCTGTTGGAATTCCATACTTGAATCCAAAAGATACCACATTGATTATTATCCCTTTAAAAGTCTTACCTTCTAGGAATATACTGTTTATCTCCTGTTTTAGTTGTCTGGTTACCAGAGTCGATGTATCTATTATATAGTTTGCATTTGATTTTATTGTCTGAAGTGCTTTTCTTTCCTCTCTGATTCCCTTAATAAGACGGCCTTCCGGTGCTAATGGATGCTGTCTTCTGCTTTCCTTATATCTTTTTACAAGTACATCATCATCTGCTTCAAGAAAAAGTATTTCATAGCTAAAGCCTGATTCCTTGACATCTGCCAAAGCAGGGAAAAGGTCGTGTAAAAGTTCACCGCCTCTTATATCTATAACCAGAGCAATTTTCTCCATTTTACCCTCACTCTGGGCACTGATTTCGGCAAATTTGGGAATCAGTGCTGGAGGAAGATTATCAACGCAGAAAAATCCTATATCCTCTAAATACTTGGTAACAAGGCTTTTGCCCGCACCTGACATTCCCGTTACTATTACAAATCTCATCCTAATCCCCCAAATCTTTTGTATGTGTAATCTTTATCCGTTAAAGTCTCCTATAATCCTTAGTTCAGGTTCTAACTGAACACCAAATTTTTCATTAACCGTATTCTGTATATGCTTTATCAAGGCTAAAACATCACTGCATGTAGCGCCTCCCCGATTTATAATGAAGCCGCTGTGTTTGTCTGATATCTGTGCCCCTCCAATTCCGTATCCTCTGAGTCCGCAATCATCAATAAGCTTGCCAACAAAATGTCCCTGAGGCCTTTTAAAAACACTTCCTGCACTGGGCCATTCTAAAGGCTGCTTATCCCGTCGCTTAAAATTGAACTCATCCATTTTTTCTTTTATTTTTATACTGTCACCCTTCTGAAGCTTTAACCTTGTTTTCAGAACTATCCCTTTTGATTTCTGTATAATACTGTTTCTGTAGGAAAAACAATGTTCCTCCCCGGTTATGGTCCTGATATTGCCTTCCCTATCCATGTATTCGGTCTGATGAACAACCATACACATTTCACCGATATAGGCTCCCGCATTCATAGTCACTGCCCCTCCTACAGTACCTGGGATTCCTTCTGCAAATTCAAGTCCTGTAAGGGAATTTTCAAGGGCCAGTTTAGATGCCTTGGAAACAAGTATTCCTGCTTCAACTTCAATTGAATCATTGTCAACTTTGTAAGCTGACATGTTGTCATAAATTTTAATTACGACACCCCTAATTCCCTTGTCTGACACCAGCAGATTAGTACCATTTCCCATAACCATAAAAGGCATATTGGACTTTATGCACTCTCTGACAACACATCCAAGCTGACTACTGTTTCTAGGGTAAACCATGATATCCGCAGGCCCGCCTATTTTAAAGGAGGTATGATTAGCCATAGGTTCATTAACTGACACTCCGTCCTTTCCGGTAACAGAAACTAGCTTCTGAACAAACTCTTCAATCTGTAATATAACGCATTCCTCCTTCTCCAGAATATCTATTTCTTAATACGTTTTTTCCTTTCGGACAGATAATTTTCCATCTTCTCAACAGAAGTAGTAATAACCAGTTCCTCTGGCATTTCCACTTCTTTTAAAATTTTCATGACATTATCAAACCTGCCAATACTGAAACTAATGTGAGAGTCTGTCCCGGTTGTTACCCTTACACCGTATTTTTTACACATTCGTGCTATTTCCCTGCAATTCTCTTCACTTCCCCTGCGTACAAAAAAGGAATGATTGTTTAGTTCAATAAGCTTATTGTAATCCTTAGCGGTTTTAACAACCTTCTCAATATCTATCTGAAATTGGGGATTCCCGGGATGAGCAAAAATATCTATATACGGATTTTTTAATATTTCAATGGCTGCATTGGTGTGATTTTCAATGGTAGAAGGCTCTATACAGATATCATGAAAGCTGGCCAGAACCAGCTCCAACATTTTTAAGTATCCCTCCGGCATATCAACCGTACCATTATAATCTATTATATTAGCTTCTACTCCACGAATAATCCTTACTCCATACAATATATCCGGTATGACTCGAAGATTCCCGAAATGATATAGAAATGGAGCTCCCTTCATTGCAGGACCATGGTCTGAAATATTAATCATGCTAATTCCGTTTACATAAGCCTCTTTTGCGTTTTCTTGAACTGTACTGTATGCGTGTCCGCTTGAAATTGTATGTGTATGTGTATCAACTACTATATTCAACGCTCCTACCTCCTCAGCAGGGTTTTAAAAGTATTTATATATCTTTATTTATATTTCCCAGGACTCTTTCACTAAGAGCCTTTGCAGCATTGTACCCCATTTTTTTCTGTCTGTTGTTCATGGCAGCTACCTCAACTATAATAGCCAGATTTCTGCCCGGGCTAACAGGAATATTAAGGCATGGGACTGTTAGACCCAATATATCAGTAAATTCATCTTCAAGTCCAAGTCTGTCATATATTTTCTTATCATTCCAATGTTCAAGTTTTATTACAAGGTTTATATTCTCTGTCATCTTTACAGAGCCTACACCATAAAGGTTTTTTACATCAAGAATACCTATACCTCTTATCTCTATAAAGTGACGTATGATGTCAGGAGCAGTACCTACAAGAGTCTTATCCGAAACCTTTCTAATCTCAACATTATCGTCTGCTACAAGTCTGTGCCCTCTTTTTACCAACTCCAAAGCTATTTCACTTTTTCCAACTCCGCTTTCTCCGAGTATAAGTATTCCCTCACCGTATACTTCTACAAGAACACCGTGCATACTTGTTCTTGGTGCAAGCTGAAGATTAAGGTATCTTATAACACCACTCATAAATCTGGATGTAACATCGTCTGTCCTTAAAACAGGAATGTTATATTTACGCCCTACTTCTATCATTTCAGGAAAAACCCCTAATCCTCTTGCTACAACCATACACGGAAATCCACATTTAAAAAAGTTATCCAGTCTCTTATATCGTTCTTCTTCTGTCAACTGCATCAAGTAGGCAGTTTCACCTTTACCTATTATCTGCATTCTATCAGTTCCAAAATATTCCATGTATCCGGCAAGCTGTAGTCCCGGCCTGTTCACATCGGCTGATGAGATTTCCACATTGTCGCAATCCGGGGTTCCGGTCAGTTCTTCAAGCTGAAACTCTTCCATTATCTCTTTTATGGTTACAGAAAACATCTGAAACACCTCAATTCGTTGTATATTAGGCTAACACAATGCACCTGTTTTCTTCTTTAAGATACATACTCTATTATTATAGTATAATGGAGATAAAAAGGAAATGGGCTGGATAAAAACTGTGCTCTGAGCGCTATTTCCATTGCATGAAAATCAAAAAGAATAGAAATTGGATAACTTACACAACTTTATATGCTGTGAATACATTTTCCTCCTTTTACCATAAAAGTTAAGAATCCTATATACTATTTTATAGGCTATGTATTCCCAACATTCGGATTTTTATGAATTTCTTGATGAAATATCTTTTGGAACTGTTAAATGGTATCACGGAGCACACTATCTGTTATGCAAAGGTAAAGAGAAAGCATCAGCAGAGCTGGGGCTTAGCTTCCTTGCCTATAACATAAGGAGAGCGATAAATATGGTAGGAGTTAAGAAGTTAATTGCAGCAATGTAGTAAGGTATTTCGTACCTTTTCTCTTTAAAATGCAAAAAGGACATTAATTTTGAATTTTCACTTCAAAATAGTATCCTTTTTTTGTTTATATAACGCTGAAAAGCCTGATAAAATCAGGCTTTTCAGACAAATTGTGGAGCGGGTGATGGGAATCGAACCCACGCAATCAGCTTGGAAGGCTGATGTTCTACCATTGAACTACACCCGCAAAGTGGAGCGGGTTACGAGATTTGAACTCGCGACTTTCACCTTGGCAAGGTGACACTCTACCGCTGAGTTAAACCCGCATCACTGACTGCAAGAGATATTATACCCAGCAGTAAATGATTTGTCAACCCGTTTATTTAATAAAATGTAATTTTTTCTACATAAAGAGCATTTTTATTATATAGTAAAATACAGGTATGAAAACAGCCGGAAGTAAATTCCCTACACTTATCTTCTTAATCTGCAAAAGATTAATACCTATTGCAAATATTAATACTCCGCCTATAAGGGACATTTGAGAAATTACGGCATCAGAAAGCCATGGTTTTATAACCCCCGAAAGTAGGGTTATTCCACCTTGATAAACAAATACAGGTATAGCCGAAAACGCAACACCTATGCCCAGTGTTGAAGCAAAAACCAAAGATGTAACTCCATCAAGAATAGATTTTGCAAATAATGTTGAAGGATTCCCTGAAAGACCATCTTCCAGAGCCCCAACTATAGCCATGGCACCTACACAAAAAACAAGGCTTGCAGTCACAAAGCCATCAGAAAAATATCCTCCTTTGTCAGGAATCCTTTTTTGAAACCATGTTCCCAAGTTTTCAAGTCTTTTTTCTATTTTCAAAAACTCCCCTATAAGACCGCCTATTACTAAGCTGAAAATCATAAGCATTATATACTGCCTGTCCAACTTATTGCCATCTACTATTGTGACCATTTCCTTTATTGTACCAGATATCCCAATAAAAACCACCGATAAACCTATGGCCTGCATTACAATATTTTTATACTTTTCAGGGATACCATTTCTAAGTACTGTCCCTGCCAGTCCTCCAAAAATTACGGCACCTGCATTTACAATTGTTCCAACCCCAGTCATAACCTCTCCCCTACTTCATTCGTTTTTTCGCAATTTCTAATAATTTTTGCTTTTCATTAAGCTCTGGACATTCCAATACACAATCAAATAAATAATCCAGCATTTCACGTATTTCTATTCCAGGTTTCATTCCAAGCAACACTATTAAATCATTTCCGTTAACAGCCATATCTTTTTTATTCAAGCATTGCTGTTCACTTTTTATATCTGAATAAATCTTCTCTATTTTATTCCATTTTACTATTCTCTCGGCAAGAAAATCCGGATTCTGTGCCATTTTATCGGCCTTCTGAACCTTTAACAGCAAGGGAAACAACTCATCCCCTATCTTATTTATTGCTTTTCTTATAGATCTTGGATTATCCTCTATATCCATATCATGGTATTTTATAAGCAAAACAATCTTCCTTATTGAGTCCTTGTCAAACCTCAACCGATTAAGTACTTTTTTTGCAATTTCACAGCTTACTGCCTGATGCCCGTAAAAATGATCTATTCCTTTTGCATCAGTTGTTTTTCTTGGTGGTTTACCTACATCATGCAAAAGCATTGTCCATCTGAGAATGTAATCATTCTCAATACTTTTTACTGAATACATTGTGTGGTCTGCTACATTGTAAATATGATAAGGATTTACCTGTTCAGTTTTATAGCATAGCTCAAACTCCGGCAAAATGTATGGTAAAATTCCTGTCTGGTGGAGATAATTGAAATTTAAAGGATTCTCTGATACCAAGGTTTTACTCAGTTCATCCCTTATCCTCTCGCTGCTGATATTGGCTATAAGTGCTGAATTGTTTTTTATAGCTTCAAATGTAGATTCTTCAATGGTAAACCCCAGCTGAGCTGAGAATCTTATTGCTCGCATCATGCGAAGAGCATCTTCCCTGAATCTCTGCTCCGGGTCACCAACGGCTTTTATCACTTGTTTATTTAAATCCTGTAAACCTCCGAAAAAGTCAACCAGACCGTGTTCAGGATGATATGCCAATGCATTAATAGTAAAATCCCTTCTTGCTAAGTCCTCCCTGAGGCTTGCGGTAAACTCAACATTTTCCGGGCGTCGAAAATCTTTATAATCTCCATCTATCCTATATGTTGTAACTTCCAAACTCATTTCACCTGCGAGTACAGTAACTGTACCATGCTTTATACCGGTGTCATAGGTTTTATCAAATATCTTTTTTATGTCAACAGGCAGTGCATTTGTTGTTATATCCCAATCATAAGGTGTTTTACAAAGGATACTATCTCTTACACAGCCTCCCACAAAATAAGCTTCGTATCCAGCCTCATTTAGTTTTTTTATAACATATCCCGCATTTTCGGGAAAATCAAATTTTTCACATAAAATCATACATATCCCTTTTTTACCGTGTTTATATATAACAATAGTAATTGTATCACAATATTCAATTTCTAATACATAATAAATTAATCATTGCTTTATGTAATATTATGTACAAAGGCTGTGACGGCTTCAAGAGGAATCTCAGCTATTGTCCCTATTGTTTGGTTGTAAGGACAGAGAGTGCAGAAGGAATAATTAATATTTTTACTGCCGCAAGCATTTCCTAAAGAACACTGGGGTGGTGCTGACGGCAGAATTAAAAGCTTTAGATATGAGTCCGTTTGAAGCAGTAAAACCCCCGTAAACCCATTTCCCGCTGCGCCACCGGAATTTACAAAGACTGTTACTGTCTGCCCCTCATATTCATGGTAATTTATATGCTGCTTTTGTATTAACAGACTTTTTTCAGGAACAGTAAGCTTTACATTTGCGGACTTATTCTTACTCTTCTTTTTTCGTATTAGCCTCATATATACCTCCATATAACGTAAAAAGATTTATATTTTATTATATTTTCTTTAACGCATAATGCTAACCAAATATTTCAAGATGTGTAACACAATTAATCTTCAATGAATACTATGTTATTAGCCATTTAGTTACCAAGCTAAAAAGTTTATCATTAATCTTTGGAGGGAGTTGTATACCTATGTCTCACAAGAAAGGTTTCTTTGGTGGATGTAACTGTATCGACGAAAGAATAATATGGGGTCTGATTATTATTTTCATTATTGCATGCTGCTGCGGAAATGATCATCATGACTGCTAACGAAAATGGCCTAAGAAGTACATATGCTTCTTAGGCCATTTTATGCTTTTTTATAGATCTACTTTTTTAAGCTTAATTTCTTTTTCCTTCTTTTCCTCACTTTTTGACTTAAATACTGAGAAAATTACGCTGCCTACTAATATTGTAAATATTGTAAGCAGTGAGATAAGTATAGGTATTTCAAGATCAAAGAACAAAATACCAAGTTTTACACCTGTGAATACAAGTATAAGTGCTACACCGTATTTCACATACTTGAATCTTTCCTGTAATGCACCAAGAACAAAATACAAGCTTCTGAGTCCTAATATGGCGAATATATTTGATGTATAAACTATAAATGGGTCAGTTGATATTGAAAAAATAGCAGGTATTGAGTCTATAGCAAACAGGATATCTGAAGATTCAATAAGTACAAGTATTGCCAGAAGAGGAGTTGCATATCTCTTACCGTTTTCTTTAATAAAAAATCTCTCTTCATGCATCTTGTCCGTCATTGGTAAAAACTTGCCCATAATCTTTAATACTTTATTATCCTTGTGTTCCACAGGCTTTTCATGACCAAACATCATCTTGCAGCCGCTTATTATCAATATTACTCCGAAGATATACAGAATAAAGTGAATTTTGTTAACAAGAGTTATTCCCAGTACTATAAATATCAGTCTTAAAACTATAGCTCCAAGTATTCCATAGTTTAAAACTCTTCTCTGATAGGCAGGCGGTATTCCAAAGCTTGAAAATAAGATAAGGAACAAAAACAGGTTATCAACACTGAGACTTAATTCAATTACATAGCCTCCAAGGAATTCTGATGCTTTGGCAGGACCCTCAATCAGCAAAACGCCGATATTAAATATTATGGCTAATGCCATCCAGAATCCAACCCATTTTAGTGCTTTTTTAGTAGACATTTCTTATCCCCCTAGTTAGTTTTTATTTTAATATTGCCAGTCTATATATAATTCATACAATTTATTGCAGATATATATAAACAAAAAGACCTTGAATGTATAAAAGCACTACATTCAAGGTCTTGCTTCCCATGTGGAGAATAAAGCCAGGCTCTTTAATTAAGCCGGTTGTTGACTTTATCGCTTACAAGCTACTCCCCTTTACTTTTATGATAGTTTATCAAAATATGTGTCTATAGTCAATATTTTTTCCATAAAGTTACATTAAAGAAGCCGCTTTCAGAAAACTAATTCCAAAAGCGGCTTCTTAACTAGATAGCTGCACTTTTTTATATGTTTTAACATATAAGCTTACTCTGTAAGCAATGTGCGGCAGCAAAAGCACAAAATTAAATTATTTCTATATTTGCAAAATTGCTTTTTACTAATTTATCAATAATACTTTTTATATCCTTAAAATTAAGTTTGGAGTTAATATAATTATCCTCTTTTTTCTCCAGTAAATTCCTTATCTCTTCCTTCAGCCGTTCGTAAGGATTTTCATTCTTGTGAACAAATATATCCAACCCTATAAGTTCATTATTCAGGTACATACCTTCGCTTGTCCTTCTTGCCTTCAACTTGAAGGTAGTATTTTCATACTTTATGAGTTTTACGGCAAGATTTCTGCTGCCAAGTTCATCTATACTATAGCTGGCTCCACAGGTTGTGCAGATAAACATGTTTTCTGAAAACCTGTTTTTTCTGGTGTTGCTTCCGCATACACAACATGTATGGAAAATATCAACAGAACTTACTTTCGCAGGAATCGGCAATCCTTTTTGGGGAAGCTTGTATTCCAGTACTCTTACAAGGTCATTGTACATTTTACAACCATAAACGGGTTTGTGTACAGTTCCTCCTTCACTCCAACTGAGTTTGTCCCCCTTGCCCACAAGGTTCTGAAGAATTACCATTGATTTATTTTTTAAAGCTATATCTGCTATTGCATTTGCCATCTTGCATATTATTTGTTTTCTATCCTTTGATTCTCGGCAATTTTGAAGACTTCCCTTTATAATTGAGTTTCCTTTTTCATCAACAATCGTGTAATTAATATCATTTTTTATACCCCTGCTAACACCCATAAAAGTGGTAGTTTTTACTTCCTGCTCCTCCGGAAGATTTATACTCATGCTCAGAAAGTACTCGTTATTCCTGCACAACAAGCGAGCTGTTCTAAGTATTTCAGGCTTTTCAACGGCTTGCCTAAGCATATTTTCCTGCCATTTCCCGAATGAAAGAGGAACTACAATAAAAGTTTCCCTTTTTAGACTTTTGGCAGGCTCGGGTTTTTTGGATATATATATAAGTTCTCTTTTATTTGCTGATATATTACGTACCTTTGCATTTTTTACATTCATCAGGAACAGTTTAGCAAAGTACTTGTTGTCGTCAGGATCATATAGGAGACAAAAACTTCTTTTTGTGTCATACCTGCAAAAGTATATGGGTCTCAACTTTTCATTTCCTTGAGTATTATCCTGCTTGAAATTCGGAAACACCATATCAGGGTTTGTTTGCTTCTGAGCAAAATAACTTGCCATGGTCATTCCAAAGTCAAACTTTAAGGAGTCCTTGAAAGGCTGAACATCAAACTTATTCAATTCCTTCGACCTTTTACTGTCTATCCATTTTGAAAGAGACAGTGTACTGTAAGTCCCTTTAGGGGATTTATAATTACTTTCAATTTCATCTATATTATCAAAAGCAGTTTTTAATAAATAATTAAATGCATTATTATAATTTTCAAATGCTTTTTGAATAATTTCACGTTTAAGCTTACTGGGTTTATGAAGTTTTAAATGTATTGTCCTAAGACCCAAGAAAGCTCCCCCTCCCTAGCAATACTCTATACTTATATGTTTTCCCGTTTGTGTAAGCAATGCGGCCAGTTCTTCCACCAGCTTGAATTTCATTCCCATATTGAGTGGAAATTCAGGATTCTGATGTGCAGGATTCATTGCTCTTCCAACAAAAAAATATATACTTGTACTCTCCTCAAGGAGCATTTTTGCAAGCCTTGAAGCACCATCCTTTTTATTAAGTTTCAGCATATCTCCCATACCACTTTCAGGCGATACGCAGGCTTTAAGCAAATCAAGTGTTTTTCTAAGGGTAAGTACTCCCTCTGTAGTCAGGTTAATACCTTCTATCTCTGCTGTAGGAGGAACCGCAGGATTAAAGTATTCTATTGACGTCTTAATTTCCTTTCCTAAAACTCTGGCAACAATCTGAGAAGTAGTACCTCCACAAATTACTTTTTTCCCCTCGTTTGCTATAAATCGAGATACAATCTCCTCATCTCGTGAAGAATCCACAGGCGGTCCTATCATCAGGTTCAGCTTCACAGGTTTTTTTGCTTTAAGAGTAACAACCGTAGTGTCATCGCCGGGTTCATGGGAATAAAGGTTGTCACAGGCTGCCAAAAGAAGTTTTGCAAGTGTCTTAGAAGATGCATCCTTTTTATAGGTCCTTTGTATGTAATCACTGACATTTTCCCACTGCCACCCAAGATTTAATGTCTGACCTATGCCGGCATGAATAACTCCGTCGCTTATCATTACAAACAAGTCATCAGGACTGACTTTAAACCTGGCTTCTTTTATGAGTTTATCATTAACAACCCTGCTTTCTGTCTCCAGGCTCATTATTTTACCTTTTCGCAGCCTTACTACAGAAGGATTATCAAACTCGGCCAAGTATCCTTCACCATTATTAAATATCTGTATTATGGAGAAAGTTGAATATGCAACCCCTCTCTCCTTACAAACAGGAAGAGTTTTGGCTACCGTATTAACAGCCTCTTCTATATCCAGACCATTTGACATAATTGTACCTATTATTTTTGATGTCAGAGTTGCAAGAATATTTGCCTTCACACCGCTTCCAAGTCCGTCTGCCAAAACCACTACAACGGAATCGGGGCTTCTAATAATTTCAACCTTGTCTCCGCATAATTCTTCTCTATATTTATTTATACTTTCGTAACTTACATCAATATATAGGCTCACTATAATTCACCCATCTCTGACATAATTGATTTTTTAAGCTTGGTTAAAGCCACCTTTGTTTCTGCAGTAGTTTCACCAAGCAGACTGGCGATTTCCTGAGCCACCGTCATCTGTTTTTCCATAATTTTTTGAGCAATATCTATATTCTGAGAACGACTTTCCAGAATTTTCTGCCTCTGGGCCTCCTCTTTAGTGATATCATTTATTATAACTATAACAGTATTATGCTGTTTTACGTTTATAATGGACTGCTTTACCACCATACCGTATTTTTCATAAACATATTTTTCATCATACACATTTTCAGCACCTTCCAACACCTGTTCAAAGCCATCACAGGGGAGTATCTCCAAAATACTCTTTCCATTCATGTTTCTGGCTCCCAGGTTGAACATCTGTTGGGCAGACTTGTTAAGCTCTTGTATTTTAAGGCTCTCATCCAGAGCAAAAATTGCATATGGTGTATAATTTATAATAATATTTGAAATAGACTCTGCCCTTTCTCTCATATAGGGCAGACACATATGAACCTGTGCCTTTCCGTGGAATACGGCTATAGCCTTTTCTCTGCAGGAATGATAACCACAAGCTCCGCAGTTTAGCTCTTTATCCTTACTGAATTTTCCAATACTATTTAATATACCTTGTATTACTGCCTCTGACGGTACTTCCAGTTTCTTTGACCTGTCAACGAATTTCTTCTTTAAATCAACCTTAGTCAAAGCCATTACAGAGTTTGTCAGCGCCGAATTCGTTTGAATTCCTGTCCTTTTTGCATAGTTTAAAAGTCTCTCTCTTGCAGTGAGAAATCCTCCAGGTACATGTTTCATGCATGGCCCCCCCAAGCAGCCTCCTTTGCAGCTGCTCATTTCAATGAAATAATTTTCAATATCACCTTCTACTATGGATTGGAGAACATCCATGCATCGTTCAACACCATCTACACTAATAGATCTGTAATTTTTCTTGTATTTTCTGTCAATAGTTTTTAAGATACCGCCAGGTATGGGATATATTCTCGCTGATGTATCAAAGCCTTTTATACCGTCAATAATTTCATCTGACTCATACAGGCCTTCTTCCTCAAACCACTTATCCAAATCATCAAAAGTTAGTACAGCATCAATTTGACTGTCATTTTGAAGGTCATTATATTCTTCTTTCTTTGAAATACAAGGTCCTATAAATACAACTCTTATTCTTTGTCCATATGTTTCCCTGAGCATTTTAGCATGAGCTATCATGGGAGAAACTACCGGAGCAAGCTGATCCAAGAGCTGAGGATAATATTTTTCTATTAATAATATTATTGATGAGCAGCAGCTGGTTATGATGTTTTTCATCTGCTTCTGCTTCAAAAGACTTTCATACTGCCTTGATACCTGATAAGCACCATTGGCTGTTCCTTCTATATGTGTAAATCCGAGCTTTTTCAGGGCATAATAAATCCACTTTTCATCATGGTCAAATGCAGAAATAAATGAAGGTGCAAGACTCACATAAACTTTTTCACGTTTCTGTATAAACTTTTTAACTTTTTCAACATCACTGTTAACACTTTTTGCATTCTGAGGACATGCCGTAAGGCAAATTCCACAAAGCATACACTCGTCATGTATGATTTCAGCCTGTTCGTTTTTAAATGCAATAGCGTTTACAGGGCAGCTTCGTATACATTTATAACAGTTTTTACAGTTCGCTTCTTTAAATTGAATTATGCTCATAAAGTCGCCTCCATAGCCCTGACGGCTCTTATGCAGTTAGTAGTATATTTATGTCTGTAGTCCTATGTAATTTGAGATAATTTGCACTATGCCTTCTTGCCTTCAATTGTGTTAAATACTTTCTCATTAAAGAAACTTTCAGCATTTATTGCGCCTACATCACTATAAAAAGTATCGCCTATTTTAACGCAAACACCTGTTGTGCAATGTCCCATGCAAAAGGATGCTTTTAACTCAACTTTACTTTCAAGATTGTTTTCCTTAATCATTCTTTGAAAGCAGTTAATTATCTGATAAGATCCCTTGAGATGGCAGGAACTACCAACGCAAACATATATATCAAGCATATATTCCACCGCCTATGTTTGTTAAACAAATAACAATATAATTTTAAATTATATAATTTTTTATGTCAAATCCATTTAGCTACTAAAAATCTAATTATATGTATGAAGGTCTTTATTCTTAAGCCTATAGCCTATTTACGTCCTGAAAATGCGGGTACCATACCTAAAACCATAGGGTTTAATTCACAGTATGATTTATTGCAGCTATTACAGCAGTACTCCATATCGGTTTTTGCTTCATCAACCATCATTAACTGCATGCAAATGCTAATGTTATTACCTGCTACGTCACACAACATTTTATTTTCCTTATTCATTATAATATCCTCCTTTTGCCTTATAGGCTAACAATTAATTTTTTTAAAACAGATGAGGCCAAAGACTTTTAATCTTTTAGCCACATCTGTAAAAATATAATTTTAATGTTTCTTAGTCTCTGTGAAGAATATGTCTGTTACTGTTTAGAATGCCATTATACAAAGCATCTATAGTAGGATTGTCATCAGAACGTTTGATGGGTAAAGACTTATCTACCTTGTATATACCTTTTGCTCTTAATTTTCTTACATTTTCATTCTGTGGAATCGGCTGTCCCGCACCGCCTATACAACCTCCAGGACAAGCCATTACTTCAATAAAATCGAATTTTTCTTCACCTTTTTTAATTTTTCTAATAAGTTTTTCAGCATTTTTAAGACCGTGAACTACTCCAATTCTTACTATTCTTCCGTCAATTTCAGCTGTTGCTTCCTTAACACCTTCCATACCTCTCACTCCTGAATATGAAATACTTTTCAGGGTTGAAGCGTTTCTTTCCTTATAATAGTAACGAAGTACTGCCTCGGATACACCTCCGCTGACACCGAATATTACACCTGCTCCACTGGTAAATCCGAAAGGCATGTCAACGGCTTCGTCTTCAAGTTCATTAAACACAATACCGTTTTCCTGTATCATAATTGCTAACTCCTGTGTGGTTATAACCATATCCACCTGTCTTTCACCGTTTATTGCATTTTCAGGTCTTGCAGCTTCATATTTTTTTGCAGTACACGGCATTATTGCAATTACAATATTCTCTTTTTCATCAGAAGACTGTTCCTTTTTAAGCTGTTCCTTTATAACTGCTCCGAACATCTGCTGTGGAGACAGACATGAAGACACATTTTCCATAAGTTCAGGATGTTTTTGCTCTGCGTATTTAAACCAAGCAGGGCAGCATGAACTGAACAAAGGCAGCTTTTCTTTTCTCTGAATTCTATCCATGAGTTCTTCCGCTTCTTCTATAACAGTCAAGTCAGCGCCAACAGCAGTGTCAAATACCTGATCAAAGCCCAACTTTCTAAGTGCTGCTACAATCTTACCCATTGAAATCTCACCAGGTTGAAGTCCGAAATCTTCTCCGATTGCAACACGTACTGCGGGAGCTATCTGAGCTATTACACGCTTATTTTTGTTCTGAAGTGCCTCATATGCTCTGTCAATATCTTTCTTTATCATTAATGCTCCGGTAGGACAAACAACCCTGCACTGACCACAGTTAACGCAATCCACTTCCTGCAATGATTTATTAAATGCAGTTGTTACCTGAAGATTTGATCCTCTGTAAGCAAAATCCAGTACCCCTACACCTTGAATTTCCTGACAAGCTCTTACACAGTCTCCACAAAGTATACACTTGTTTGGATTTCTGATTATCGATGGACCAAGATCATCTATAGGCATTTCTTTCTTTTCTTGTCCAAACCTTATTTTCTTTACTCCAACTTTTAAAGCTATTTCCTGAAGCTTGCATCTTCCGCTCTTTTCACAGGTTGTACAATCTCTGTCATGGTTTGCAAGAAGAAGCTCCAATATCATTTTTCTGTGTTTTTTAAGCTTATCTGTATTTGTCCATACCTCCATTCCATCCTTTGGAGGCGTTGAACATGAGGTTATGGTGCCGCCCCATTTATCTTCAACCATACACATTCTGCACGCACCGTAAACACTGAGCTCTGAGTGGTAGCAGAAGGTCGGAAGCTCAATACCTGCTTTTCTTATTACTGCCAGTATATTTTTTTCATCGGTATATTCAACCATCTGTCCGTCAATTATCATAGTTCCCATTGTTATTTACGCCTCCTTTATTGCTGCAAATGGACATGTTTCCAAACAGGCACCGCACTTGATACATTTTGACTGATTAATTGTATACGGCTCCTTAATCTTTCCTTCAATTGCCTGAACAGGACATATTCTGGCACACTTACTGCAGCCCTTGCATTTATCTTTTTCTATAACTATAGAAGCCAAAGCCTTACAGGTATGTGTTTTGCACTTCTTATCTATAACATGTTCCAAATATTCTTCTCTGAAATACTTCAATGTACCTACAACAGGGCTTGCAGCTGACTTACCCAATCCGCATAATGCCGTACTGCTTATGGTATCTGCCAGTTCCTCAAGTAAATCAAGGTCTTCTTTAGTACCTTTTCCGTTTACTATCTTTTCAAGAATTTCAAGCAT